>CAZOTB010000022.1:3935-24446 GCA_964582645.1 uncultured Verrucomicrobiota bacterium | reverse complement strand
CGCAGCCAGCGCTTCAGCGTATCGAGGGAGAGTTGCTCGCTCTCCAGCGGGTACCGCTCGCGCCGCGGTGGCTGGTTCGCACAGTCCGCGGCCACCATCCGTGTCGCCTGGCTCAACGCGAGGTATGCCGTTTCCTCGTCGAGCCGGGGGACCACGTTCGCGGCAGCGGTCAGCAGCGTGAGCCCTGCGCCCCATTGATCCCGGTTGCGCGTTCCGAACAACGCCACGGCGTGTGCAACTTTGCCGGAGTCCTCGCCTGACTTCATCAGACCGATCAGGCACTTGAATTGGATCAACCCGATGTTCTGGGCCATTCCTTCCTGCAATCGGCGATAGAAATACTCGCGCGGCTTGGGTTCACGCGGCGTGGTGGAAACGTAAACGATCCCATCGCGCACCTCGACGTCGTACGCGGGCACGTCATCGGCGAACAGGTCGAACGTGCAGCCGCTGTGCAAATCGAAGCGCGCGTGATGCCAGTGGCAGGTGAGGATTCCGTCCTGCACGGAGCCGCGGCTCAGCGGAAATCCAAGGTGCGGGCAGCGGTTGTCCACGGCGGAGATGCGTCCCTCATGAGCAAACACGACGATGGGCCGGTCGGCGCCGCGGACCACGAGACAGCCTTTCTGTTGCAGTTCGGCGAGTGGTGCGACGCGGATGGAGGCGACTGGCGTGTGTTGCATGGGCAGCTCCTTCCCAAGAGTTCTGTGACACTTCTACACCTTGCCATCCTCGGCCGCAAGCGCGTTGCAGGGCGCGAATGTCTCCGTCCCGCGTCGTTTGGGACGGAGGTTTCGCGCCGCCGGGGTTGCCATGCGGTGCCGTTCCGCTTCACATGATCCACGGCGCGATACCCCCTACACGACAGGGGGCATCGCGCCCTACAAGACGGACGCGCAAGCGTTGTTTTCCGCTCGCTCGCCTGCTACGTTCCTGCCCCGATGAACCAGCGACAGGACAGAACCTCGCTTCTCGAAGCGATTCTGGATGAACGGATCCTCGTGCTCGATGGCGCGATGGGCACGATGATCCAGCAGCGCAACCTTTCTGCTGATGATTTTGGCGGGGCGGAACTCGAAGGCTGCAACGAGAACCTCGTCCTGTCGCGGCCCGACGTGATCCTCGATATTCATCGCAGATACTTCGAGGCGGGCGCGGACATCGTGGAGACGGACACCTTCGGCGGAACGGCGCTGGTGCTTGCGGAGTACGGTCTCGCCGGGAAATGCAGGGAGATCAACCTGGCCGCCGCGAAACTCGCGCGCAAGGCTGCGGAGGAGTTTTCCACACCACAGAAGCCCCGATTCGTGGCCGGCTCGATCGGGCCGACGACGAAAGCCATCTCCGTCGTGGGTGGAATCACATTCGACCAGCTCGTCCAGACGTTTCAGGCGCAAGCCGAGGCGCTGGCAGAAGGCGGCTGCGATGTCCTGTTGATCGAAACGTGTTTCGATACCCGGAACATCAAGGCGGCGCTCATCGCGGCCGGCCAGGCATTCGACAAACTCGGTTTCCGCCTTCCGATCATGGTGTCGGCGACAATCGAACAGCAGGGCACGATGTTGGCGGGTCAGCCGGCGGACGCATTGGTCGCATCGCTGATGCATGTCGATCTGCTCTCGATCGGCTTGAATTGCGCCACGGGCCCCGAGTTCATGACCGATCACATTCGCACGATCCAACAGATGTCGCTTACCCGCGTGTCCTGTTATCCCAATGCCGGTTTGCCGAACGAGCGGAACGAATATCTCGAGACGCCGACCTCGCTGGCTGCATCGTTGGAACGGTTCGTCAAGAACGGCTGGCTCAACATCGTCGGCGGCTGTTGCGGGACAACGCCCGAGCACATCAAGGCCATCGCGCAGATGGCGGACGGTCGCAAGCCGCGCGCGCACCGGGGGCAACGGCGCAGTTATTACAGCGGCATCGAATTGATCGAGGCGACCGACGACACCCGGCCCTTGCTTGTTGGCGAACGCACCAACGAGGTCGGTTCTCGCGCGTTCAAGAGGCTCATTACCGAGGAGAAGTACGAGGAAGCCACCGAGATCGCCCGGGCGCAGGTCAAGGGCGGCGCGCACATCATTGACGTCAACCTCGAAAATCCCGACCGCGACGAACTGACGGACATGGATCGGTTTTACGAGAAGCTGATCCACAAGATCAAAGTGCCGGTGATGATTGATACGACCAACCCGAAAGCGGTCGAGCGCGCGCTGACGTACCTGCAAGGGAAGGGCATCATCAACTCGATCAATTTCGAGGATGGCAATGAGAAGTTCGAACACACCATGCCGCTGGCGAAGAAGTACGGCGCTGCCGTGGTGATTGGTTCGATTGATGAGGACCAGCAGCAGGCACAGGCCGTCACGCGCGAACGCAAACTCGCCATCGCGCGACGCGCGCACAAGTATTGCACGGAGGAGTGGGACTTCCCCGAGGAGGATTTGATCTTCGACCCGCTCGTGTTTCCGTGCGCGACAGGCGACGAAAGCTACATCGGCAGTGCCGTCGAGACCATCGAGGCGGTGCGGTTGATCAAGGAGGCGTTGCCGCGTTGTCGGACACAGCTCGGCATCAGCAACGTGAGTTTCGGCCTGCCGCCCGCCGCGCGCGAAGTCGTCAACTCGGTGTTCCTCTACCATTGCGTGAAAGCCGGGCTCGACCTCGCGATCGTCAACGCCGAGAAACTCGAGCGGTACCCGAGCATCCCTGACAAAGAGAAAAAGCTCGCCGAGGATTTGCTCTACAATTATCCGCATGTGGGCTTCGACGCGCCCCGCGATGTTCGCCAGCAGACGCGCGAGCAGCGGCTTGCGATCAACCAACACCATATCGCCGCCATCAGCGAGCACTTTCGCGGCGCGGCGAGCCGGGTGAAGAAGAAGACTTCCGATCTGCCGCTCGACGCGCGCCTCGCCAACTACATCCTCGAAGGCACAAAGGAAGGCTTGGTCGCCGACCTCGATCTCAAGCTCAAGGAAGCGAAGCCGCTCGATATCATCAACGGCCCCCTCATGGACGGCATGAAAGAGGTAGGCCGATTGTTCAACGCAAACGAACTGATCGTCGCCGAGGTGCTCCAGTCCGCCGAAGCGATGAAGGCCGCCGTCGCGCATCTCGAACAATTCATGGAGCACGCTTCCGACTCGAACAAGGGCAAGATCATTCTCGCCACGGTCAAGGGCGACGTGCACGACATCGGCAAGAACCTCGTGGACATCATTCTCACGAACAACGGCTACCAGGTCATCAACCTGGGCATCAAGGTGCCGCCCGAGCAGTTGATCGAGGCATATCACCAGCACAGGCCGGACGCGATCGGGCTGTCGGGATTGCTCGTGAAGAGCGCGCAGCAGATGGTCGTCACTGCCGCGGACCTCAAGGCGGCCGGCATCACGATCCCGATGCTGGTCGGCGGCGCGGCGTTGAGCGACCGGTTCACGCGGGGCAAGATCGCGCCGAGCTACGGTTTCATCGTCGTGTACTGCAAGGATGCGATGACGGGGCTGGCGATGATGAACCGGTTGATGAATCCGTCCGAGCGCGAGACGGTTGCCAAGGAACGAGCCGCCGCGACGGAAGAACCCGCTGTCACAAAGGAAGGACTTCCTGAACCGACCCAGCGCAGCAGCAAAGTGCGGAGTGACATTCCGCCAGTGCCCGCACCGTATCCCGACCGAAAGGTCCGCGACGTGCCGCAGTTACAGGAAATCTGGAGCTACATCAACCCGCAGATGCTGTTCGTGCGCCATCTCGGGTTCAAGGGCAATTTCGAGAAAGCCTTGGCCGCGCGCGACCCGAAAGCCCTCGAACTCGATCACGCCGTCGAGGAGGTCAAGGCCGAAGCGATGAAGTACATGAAGATCAAGGCGGTGTGGCAGTTTTTCGATGCGGAGGCGGAAGGCAACACGATCCGACTCTATTCGAACCGCCAAGACGCCAAGGACGCCAAGCCGATCCATGTGTTCCGGTTTCCCCGGCAGCGGAAGCCGGACGGGTTGTGTCTTTCCGATTACGTGATCTCACCGCGCGATTCGCTGGCGATGTTTGTCGTGGGCGCGGGGGCGGGCATCCGGGAGAAATCGGAGGATTACAAGGTGCGTGGCGAGTTCCTAAAATCGCACGCCATCCAGGCGCTCGCCATCGAGACGGCGGAAGCCTGCGCCGAGTGGCTGCACCGTCGCATTCGCGAAGACTGGGGTTTCCCCGATCCCGCCGACCTGACGATGATGGATCGTTTTCAGGCCCGGTACCGCGGCAAGCGTTACAGCTTCGGCTACCCCGCCTGTCCGAACCTCGAAGACCAGGAAGGGATCTGGAAACTGTTGCGACCCGAAGAAATCGGCGTCGCCCTCACCGAAGGCCACATGATGGAGCCGGAGGCCAGCGTGAGCGCGCTCGTTTTCCATCATCCCGATTGTACGTATTTTGGTGTGGGCGATGCGAACGACTAACGGACAAGGCACGGCATCGGACGGAGCGGAGCGACGCTCCGATGCTATGCCTTGTCCGTTGTCACCGTAGTTGAGGCGCGCATCCTCGGACACGCGATCTGGATGACCAAAGCCAAAGCCGCCGGGGACGGCGGCCGCTACAACGCTGACTGCGACGCTGGCGGTATCAGGCACGGCTGCAGCCGGGTTGAATCGTGCCCGCCATTGCTGCTATGGTCACCTCCAACGACCGATGAACGACGACAAGCAGCTCATCCCGCAGCCAGAGCCACCGGCACAACCACAGTTACGGTGGACGCCCGAGGGGAAAAAGCGGATCGCCGTGGCGTTCGTGGTGGCCGGAGTCTCCGATGCCCTGTCCATTTGGTTCGAGTTTCTGCCTCCGCTGCAATGGACGCTCGATCTGATCACGGCGCTGCTCCTCTTTCTGGTGCTCGGCCGGCAATGGGTGATCCTGCCGGGGTTGATTGCGGAAGCAATACCCGGCGTGGCGATTTTCCCGGTATGGGTGTTGGTGGTGGGTTCGATCGCCGTTTGGGGCACGATCAAGCCGGGCGGCCCAGCGCGCCCGAAGTGACCGCCGAGGCTCCTCACCGCGTCGCTCGAAATGCAATGGACCAGAGCCAGGGAAACCGGTTCAGGGACGCAACTACCCACCGTCGCCCCGCAGACCAGAATGCAGCCCGATGCAACCAGGCGGCGGCTCGCATGCGCCGTGCAAATCGCCGTCTGCAATCGCGGGCAATGCGGTTGCGCGCCTCGTTCCATCCGAGCCTGCCGTACGAGTACAACTCCAACGGCCCGGCGGCGATTTCGGCGGACTCAAAGGCGACCGACATACCGTTTCCCGTTGCCGGAGGGATCATGGAGAGCGCATCCCCGACGACACATTCGCCATGGGCGAAGACCTGCGATGGCATCGGGCAAAGACCCGCAACGGCACGGAAGGAATCCTCGTCGAAGCGGGCCCCGTCGAGCCGATCGCGCAATGTCGAATCTCTCGGTCCACACAATTGTTCCCGCCAATGGTGGCGAAGGTCCGGTATTGGCTCGCGTGTACGGAACAAACCGCACACGTTGATCCTGTCCGGCAACCGACAAAGGCCGACGTAACCGTTCTCGAACAGGTGAAGCTCCAAATCGGCCGCGAGCGACACTTCGCGAGCGTGCGCCTTCAGGCCGAACCATCGCCAGCCATTGACCATCGCTTCCACCCGGTGACCGCTGGCGCGAACGATCCCGGCCTCGCTGCAGCCGTTCGCCCAGCGTTGGTGTTCGCGGAGTTCGCCTCCGAGGCGACGGAACTCGCGGGCCAGGAGATCATCGAGCACATGTCGGGAAATGCAGAGGGCGGGGTGGGGCAGCGCATGGGTGACGGGTTGAATTCCGGGTGATAGCAGACTCGCCGTTTGTGCCCATCGTGCGCCTGCTCGCAACAAGAGATCGAGCAGACCCAGTCGTTCCAGCGTCGCCTGGCCGCGGCCACTGACGAATTCACCGCAGACGCGATGTCGCGGATAACTCCCGGCCTCCCACACGGTCGTCGGCACACTCCGCAGGCGGAGCGCGATGCCGAGCGTGAGGCCCGCCAATCCGCCGCCGATGATCGTGATCGGCTTTCCGGTATTCATCACCCGCTGCGCCGCCTTTCAGCCACAAAAGAATGGCCGAACATACCGACCCCCTCCTCGCGCAAGGTCCACTCACCGGATTCCGGCCAGAGCGCCGACAATTCGCGGCCACTGAACCCCGCGCAAACACTGAGCCGCGCGTCGTGACGCGACACCGCGCCACAACCGATCAGCGGCAGCAACGCCACGCCGGTGAGAGAAAACGAAGTCCGCCTCGGTTCGCACGCCACGAACAACCTCGCGCGCGCCGCGACCAGCCCGAGCAGCCGGCGCAACTGGTCGTCCGGGAAGTGGTGCAGGAACAGGTTGGCGAGAAGAATCCCGTCCACGCCATTTGGTGTCGAGCTGAGCCAATCCATCGCATCGGCTTCGACCGTGTGGATGCTCCAACCACGAACGCGAAATTCCTCCGCGGTCTCTTGCGAGAGCAAACGCAGGCGATCCACGAGAACTGCCTCGCGGGGAGCCGGGCTCGCCGGCAACCGCCTGACCACCGCGAGGAGAAACGTGCCGTCGCCGGCTCCGAGGTCCACCACTCGCTGCGGCTTGTCCTGAGTCAGTTGCCGGCGAAGGTGTCGCGCCGCGATCCCGGGATTGCCCATCCAGAGGTTAATCCGGCGCAGGTCTCGACGACCCCGGGAAGCTCGCGGGTCGGTGGCCGGCAACTCGTCCAGCCACTCCGGCTGGATGGATCGTCGGGCGAGCTCGGCGCGGTTGCTCACACCGCCTCGTTACTCGACACAACCGAGTTTGCGGAGGTGCTCCACAGATTTCGCGACACGCGCCTCGGCTTGCTCGCGGTTCAGGTCCTCACCTTCGACACCCTCGATCTCCATTGTGAAAGGACCATAAAACTTCCGTTCGTTGAGCAGCCGAAACACCTCCTTGAAATCTACGATGCCTTCACCGAAGGCGGGGAAAAACCAAGTGTTGAATGTGCCGTTGGTCTCCTTGAGATGCATCGCGCCCACGTACTCGAGCCCCTTCTTCAATTCCGCGATGCCGTCCACGCCCTGGTTGTAGTAGTAGATGTTCGCGGTGTCGAAGTTGACGCGCACGTTGGGATGATTCACGCCGCGCATCGTCTCGATCGCCACATCGGCGTTCGTGATCATGTCGGGATGCGTTTCCATCACGATGGTCACGCCGTAGAGCGCTCCCGTCTCGCCCGCTTCGTGCAACCGGGCGTACGCGGCTGGCTTGTCCAGCTCTCCGCGCTTCACGCTCAGGAACAGAATCTTCGCGCCCATCTCCACGGTGGAGGCGATTTGCGGCTTGAGCTTGGCCGCGCACTGCGGGTCCGTCACGTCGAACGACCCCTGCAGGCTGGTCGCGCGCAAGCCGTACCGCTCGAGTTCATCGAGCGTCTTCTTGATCTCGTTCGGTTTCGGCACGGCGATCTCGACGCACTGCACTCCAATCTTCTGCAAATGCGCGAATGCGGTCTGGTGATATTTTCCGTAACTCCACGGACGACAGGCGAGAATGTTTTTCACGGCGGCGATTCATAGCAGGAAGGACCGCGAGTCCGGCAACTAGAAAATCGTGCCGCCGACCGCGAAACGCCTCCGACCACAACGCCCGTTACCTCGGGCGCTACGCGGCGGCGGCGAGAGGTTTCGTCTGCACAAATCTCTGGAAAGGGACGGGATTGTCGGCAACCTTGAGAGCTTCTTCGGCGGTGATGAGTCCCTTCTGGAACAGCTCCTGCAGGTGTTGGTCGAGTGTCTGCATCCCCTCCTTCCTGCCGGTCGAGATGCACGAGCCGATCTGGAAGGTCTTGCCCTCGCGGATCAACGCGCGGATGCCGGTGTTCGCCACCAGGACCTCGTACGCGCCCACGCGACCCTTGCCGTCCGCGCGCTTGAGGAGCGTCTGCGAAATGACGCCCCGGAGCGCTTCGGAAAGCATCGTGCGAACTTGCGCCTGACGCTCCTGCGGGAAGACGTCAATGACGCGATCCACGGTCTTCGGGGCGTTGCGTGTGTGCAGCGTGCCGAACACCAGGTGTCCCGTCTCGGCGGCGGTCATCGCGAGCGCGATGGTTTCGAGGTCGCGCATTTCGCCGACCATGATCACATCGGGGTCTTCCCGCAACGCCGCGCGCAGCCCGTTCGAGAAACTGAGGCAATGCGCGCCGATCTCGCGCTGGCTGATGAGCGACTTTTTCCGCTCGTGAACGAACTCGATCGGGTCTTCGAGCGTGATGATGTGTTCCGCGCCCTCTTCGTTGATGTGATTGATCATCGCGGCGAGGGTGGTGGACTTGCCGCTGCCGGTGGGCCCGGTGACCAGCACGAGGCCGTTCTTGTATTCGCAGAGGGATTGCGCCACGGGCGGCAGACCGAGGTCTTCAATCTTCGCGATCCGGTAGGGGATCTGCCGGAACACGGCTGCGATGCCGGTGGATTTCATGAACAGGTTGCCGCGGAACCGCGCGATACCCTCCGCCGTGTAGCCGAAATCAAAGTCGAGATTCTTTTCAAACTCGGCGATCTGTTCCTTGGTCAAAATCTCATAGAGCAGACTGCGTAGGACCTCGCTGCTGAGCGGTTCGCTGCCCATCGCCTGAAGCTCTCCCTTGGCGCGGATATTGGGCGGCTGCCCGACGCTCAGGTGCAAGTCGGACGAACCGAGTTCGACCATCTGTTTCAACAAGGCTGTAAGCTGTGGCATAAACAATTCTCCCAATGGCTGTGTGTGTGCTGTGAAATGAGTAATCCGTCGCCGCGCTTCTGATTTAGCAACGGATGTGCCAGCGACACTCGTCCCGGGAGAAAGGCAACAGTTGTGGAAAATCAGGGGAAACTACTTCCCACGGACGACCTCCTTTGTTAGCGTTCGCGGCTTTCGCACGATGAACCGTATTGCAAAACTGATTCTTGCAGGGACATTGCTGTCCGGGTTCGAAGCTGCCGCTGACCTCGACCTCTGTCTGCCGACCGCCAACGATGCGCTGTTCCAGCAGGGTCAGGAGCAACGATTCTTCCAGTCCACGGTGATGGGCACCTGGGAGTCGGGCCAATACGGCTGTGTCCGCAAGGGAAAATACGGGCCGCAGTTCCATGAGGGCGTGGACATCAAATGCCTTCAGCGCGACCGCAAAGGTGAGCCCACCGACCCCGTCCGCTCGGTCTCGGCCGGTACCGTGGCGTTCCTCAATCGCAGTTCGGGTGATTCGAACTACGGACGCTACATCATCCTGCGGCACGAGTGGGACGGCGTCGAGGTGTTTACGCTGTACGCACACCTGCGCGACGTGGCGTCGGGTCTCGCGAAGGATCAGCCCGTGACGAAGGGGCAGGTGATTGCCACGCTCGGACGCTCGGCCAACACCCGGGAAGGCATCTCGCGCGAGCGGGCCCACCTGCATTTCGAGATCAACTTCATGGTCAGCTACTACTTTCGCAACTGGTATCCAAAGAAAGACCCGAAGGCGCCCGACTTCGGCAATTTCAATGGCCAGAACTTCATCGGGATTGATCCCGCGGCGTTCTTCCGCGCGCTGCGCGCCAATCCTTCGTTGCACTTTGCCGAGTACCTGCGCAACCAACCCGAGGCGTTCCGTGTCTTGGTGCCCGCGAAGCCCTTTCCGTGGCTGAAAGCGCACGCCGAGTGCGTTCAACCCGGCAAGGGAACGCCCGCGGCGTACGAGGTGGCGATGAGCTACGTCGGATTACCCTTGCAGATCATACCGCGCGAAGCGGGCGAACTCTCGAACGAGGAGCGGCGATTGCCCGTCTTGCGTTCGGTGAACGAAGCCGAACTTGCGCGCAACAACTGCCGCTATCTCGTCAAGCGGGTGCGCGGCAAATGGACGCTCTCCGACCAGGGACGCGAGTGGATTGAACTCCTCACGTACGTACCATGAGCAGAATGCGTAAACTCGATTCGCGCACGGTCGTGGACGCGCTCGCGCGGTTGCTGGAGGAAAAGTATCGCGTGCGTTGCGAGCGCCAGAAGCGTTTCCCGTGGCTTCGGCTGGGACGGAAGGCAATCGTCGCAGAAGCCTACTTTGGGCCGCCGCTCCATTGTCTGTTCGTGTTCGATTCCGCCGAACACCTGACTCCCGACCGCGGACGAACGATCGCCGCATATCCGTCCGACACGCCACTGAGCTTCCACTTTCGACTCCACCAGGAATTGTGCGCCGAAAGTCGCATGCGAAGCACACCTCGGACGCGAGAGCGCGCCGCTCAGGACGCGCAACTCGATCTGGTGCCGCCGAAGCATGGGTTGAACCCGACGCTCCGGCTGGCGGAAGCGGAGATCGCAGACAGGATCAATGGTGAGGTGACCGAGCGGAAATTGCGCGTCGCATTGGAGGCCTTGTTGGAGAGGACGTTGAGCCTGCACATTGGGACAACGTTCCAGCAGTTGCTCGATCATCCGTCCGGCAAGCCGTTCGTGCCGCGGGTGGGCGGATTGTAGCCGTCTTCACGGTCGCGAAACATTTCACAAGACATTCCTCCGCCCTTCGGCTAATTTCCTCGCGGGTATGATTCGTCCGTCACTCGTCGTCGTCCTCGCGCTCGGGATGGCAGTTTCCGCCCGAGCCGAGCTCGGCAAACCGCTGAACCTGAACAAGCGATCCGCCTACGAAGACAAACAGTTCGGCACAAAGTCCACGAGCACAAAGCAGTTCTCCACGAAACAGTACGAAGGGCAAGGCAGCTACAAGACAACAACGTACTCGACCAAAGAGTTCAGCAACTCAAGCAAGAATTTTGAGGGGCATGCGTCGCGGTTCTCCTCGAAAACGTATGCCGCGCCCGACGTGCCGGCGAACCAGGTCGCGGACGCGGACAAACGATTCGAGACCGGGGCGTACAAATCCGACAAGAAGGTCAAGACCCCGCCCACGCCACACCAGATCGCGGATAAGCCGGTCCGGGATTGGAAGACACTGATTCGTAAGGAACCGCCACGTGGCATGCCGGGCAAGCATCAGGACCTGCCGTTCGCGCGCTGGAAGGTGGAGTCGGCAGGCGAGAAGGAGCAATGATCGTCAGATCACGTCGGCGAACTTCCGCTCCAAACGTTTGAAGATCCGGTAGGAAACCCACAGCAGCACCAGCGATCCCGCGAGTGAGATCAGCAGCGACGGAACCTCGGGCGCCTCGCCTTTGAGCAACACGCGCCGAAACCCTTCGATCAAACCCGCCATCGGGTTGAGTTGATAGAGCGTGCGCCATTTCTCCGGCACCGCACTCATCGGGTAAATCACCGGCGAAGCGTACATGACAAGCTGCAGCAACAACGGCAGCGCGGTGCGGATGTCGCGCAGAAACACATTGAGCGCCGCGCCCAACAACGACAGCGCGAGCATCAGGACGATCTGCACCCCCAGCAGCACGGGGAACAACAGGATGTACACGGTGACCTTCACCTTGTAGTAAACGAGGAAGCCGGCAAAGATGACGACGGTGATTCCCAGATCAAACAGGGATGCGAGGATTGCCGACATCGGGAAGATCTCGCGCGGGAAGTAGATCTTGCGGACGAGGTTGGAGTTCGCGACGACGCTGGGAATGGCTGCGTTCAGCGAGGCCTGGAAAAACCCCCACGATAACAACGCCGCGAAGTAAAAGATCGGCCGGGGCAGGCCGTCGCTCGGGATTTTGATGAACCCGGCGATGATCGTGAAGATCAACACGAGCGATAATGGCTGGATGATCGCCCACGCGATGCCGAGGAACGACTGGGCATAGCGCGATTTGATGTCGCGCATTGTCAGATTGTACAGAAGCTCGCGATGCTCGACGAGATTGGTGACCAGCTTAATCATTCAAGCGATGGCGGCGGACTCTAGCGGATTGCAGCAGAAAGGGAATCCCGAAATCCGTAAGCAGCCAAATCAACCCTCCAACTCCTCGATGCAGAGCAATGGGTCGGGCAGTTCAGGCATGGCTCAGCCGATCCAGACGGAACAACCCGATGTCGTGACGGGTTTCGCCACTCGTTGCCAGATCGGCCAGGATTTCCCCAACGACGCTGCAGAATTTGAAGCCGTGTCCCGAGAAGCCGCACGCGATGCTGACCTGCGGATGCTCTGGATGCCGGGTGATGATGAAATGATGGTCCGGCGTCCGGGTGTACATGCATGTCACGGCATCGAGACACCGGGCATTCAGCGCCGGGATTTGCTCCACCACCGCGCGACGCATCTCTTCGATTTCGCGTTCGTGAACACGTCGCTCGATCGTTTCGGGCGTGCAGACTTGCTGCCTCGGCGCGTAGGCGAACGCAACTTTTACTCCGCGGTTCGGGCCATCCACGGCAGGGAAGCCGTACGGAATCGAGCCATCGGGAAGCTCCCAGACGTAGATCGGGAAACGGTCGGGCAGGAAGGCTTCGATGCCGCCGATGGGATCGAACCAGTACAACACCTGCCGATCCACCACCAGCGGCAGATTCAATTCTGCGAGGACTTGCGGCGCCCACGGGCCGGGCGTGATGACCAGCCGCTCCGCTTCATAATTCCCTCTCGATGTCCGGACTCGTACACCGCCCTGCGTCGGCTCCCACGCGGTTACGTTCTCCTCGAACTGCAGCGTCGCGCCAAGCGCGGCAGCCTGGTCAAGGTGGGCGCGCACGCATTCTTCGCAACGAAGGTAGCCGGCATGTTTCTCGTAGAGTGCAACGGTGTCTGCGTCAGGATGGATCGGCGGGAAGCGTTTGCGGATTTCGTTCGCGTCGAGGATTTCGTGCTCCAACCTATACTGCTGCGCGCTTCGAGTGCTGCCCTGGACAACCCGGCTGTCCGGTGAACCGAGCATCAGACCGCCGACTTCGAACAACAACTTCCGACCTGTCTCACGCTCAAGTTGTCGCCAGAGTTCGTACGCGCGCAGCACCAGCGGCACGTAGGCGGGGCCTTCGAGGTATGCCTGGCGAATCACGCGTGTCTTGCCGTGACTCGATCCCTTGTCGTGAGGCGCGGTGAATTGCTCGATGCCGAGCACGCGTTTGCCGCGTCCCGCAAGGTGGTATGCCGCGGCGCTGCCCATCCCGCCGAGACCGAGAACGATGACGTCGAACGACATCACGCGTTCACGATCGCGGCCATCTTCAACTTCTTGCTGCCGACGAGCGGTTTGGGTTTCGGCTCGTCTGCCTTGAGAACTTCAAGCCACGCCGGGTCTTCCTGCGCGTCTCCGGGCGGGATGCGATGCTTCCCGACCATGCGATCAATCACCATGTTCTGGTAGCGGTGTACCGGCTCCTCAAACCGGTAACACATGCGCCCGCCGGGATAGGCCTTCGATTGCAGCCCGATATGGACGCGCTCGACTGCGAGGATGTCCTGCGCGTTGACCATGTCCCAGAACTTGAAAACCTCGTCCACACTCTTCTCCGCATCGGGCGCGCCGAGGGCGTTGGGATGGACGAGCATGTCAGCGAACTCGACCGAGCGAGCGGGGCCATCGGGACGAAACAACAGCATGAAGAGATGGTTCGGCAACAGGAAGAGCGCGATGTTTGGAAACACCAGAAACCAATAGGCCGTGCGCGCTTCGGCCCGATTCAAACCCGGCATCGTCGGCAGATCGAGGCGGACGGTGGCGTCGTCGCGCGAGATCGGGTAGGTGCACATGCCCGTGTACATGCCCGGGCCCTGGACGCGATAATGGTCGTTGAAACCGCTGACGTTGCACAGCTCCGGATGCACCCACGGCAGGTGGTAGTACTCCATGAAGTTCTCGGCGATGAGCTTCCAGTTGCATTTGATCTCGAGTTGCCGGCGTCGCACCAGCTTGAGTTCGTGTAAAGGGTACCGCACAAGCCGCCGCGGCAGGTCGCCGAGCCAGCCGACAAGCGGAGTCGGTTTCGACGAAAGATTCAGGAACACGAAGCAGCCCCAACTGTCCACCGTGACGGGCAGGAGCGGGAAGTCCTCCTTGCAGAATCCCTTCGCTTCGCTCATGTCGAACTGCGCCTGTTGCTCCTTCGGCACGTCCATCCCCTTGAAGTACGGTGTGCCGAGCAAGGTGCCATCGAGCGCGTAACCCCAAGCGTGGTACGGGCAACGAAGCACATCGAAGTTGCCATCCTTGCCGACGAGTTGGGAGCCACGGTGACGACACACGTTGTGAAATGCGCGGAGCGTACCGGCTTTGTCGCGCGTGACAAAGAACGACTGCCCGGCGACGCTCGTCACGAATGTGTCCCCCGGCTTCGCGACCTGCGACGTGTAGCCGACGCATACCCAGCCACCCGACCAGATTCGTTCCTGCTCGACGCGGTAGAACTCCTCCGAGCGATACGCGTCGGGGATCATTGTCGAGGCGAGCGTGACCGGCAGACGCGTTGCCTTGTAGGTTTCCTCCCGGGCGTAGTCTCTCGCGGTCAGAACCCGCGTTCTGGATGCGCGCCCGCTCTTTGGACCTTTCTTGCTCATCACCTATGCTCCTGTGTGTCGAGAACCGAGCTGAAGATAAGAGCAGCACGGCGCAATTCAATCCAAAAGGCGTCGCAAAGAAAGCCGACGCGCAGGCAGATGGCGCGTTGGTGACAAACTCCGATTTTGCTCTATCATACCGGCCACGAACATGAGTACGCCCAAAGCGGATTCGAACCATTGCAGAGACCTCCCGGTGCGCGAAGGGTTGCCTCCGGCAGAGCGTGCAAGGCTGATCAAAGACCTGATGCCCACGGCGGGCTTGTTCGAGGGCGTCGAATGGCGTATCTCGCCCGATCCGTTCCGTTGCGATACCCCGCTCGCCAACCGCCTTCAGCGGCTCGGCGTCCACCTCCACGCCTTCAACCGCGCCGCCAACCAACTGTATCTGCGCAGCAGGAAAGGCCAGATGCCCGGGTGGATCGCCGACTACCTCGATCGTGGCAAACCGCAGGCGCTCGTCGAGTTCGCGCGGATGAACCGCTTCAAGAATGACCTGCCGCGCGTCATTCGTCCCGACATCCTGCCGACGGACGACGGCTTCGTGGTCAGTGAACTCGACTCCGTTCCGGGTGGAATCGGGCTGACGGGCTGGCTCGGTCAGGCGTACGGCAGCATCGGATTTCACGTGCTCGGTGGGCCTTGCGGCATGATCAAGGAATTCGCCCGCATGATGCGCGCAGCGTCGGGCAAAGACACTCCGACCATCGCGATCATCGTGAGCGACGAAGCCGCGACGTATCGCCCCGAGATGGCCTGGCTGGCGACCGGCCTGCGTGAGGAGGAAGGGCTGACCGCGTTCTGCATCGAGCCGAAACAGATTCTCTTCCACGAAGACGGCCTGGCCGTGCTCGACCAGGACCGCGAGGCACGGGTGGATGTCGTCTATCGCTTCTTCGAGTTGTTCGATCTGAAAAACATCCCCAAGGCCGAACTCGTGATGTACGCGGCGAAGAAGGGGACGGTGGTCGTGACGCCGCCATACAAGCCATTCCTCGAGGAGAAGATGCTGATGGCGCTGTTCCAGCATCCGTTGCTGCAGGAATTCTGGAAGGTTGAGTTGAGCGAGGAGTGTTACGAGGAACTGCGACGGGTCTTTCCCGCGACGTGGATTCTAGATAACCGGGCGCTGCCACCGTATGGAGTGATCCCCGGCTTCACCCATCGCGGTCGGCCGATGCATGATTGGCGCGAGCTCTTGGACGCCTCGCAGAAGGAGCGCGAGCTGATCATCAAGATCTCCGGCTTCAGTGAACACGCCTGGGGCAGCCGGGGCGTGGTATTCGGCCAGGATGTCTCGGGCGAGGAATGGAAGATCGCGCTGGAACACGCGCTGTCCTCGTTCCCGGAGCATCCTTACGTGCTTCAGGTCTTCCATCGCGCGAAACAAGCGCCCATCGAGTACTATGATTTTGCGAGCAACGAGCTTCGCACGATGCAGGCCCGGACGCGGTTGTGTCCTTACTACTTCGTTTCGGGAGAAGAATCGCGTCTCGGCGGCGTGCTCGCCACCGTTTGTCCCGCCGACAAGAAGATTCTCCACGGCATGCCGGACGCGGTGATGGCGCCGTGTGGGCAGCCGCGAGCGTAAGCGAGTGGTGGCCACTCGCTCCACGCTTTACGCTTCGCGATTCCCTTCTATAATCCCCGCCATGCTCGCATTTCAACTCGCGCAATGGCCGTCCTGGTTTGAGGACCGACCCTGGTTGCATCACGACCTCTGGGGCAACGAGCTCTGGCAGTACATTCTCTTCTTCTTCTATGTTCTGGCGGCGGTCGTTCTCTCGAAGCTCTGCGACATCATCATGTCGCGGTACCTTCGGGCGGCTGCGGCGAAAACAAAGAGCCAACTCGACGACAAGCTCATCGAAATTCTGCGCGGCCCGCTCAAGCTGACCGTGTTCCTGTTCCTGATGCACCTTGGCGTGCAGTTGATCAACAAACCCGAATGGATGGAACGGTACCTCCGTCACACCGTCGGCATCATCATCGCCATCGCGATCACCTATGTGTTGATCAAACTGGCGGATGTGATTTTCGAGGTCACGTCTCACAGGTTCAAACGCCAGGATCCGCGCGCGAGCGATCAAATCCTGATCCTGATTCGCAAGGCAGTGAAGATCTTCATCGTGGTCACCGCCGTCCTGGTGACTGCAGACAACAACGGCATCAAGATCAACGGCGTGCTCGCCAGTCTCGGCATCACCGGCCTCGCCGTGGCGCTGGCGGCACAGGAGACATTGTCGAACCTTCTCGGCTCGATTGTGATTCTCGCCGACCGACCTTTCTTCCTCGGGGACAAGGTGAAAATCGGCCCGGACGAAGGCGTGGTCGAACACGTCGGCATCCGCAGCACGCGCTTGCGAACCGCGAACGGCGACGTGATTACGATCCCGAACCGCACGGTGGCCGCCGCGTCGGTGCTCAATTTCAGCAAGACGACGCAGCAGTTGACGAAGTAGGAAAGAAAAGGATCAGGGGTGAAGAATGAGGGATGAAAACGGAATCGGGCATTAATTCATAATTGGGCCGCGAAGCGTCCATCTTCATCCCTCATCCCTCATCCTTCAACCCTATCTTCCGACACCAATCTCGGTAGGCAAACGGCGAAATCTCGGACGGTTTGATCTCGCTGCGGCCGCCCCAGAAAACGTTGGTGTAACTGACCGGGATTCCCTTGCTCCGCAGATGCTCGTCAATCGCCGCCTTGTGCTGCAAGAGCAAGTCCTTGTCTGTCCCGTGCGCCACGCCCATGATGTTGACGTTGCGAAACTCGGGCCCTCCCTCGCGCCAGTAGGCGTGCGTCATGATGTGATGTCGTCCCACTTCGCAGCCCGCTTCAAGCTCGCGTCCGGGCGGCACCGCCCAGTGAAAGAGCGCGTTGAACCGCGTCACGCGCTCGCCATTGGCCAGAGGTTTGACGTGTTCCAGGAATGTCGAGAACCGCCCGATGATCTTCCGCCGCTCGAAGTTCGCCGCGACTTCGTAGAACTGATCGAGCGATACGCCTGCTTCCTCCGCGCGGGCAGCCCAGATGTTCTCGCAAATTTCCTCGGGCTGGAATTCGCGCTTGAGCGCGGTGAGGATGCGCCACTCGAGATCGGTCAGCGTGACCACCTGCACGTCCGTCGCCTCCGCCGGCACCTCCGCCTTGCTGCCCGGTACCATCCCGCGTCGGCGAACGTGACCCACGCCGAGCGCAAACAGCTTCTTTGCCGGCATCAGACGGAAATGCACCGCGCCGGTCTCTCGCCTCAGGAACTCGCAATGCCGTGTCATCGAGAATCCCTGCGGCACTTTGAGAGTCGTCCAGAGCTTGTAGTTTGAGCCCGGCGTGGCTGCGTCGGTCGAGCGGAGGACGACGTGCCCCGAGAACGGATCTTTCTGGAACATGTAATCGAAAGCGGCATCGAGTTTCTCCTGCGGCACCTGCCACGCCACGAGCGAACCTTGCGCCAGATTGGTGGCGAGGAGCGTTTGCCGAACGCGGCGGATGGTTCCCCCGCGCAGCATGGCTTGAATCCGTTCGATGACAACCGGCAACGGGACGCCGGACTGCCGCGCAATCTCCCCAAGCGGATCACGCTGGAATCCCTGCAGCCGATCCTCGGACACCGCGAGGAGCCGCGCATTGATCGGGTCGCCTACCTGCACCGGAAGACTTGCCAATTTCATCTGTCCGCGCAGTGTAACCGACTCGGTCCGAGGCTGACAACGGCGAATCGGGAGTTCCGTGGGAATGTTTGGCGGCGCCAGTGGAAGAGGGCTTGGGGTTTACGGATTCAACCCGTTGTACATCGGCGGATTGAACGTCTTCTGGAATTGTACGTGCCCGTCTGAGAACAAGGTATTCGCTCCATCCGCCTTGTGTGTCCAGCTATTGTTTGCGGTCGAACCGTTACAGGGCGTCGTGCCGCGAATGCCGCCGGTGCCACCGGACGCGTTGCTGCGATCCGCCGCGATCGGCGTGTCCGCCGACACAGTCTCGCCCAACCCGAACCCATTGTAGGCGTAGCTGCAATTATTGGAGGTGAACGGCGTCGTGGACGAACCCGGGAACTGCGAAGTGTCGCTGGGGCAAATCCAAACTCGGTACGCCACCTGATACTGGTTGGTGAGCAGACCGTACGAATCCAGCGTCGTCCCCGCGCCGCCGGGCGCGCTCGGAAACATCTCGCGATTTTCCCCGGAGTACATTCGAATGGCGAGCCCGATTTGTTTCAAGTTGTTGATACAACTCGTGCGCCTCGCTTTTTCTCTCGCTGCACTCAATGATGGCAACAGCATCCCCGCCAGAATGGTAATGATCGCCAGGACGACCAGAAGCTCAATCAATGTGAAACCACGCACCAACAAACGACCCGCAAACCTCATACACCAACTCTCTTTCCTCTTATCCCCTGTCCACCGAGTTTACCCAACCCAAGCTAGCATGAGTCAAAGCGACTGCAACCGCTCTGTCCGTTTTGGGCGATATCGCGCAACTCCCGCCGACCTGCGCGCAATTTGGCCCGAATCATTGTTCTTCATGGATTCCAGTCGCATTCCGCCAAGGCGTGCCATCAGTGCTCGTTTGTTTTCATCGCTCCCGTCCGCGACATAACTCGATTGCACAGCACCGAATTCACCCAAACCATCGGCCTCTTCCTGAGTTATCCGGTAACCTGCTGCTGTCCAAAAGTTTGTGTCCAACTGTTCATTCCACTGGACACGGCGCATTCGCTTAGTGTAAGAGCGCACTGCACGGACGAAAGCGGCTAATCCTTTGGCAATCAAAGACATGGACAGGAGCGCTCGCGGCGGTTACCAGACGCTGGCACAAGTGCTGCAAAGCGCATCCAGTGGGGACGAGTTATGGAGTTAGTGCGTGGAGCAAGGTTGTTTCTTTGCGCGGCGTTCATCAGCACGCTCGCTCTGCCTCTCTCTGCCGAAGAACGACGACCCGCCAGCATTCTCGACCACTTGTTCCTCGAGGCCGGCGGTGGACTTGAGAAA
This sequence comes from uncultured Verrucomicrobiota bacterium, assembly GCA_964582645.1. Taxonomy (GTDB): domain Bacteria; phylum Verrucomicrobiota; class Verrucomicrobiia; order Palsa-1439; family CAZOTB01; genus CAZOTB01. The sequence goes on along the minus strand of CAZOTB010000022.1, from coordinate 4,962 downwards.
CCGATTGGCGAAGACTCCACCTGGGTCGGCACCGTGGGATTCAATTGGGGCATCCCGCTCAATCCCTCGACGCAGAACGTCGCATTCGGTCTGCAACTCGGCGGTGACATCAAGTTCCGCGAAGACAATCCCGAGTACAACACCACGATCGGCACCTTCGCGCGCAACTTCAAATCCTTCAAAGACCAGACCGGCGCCGCCGCCGTGCTTGTGGATTACGCCTACACCTCCTACGGCGAAAGCCTCTGGGACATCCGACCTGTCATCGGCACCACCATTTCCAAAAAGGATGCCCTCGGCGTTCGCGGCGTTGCTTCGTTGAACACCGTCGTGGACAAAACCGGCGGTCGCTACCTCAAGCAACGCGCCGACGATCGCGTCGAAGCCTTCTGGGTTCGTGAGTGGAACGACAAAATCGCCACCGAGCTTTCCGCAGGCGGTCAGTTTGGCTTTCACACCGACGGCGTGTTCGCCGGCCAGTTCGTGTACGCCATCACTCCCAACGTGGATGCATCCGTCGGCGGCGAGATCAATACCGCCGGCAACTACACCGTCGGACTCATCGCCTCCTATCACTTTGGCGGCACCAGCCGGCACAGCAACCTGTACAACATTCGCGGCGCCGGCCCGACGGCCTGGACGCCATTCCCCAAACGTGCATCCCCAAGTCTGTCGCATCAATCCGAGCGCGGCAAACGCAAAGGTGCAACCGGTGGCGGAACAACCGGCGGTGGCACTACCGGCGGCAGCGGTGGCGGCAGCGGTGGAGAAACCGGCGGTGGCACTACCGGCGGCACCACGGGCGGTTCAACCGGAGGCACGACCGGCGGTGACACCGGAGGCACGACCACCGGCGGCGGCACCACAGGCGGCTCGACGGGTGGCACTACAGGAGGAACAACCGGCGGTGACACCGGCGGCACCACAACGGGTGGCGGTACCACGGGCGGTTCAACCGGCGGCACGACCGGTGGTGACACCGGAGGCACGACCACCGGCGGCGGCACCACAGGCGGCTCGACGGGTG
>CAZOTB010000022.1:0-3835 GCA_964582645.1 uncultured Verrucomicrobiota bacterium | reverse complement strand
GCACTACAGGAGGAACAACCGGCGGTGACACAGGCGGCACCACAACAGGTGGCGGTACCACGGGCGGTTCGACCGGCGGGACCACTGGTGGCGATACCGGCGGCAGCACAACGGGCGGTGGTACGACGGGTGGCTCAACCGGCGGGACAACTGGTGGGACAACCGGCGGTGACACCGGCGGCTCCACAACTGGCGGCGGAACAACTGGCGGTAACAATGGCGGAGGAAACGGAGGCGGCAACGGCAACAACGGCGTGGGCAATGGCGAAGACCCGCAGCCTCCCGGCGATCCCCCTCCCAACGACGGTCCCGGCACCGGTCCCGGCAACCCCGGCAATCAAGGCGGTACCCCCAGCGAAGGAAATTCCGGCGGCGGCGCCGGTGGCGGGAATACCGGCGGAGGCAACTCTGGCGGTGGTACTTCTGGGGGCAGTTCAGGCGGAGACACGGGCGGTGGTGACTCTGGCGGCAATCCTGGGGGTGGATCGAGCGGTGGTAATTCCAGTGGCGGCAACGCGAATGGAGGCGGTCAGGGCAACGATGACAATGCCAACAACGGCGTGGGCAACGGGGAAGACCCGCAACCACCCGGCGATCCACCCGTGAACGACGGCGAGGACACGGGTCCCGGCAACCCCGGAAACAGAGGCGGCAACAACGATTAGCAGGAGAGCAACCCAGATTTGAGCTGACGAACCTTCAACACATCCTCAACCGAGACCCTCCGCGTATCCTCGACACCTCAACACCCAGGCGGAGGGTCTCTCCTTTTGGGGGGCGAAGAACGGAGCAGGGAGGGTTGGAAGAGTGGAAGGCTGAAAGGCAGCAGGATCAACACATTTGCGCTTCACCCCATCCTTCCCTTCTTCCATCCTTCCATCCTTCCTTCATCGGATTCCAACCACCTTCCGCACCTTCTCCATGGTCTTGTTCGCTTCGAGGTTCGCGCGCTCGGCGCCGCGCCGCAACACCTGCTCGACGTAATCAAGGTTCTTCGTCAACTCCGCGCGCTTCTGACGATACGGAGCGAAGTAATCCATCAACGCCCCGAACAATTCCTTCTTCAATTCCCCGTAGCCGTACCCGCCCGCGCGCAGCTTGCTCTCGATCTCGGACGCCTTCTCGGTCGGCGCGACCAGCTTGAACAGTTGCAGCGGGATGTTGTTCTCCAGATCCTTCTTCGGCGCTTCAACCGGCTGCGAATCGGTCACGACCGACATCACACGTTTTCGCGTCGCCTTCTCGTCTCCAAAAATCTTGATCGTGTTGTTGTAGCTCTTCGACATTTTCCGTCCGTCCACGCCCGGCACCGTCGCCACCTCCGAGCGGATGTCCGGCTCGGGAATGGTGAACACCTCGCCATACTGCCGGTTGAACGCACCCGCGATGTCGCGGGTGACCTCGAGATGCTGCTTCTGATCTTTCCCCACCGGTACGCGGTTGGACTGCACAATCAAAATGTCCGCCGCCATCAACACGGGGTAGGCGAACAAACCGTGGTTCGGCTTGATGCCCTGCGCGGTCTTGTCTTTATAACTGTGACAGTTCTCGAGCATCGCCATCGGCGTCACATTCGACAGAATCCAAGCCAGCTCCGTCACCTGCGGCACATCGCTCTGCCGATAAAACACCGTCCGCTCCGGATCGAGTCCGCACGCCAGAAAATCAAGCGCCACGTCGCGGACATTCTCGCGCAGTTCCTTGGGGTCGGCGATGGAGGTGAGCGCGTGGTAGTCGGCGATGAAGTAGTAGGCATCTCCCTTCTGCGCCAGCTCCAACGCCGGACGCATCATGCCGAAATAATTCCCGATGTGCAGTTTCCCGCTCGGTTGAATACCCGATAGAATTCGCATAAGCGGGTGATGTTACCTGCGAAGCTCGAAGCGGCGAGGAAATAATCTCAGCCTCGTCGTCGGTTCCGCCACAACAGCGTAAGGAAGCGTACAGAATCCCGGCCCGGGCGGATCTTGCTCTGTTTCTCCTGGCCCTCGTAAATGGTCTGCACGGGAACGCCCGTAATTCGGTGACCGGCGCGACCAGCTTGGATCAACATCTCAGACTCAGTTTCGAAATTGCATGTCTCCATCCGGATGTCGGACACGACCCGGCGATGCAACAACCGGTAGCCGCATTGGCTGTCGTCAATGCGCTGGCCTGCCATCCGGCTCAGCATCCACGAGGTGAACTGATTCGTCCATTTCCGCAGCAACGGCATCCGTCTCACATCGGTCATGCGATTACCGACGACGATGGCGGCATCGGAGGCGCGTTGCGCTTCGATGAACTTCGGAATCTCGTCCGGATTGTGCTGACCGTCGCCATCGAGAAACACCATCAACTCGTAGCCTTTCTCGACCGCGTAGTTCATGCCGGTGCGAATGGCGGCGCCCTTGCCCTGGTTGACCGGGTGTTGTAACACGATCGCACCCGCGCTCTTGGCTTCCTGCGCGGTCGCGTCGGGCGAACCGTCGTCAATCACCACCACAGCGTCCACGTGCGGCCGGGCGCGGCGGACGACTTCGCCGATGCGCGCGGCTTCGCGATAGCAAGGGATCAGAGCCACGACGCGCGCGCTCATCGCTGGCCGTTACCGGCTTGAGCGACCTCCTCGGCTTGCCTCGCGGCAGCCAACGCGCCGTGGGTTATGGCGAGGTCCTCCTCAATGTCCCAGAAGCGGTTGAAGATGAACCACTGCGTTGGATGACGGCGGATGAACACTTCGAGGTCGCGCGCGATTCTTTCGGCCACCTGCGCGTCGGACAAGCCTTCGGGGAAGATCGGTTCGGCGTACTCATACGTGAATGTGTCGTCGGGCCGCCGCACCATCCCGGCCACGATGACCGCGGCACCGGTCGCTTCGGCGAGCCGGGCGGGGCCGTGCGGCAACCGCGCGGGGCGACCGAAAAACTGTACTGTCATTCGTGCCGCGGTGAAATCGCGGTCGCCGAGCACAGCCACGATCTCGTTGCGCCGGAGCGCTTTGAGGGCGGGCTTGGCGGCATGGCCCATCGGGATCACCTGCATCCCGCGCGCGAGCCGTTGGCTTTGGAACAACTGGTTGAGTTTCGGGTCGGCCTGCACGAGCGCGACCGCGTTGACTTTGAACCCGCTCATGCACATGGCCGCGCCGCCGAGTTCCCAGTTGCCCACGTGCGCGGTCACAGTGATGACGCCTTTGCCGCGCGACAGACACTTCTGAAGCAGCTCGGGAAATCCGGCCAGGTCAATCAGCGCCCGCCGTTGCTCGTCGGTGAGGTGGAACAGGCTGAAGAAGTCCACGACGTATTTGGCGAAGTTGCGGAAGACCTCGCGCGATTCGCGGCGGAGTTGGTACGGGTCGGGTTTCTCGCCCGCCGATTGGTGAATGATGGCGAGATTGGCGAGGACGGCTTCCCGGCTGTGATGGCTGAAACGCCAGTGAAACCACGAAATCACATCGCCGATCCAGTATGCAACTGGCCGCGGCGTGCTTCGCGCGAGGAATTGCGCAATGCGAAACGCCCGGTACTTCATTCGATCATGTCGAGCACCCCGCGCGCGATGTCCACCGCGGCGTACGGGTGACGAAGCTGTTCGATGTTGCGCGCCATGCGTTCGAGCGTGGCCGGACTGCTCAGGAGTTGCTCGACCAGCGCGGGCACATCTTGCGGATCCTCTGCTTTCACTGCCACACGCTGTTCGAGCAGGTACTCCGTGTTCTTCGTTTCCTGGCCGGGAATCGGGCGGCAGATCACAAGTGGCACCCGTTTGATGAGCGCCTCCGAGACGGTCACGCCGCCGGGCTTGCTGATCAACACATCCGCCGTTTCCATCAACTCGTGCACGTTGTCCACGA
>CAZOTB010000021.1:0-51180 GCA_964582645.1 uncultured Verrucomicrobiota bacterium | reverse complement strand
CAGGAAAGCGAATGATGCTCATGAGCAAAGAAGAGCCGCATCTGCCGTTCGACGCAAGCAAAGTCCCGGTCTGAAACGGTACGGCGGAGAGAGCTTTTCAGCCCTCTCCGCCGTGTTCTGTCGCCCTTTCAGAGTCCCGCGATTTCGTTCGCGTGACGACCAGCCCAGAACGCTTTCGAGGCTGGTGGGAATCACCACACGTCCGCGCTTAAACAGGGCGACAGAAAATGGTGATCAGACCCCCGGCAACTTCAACAGCTCATCCACGTTCACCGGTAGCCCGCTGGCGATGGATTTGTTTGCGGCGATGCCGAGGAGGATCGAAGCTGCGCCGTCCACGTGTGACGCGGCGCGCTTGTATGGATCGGCCGGGGGGTTGGGCGAGAACAATGTCTCGCACAGAACCGGGTCGCCGCCGCCGTGACCGCCGCGGCCCTGGGGGATCTCCACATCGTACGGTTTGCCGAACATCGGGTAAATGACCAGCTTCTGGATGGTCTCGCCTTCCGCCTGCGGGTTCTTGTCGCTGCGGACCACCGGGTTCACGACGTGTGGTGGTCGGCGATCGGTGAACTCCAGCCGTCCCTTCGTCCCGGTAATGCGCATCTCGAAACCCTCCCACGGCGAGTACGCCAAGAGCGAATAATTCAGGATGACGCCGTTGCGATAGCGGGCAACCACGGCCATCGTGTCTTCGATGGTGATGTTGTCGCCGAACACGTTTCGATCGCGGACGTAGCCGCTCTCCTTCTCCGCGTCGAAATAGAGTCCCTTGTTGAAGGGATCGCGATTCGTCAGGAACGCGAACGGATCGTTCGTCGCCGCCGAGGTGCCGGTGTAGCGGTCATACGCATACTTCTCCCCGCGCGCCTCGGCGTTCTTGCGTCCGTAGAACTTCAGGTCGCCCATCGCGAAGACCTGTTTCGGTCGCGAGCCGATCCACCAGTTGATGAGATCGAAGTGATGCGTGGCCTTGTGAACGAGCAGCCCGCCCGACTTGTCCTTCTCGCGATGCCAGCGGCGGAAATAATCCGCGCCGTGACTCGTGTCGAGCACCCACGAGAAGTCCACGGCCAGCGGTTGGCCGATCGTGTTTTGCATCATCACCTCGCGCAGCTTCGTCGCGTACGGCGCGTAGCGGTAGTTGAACGCGACGCGGAGATTGCGCCCGGTCTTCTCGATCGTGGCAAAGATCGCGCGCGCTTTCTCGTCGTCAACCGTCATCGGCTTCTCGGTGATTGCGTCGCAGCCGAGTTCCATCGCGCGAATGATGTAATGGTGATGCATGAAATCGGCGGTCGTCACGACCACAAGGTCCGGTTTTTGCTCGCGCAGCATCCGGTCAAAGTCCTTCGCGTCATAAGTCGGCACGGGCGCATGCTGAAACTGTTCGTCGATCAGCTTGTTATAGTAGGCCATTCGGGTGTGACTCAGGTCGCACAGCCCCACCAGTTCCGAGCAATCCCGGTATTGGCCCGCAACTGCCTCGATATACATCGTGCTGCGGCCACCCGTCCCAACCACTGCGTATCGTTTTCGTTTCGTTGTCATGTTGATTTGCTATCGAGGAAGTGTTTGTCGAAGCAAGCGCACAAAGTTTCCGCCCCAGATTTGTTTTATTTCGTTCGCTGTGAAACCGCGGCGCGCCAGCTCGCGCGTCAGATTCACGAGCGTCTCGGCGGTCTCGACGCCTTCCGGCATCGCCCCGCTGGAATAATCGCTGCCGATGCAAACGTGATCAATGCCGGCGACCTTGCCCATGCGCTCGATGTGATCGCCGAGCTGGCTGAGCTTCGCGCGATGAATCGGCGTGCCGTCGTCCACCGCCCCGCCGAGGCAGAGCGGCCACTCGTAGCCGTCCATGCGATGCTCCAGAAATTCGTATGGTTCTTTGTATCGGCGCTCCAACTGTCTCACCTTCCGGTAAAACCCGCGCATCAACTTGGCGTCGGCGACGCGACTGGTTTTCTCGACAAATCCGAAGTGAACGCCGATCACGCCGCCTTGTTTGCCAAGCGCGCGGAGTTGATCGTCGGTACAGCAACGACCGTAGTCCGCGATGGCCCGGCAGTTCGTGTGTGAGTCAATGAGCGGCTTCTCGGCGAATCGAATCGCGTCAGCGAAGGTGCGGTCGTTCGAGTGTGCCAGGTCCACCAACATGCCGAGCCGTTCCATCTCGCGTATGATCGCCCGGCCGCGCCGGGTCAAGCCATGCTGTTTCGGGCCGTCGGCGCTACCGCCAAGCTTCGGATCGTTGCCGAACGGATGCGCCGTCCGGACGCCGACACGGAAGAGCGTGCACAGTGTGGCAAGATCGCCATCGACCGGCCCGCAACGCGGCGCGGTGGGTGTCGAACGTCAACTGCTGAGAGTTCGGATGAAGCGGCTGAGCCATGTCCACGTACAGCAGCCCCAGCCGGCGATGCTGGCGGCGCTCACTCCGTTCCCGGTCCGGTCGCGCGAGGAACGTCCCGCGTCCGTGGTGACGACAGATGACGCCTTGCCGGCACAGCACGTTGTTCGCGTAGCGAACCGTGTTGTAGGAAACACCGAGCCGTTTGGCGAGCGAGCGTTCCGACGGAATCGCATCTCCCGGACGCAACCGATGCTGGCGAATGAGCCTCTGAATCTCCCTCAATATCTTTTCGTGCTTAGCCATGTCTCCACTACTGCTTGATGCTCCAAGCAGCACCAAAATAGCTTGGGATGGCAAAGATTTGTTGGGGCTTTCAACTCCGACCGGGCGGACCCTCGGATAACGCCCAGAAACGATTTAATTCGCCCTCCCAGTCGCGCGGGAGCATCTCCTCGACGCGCTCTTCGTACCAGTGACGCGGGAAGAGGTTCGTGTACTGGGGCATGGAGAATCGCTGGCAAATCAACGCAGCGATGCCCCGGTCGGTCTCGCTACGAATCAGGCGACCGACAGATTGGATAACGCGCGCCATGCCGGGATAGAGATAGGCGTACTCAAAACCTTGCGCGCCGTGATGTTCGTCGTAATAGCGACGCATCAACTCCCGCTCAAAGCTCACCGTAGGCAGAGCCGGGCTGACCACGATGACGCCAATGAGTTGTTCGCCGGGTAGATCCACACCCTCGCTGAAGACGCCGCCCTGCACGGCGAGCATGACCCGGTCGCGTTGTTCCCGAACTTGCAGCAGGAGATCGTCGCGTTGCTGCTGGTCCATGTCGCGCTGCTGGACGAGGAGAGTGTACGGACAAACCTGTCGCAGGATCGGCTCGACGGACTTCAGGTAGTCGAAGCTTGGGAAGAACACGGCATAGTTGCCGCGTCGCGTGTTGACGACCCGGGCGATGGTGCTGGCGAGTTGGCCGTGGAACCGCTGGCGCATCTTGTACGTGGTGGAAAGCGAGGAGATGACCACGATCTTGCGGTTGTGGATCGGGAATGGCGACGGCAACAAAAGCGAGCCGGTGCGGTCGGCGTCGAAGCCCATCACATCGCGGTAGAAATCCATCGGCTCGAATGTAGCGCTCATGGCGATGACGCTGTGGAATCCGTTGAGCCGTGCGCGCAGTTGCCGGGCGGGGCATTTGCAGATGATCTTGATCGCCTGCTGATGCTCGGACTTGTCGAACACATGACTGAACTCGTCGCCGCGCAACGCAAGCACGTTGCAGAAGCGGAAGAACGCCGCAAAGAACTCCTCGAATGGATCGTCCGACGCGGCGATTCTGTTCAGCACGCGATAGAGATGATAGCGGATCGTGAGCGGCTCGAGCTCGGCTTCCATGCGTTCGAAGAACTCGACCGGGAGGGCAATTTCGTACTTGGGCGCGTTGGCGTGTTCGTCGCGGCCGAGCTTGCTCAGATCGCGGAACATGCCTTCGAGGGAACGCAGCCATTTGCCCAGTTCGGCGGCGAGCTTCGGGTCGTGAGGCAGACGTTCGAGCAAGGCGCGCACGTCGCGCCGTAACAGCGACGGCGAGTAGTAATCCATCGCGCGCGCGTACAGATTGTGCGCTTCGTCCACGATGAGAATGGCGTCGCGATGCCGGTTGTCCTGGAAGAAATGCTTCAGATAAACGCTCGGATCGAAGACATAATTGTAGTCGCAGACGTGAACGTCCACGAGTCGTCCCATCACCAACGCGAGCTCAAACGGGCAGAGCTTGACGGACTGGCCCTGCCGCATGAGCAAGTCGGGATCGAGGAGCTGTTTCTCGTGCAGGTGCGGCACCACCGCGTTAAGCGCGAGCTTGGAATCGAAGTCGCGCAGGTATTGGCAGAAATCCTCGTGGCAGGCATACACGTCGTTGATGCACATCTTCTCCTTGGCGCGGAGGCGAAGAGCGGAGAGCGGAGTGCCGAGTCCCTGAGTGCCTGAGTGCCTGAGTGCCTTGATCGTCTCCCAGACGATTTCCTGCTGCGTCGTCTTCGCGGTGACGAAGAAGACCTTCTTGTCGTTGGCGAGCGCATAACGGAGGACGGGAAACAACGCGCCCGCCGTCTTGCCGATGCCGGAGGGAGCGGACACCATGAGATGCCGGCCCGATGCGAGCGCGTCACCAACCGCGGCGATCATCTCGTCCTGATGCAACCGCTGTTTCTCGAATGGAAAGCGCAGTCGCGGCGCAAGCGCCCGGCGTTCCCGGAGATGAGATTCTTCCATCTCGGCGACGCGCACGAATCCCTGCACCCGCTGTGAAATCAGCGACTCCACCTCGTTCGCGGAATAGCCGACCTCCAGCGTTCGCTTCGTGTTGTCAGCGACGTTGACGAACACCAGCAACCCATGCACGCGCGCGTAACCGGCTTTTTGGAGGAAGTAGCAGTACAGTTGCAATTGCGCCGAGTAGGTGGAGTACTGCTTCGCCTCGATCTGGGCGAACTGGTTCGGTGGCAGCACGACCGACTTGATTTCCTCGACTGTGGCGGTGCCGTCCTTTTCGTACACACCGTCAATGCGTCCCTGGATCGTGACCGCGAAGTCATCCACGTGCATTTCGTGTTTGACGTGGATCTCCTTGCGGTAGCCGACCACGAGTTCGCCCTGGCCCTTCTGGTGTCGCTCGTGCGCGTCGCGGCCCATGCTCATCCGCGCGTAAAACGCCAACCGACCCACCGAGCCGACTCGCGCCGTTTCCTCCGCGAGCAAGTCGCCCACGCCGAGCGCGATGGTCTTTTTCGTCAGGTCAACCTTGATGGGCATGGGAAGCGATGGAGTGTTGGACTAGCGGAGTAATGCAGGTCTGATCGGAATTCAATGTGAATGTAGAGGCGTACGGCCCGTGCATCGGCGGGAATCATCACGAGATTCAAACGGGCGCACCGCCGGGCGCCACTACGAACCGCCGCGAGCGGGGCAAGCGGCCGAACTGCTGCTCGGCTTGGGCCAGGAAGAAGGATTCCAGATTTTCGGACTGGTTCGGCGAGAGTTTGAGACGGTTCAATTGCTCGGGGCGGAGCGTGCGGAATTGCTCAAACAACTTCATGAGATCGGGCGGAAGCGGGCTCTTGTGCTGGGTCGGGTCGAATCCAAGCGCGGCCAACAGGTTGATCTCGAACCAAGGGACCAGCATCGGTTGCCACGCGGATTCGTGCAGCGTCCGAAGCGTGGAGCAGAGAAGCGTGAACAGCTTTTCTTCCGCGTGCTCCGGTTCCGTGGCGAGATCGGCAAGCTCGCAGAAATACATGGCAGCGTGCAGCTTCTTCAGGTTTTCGCGGAGGTGCCGGTGCGGTTCGATCAGCGAACACTCGTGCAGGATATGCAGGTCGGAGCGTCTGCTGCGGAGGAAAATCAACTCGTCGAGGTAGAACGGCTCGACGCGCCCGCGAAAGGGGCTCTTGGGTCGGCGCGCGCCCTTGGCCACCGTGCGGAGCTTGCCGAATTCACGAGTCAGCCAGACCACGATCAGGCTGCTTTCCGTAACGGGATGCGTCCGCAGGACGACGCCCGTCGTTTTAGGAAGCTCCATCGGACCTGGGCGTTGCCGGGGGCGGGCTGGGGATGACGGCGCCACCGGAGATTACCATCTTCACCGCGTCGGCGACCGACATGTCCATCGGGATGGTGTCTTCCTTGGGCACGACGAGCATGAAGCCACTGGTAGGATTGGGCGTGGTGGGAACGAAGACATTGATGACGTCGCGCGCGATCTTCTCGTCCATCTTCTGGGGAGACTCGGAGGTGACGAAGGCGATCACGAAGCTGTCGCGGTGAGGGAACTGCACCAGCACCACGCGCTGGAACGAGCCCTTCTTGCTGGTGTTGATGGCCTCGAAGAGTTGTTTGACGCCGCCGTGGATCTTGTTCAGGAGCGGCACGCGCATGGCAAGGGTCTCGATTCCATGCAGCAGGCTTTTGCCAACGACGTTGCGGGTGATGAAGCCGAGCAGGGTCACCAATGTCACGGAAACCAGGAATGCGAGCACGCTGAACAACGGACGCCACTCGGTTTCGCGCAACTTGTGGGGAAGAAACACAAGCAGCTTGTCGGTGACGCCGATCACGAGTTCGACCAGCCAGACAAAGATACCAATGGAAAGCGCCAGCGGCAGGATGGCGATGAACCCGACGACAAAATTATTGCGAAGCGACTTGAGCGCCTGCTTCATGAGCCCATCTCAACGCAAAAGGTTTTCCAAGTCCAGTTTCTTCCGAATCGAGAACAGAATCGCACGCTGCCGGCGATGCATGGCGCGGCGCGTCGCCGCGGCGCGATCGTCGTAGCCGGCGAGATGCAGCAGACCGTGAATGACGTAGAGCGCGAGTTCCTCGGCGACGCTGGTCCGGTATTCTTTCGCCTGCGCCACCGCGCGTTCGGTGCAGATCACGATCTCGCCATGCTCGAATGTGATGACGTCGGTGGGACCGCTGTGGCGGAGAAACTGTTTGTTGAGACGAGCGATCTCAGCGTCGGTGACAAAGGCGACTGAAAGCTCGTGAATCGGGAAGCGTGAATCGTCAATCGTGAAGCACCACGCCTCCCGGACAACATGCCGGATGGCGTGGAGGTCAAGCCGCAGGAGCCGCTGGCGGTTGCGAATCGCGATCTTTGGCGGCGGCTTTGTGCGCCTCATAGGCTTTGATGATTTGTTGCACCAACTCATGGCGCACAACATCCTTCTCGGTGAAATAGCAAAAGTGGATGCCGTTGATCTTTTTTAGAACACCCTGCACTTCCACCAGGCCCGAGCGTTTGTGGCCGGGGAGGTCCACCTGGGTGATGTCGCCCGTGACCACGCATTTTGAGTCAAACCCGAGCCGGGTCAGGAACATCAGCATCTGTTCGCCGGTGGCGTTCTGCGCTTCGTCGAGGATCACGAACGAATGATTGAGGGTGCGTCCGCGCATGTAAGCAAGCGGGGCGATCTCGATTGTGCGGCGTTCGCTCAAGCGCGCGACCTCCTCCGGGTCCATCATGTCGTACAGCGCGTCATAGAGCGGGCGCAGGTAGGGGAGCACTTTCTCGTGAAGGTCACCGGGCAGAAACCCGAGCGCCTCCCCGGCTTCGACCGCGGGACGCGCCAGGATGATGCGGGAAACGCGTTCCTGCTTGAGCGCCTGCACGGCCATCGCCACCGCCAGGTAGGTCTTGCCCGTGCCGGCAGGCCCGATCCCGAACACGATGTCGTTCGCCTGGATCGCCTCCACGTATGCCTGCTGACCGAATGTTTTCGCCGCGATGGCTCTGCGTTTCGGCGAGACTTCGATCCGGTGGGAATACAGACCGCCCAGTTTGTCCGCCTCCTCCCCGCTGATGGCCGCGAGCGCGTAATGAAACTCCTGCCGGCGGATGTTGACGCCCCGTTTGCGCGCACCCTGGAGGTGATCGAACAGTTGCTTCGTCTTGCCGATGCCGCGTTCGTCGCCTTCGACCTTGAGCCAGCCGTCGCGGGCGGTGAGTTTGACGGCGAATGCGTTCTCGATGAGCGCGAGGTTCTTGAGATCGTGGACGAGCGCCTGGACCTCGCGCGGGTTGTCGAAGTGGAGCGTGTGTTCGCTCATGGTTGGGAGAGCGCGTCGCGCACTTTGGTGTAGGTGGCGTCGAGGGATTCGGGAATGACGCGCGTCTCGCCAATGACGCTCATGAAGCTGTTGTCGCCGCTCCATCGCGGGACAATGTGCAGATGCAGATGATCGGCAATGCCCGCGCCGGCAACCTTGCCGAGGTTGACGCCGACGTTAAACCCGTCCGGCTTCATCGCCACGCGCAACGCCTGCTGACATCGCCGCACCAGTACGAGCAGGTCGGCCAGTTCGCTCTCGGTGAGTTCTTCGAAGCCGGGCGTGTGCTTGTAGGGCGCGACCATCACGTGCCCGTTGCTGTATGGGTAGATGTTGAGCAACGCGAAACAGGTCCGATCACGAAGCAGCACGTAGTTCTTGGAATCATCGCTCTGCTGCGATTTGTCGCAGAAAATGCAGCCATCGGGAGCTTTACTGGCCAGAATGTACTGCATGCGCCACGGTGCCCAAAGGCTTTCCATGAGCAAAACCTAACAGAGGGGAGAACGAAGTCAATGCAGCGAACTGCAGCCTGAAGAGGTTCATAAGGTTGATGCGGCGACGGCCTCACCTGTCTTCTTTATGTAACGCAGCGGTTTGTTTCGTGGTAGCAGGAGACTGACGGCGGCGGCATGGTCCGTGCAGTTGATGTACTGGGCACGGAAGATCTTTTCGCATTGACGCGGGGTGAGTTCGCCCTCTCGTAACATACACCCAAATGCGTAAGGGAACGTTTTCCGGGGGACCGTCCGGGTTGCCCACTTCAATACAAAGGACGGCTGCAGCGCCATGGCTCGTACCCGCGCTATGACGTCGGCCCGCGAGACCACGGCATGTTCGCTGTCCAGTGCTTCCTCTGTCCGCGTTGCGGGCATACCATCTCGGTGTTGCCCGTTCACCGCCTCTGGGATCGACCGGTCCAAGTCGATCGGTTGCGTTCCGATCTCGATCAGCGGGCGGAGTTCCATGGTGGTTTGGATCCTCCGACCGATCTGATCGAGGCCGGTTGCCGTCATTACTCATCACTCATCATCCTGGCCGACACAAACCGGTTGCAAAACTGCGCCGAAACTGGTCAAAGTAGCGGCCTTTGTTCGACACGGTCCCATGAGTTCACAAATTCTCGACAACCGAAAGTGGAAAGCACTGCAACCAGCGCACCTGCTCTGGAAACTGTACGATGCGCGACCGGCCATCCACCGCTTCCGTGCGCGCAGCGCCCGGGAAGCCCGGCGCTGGCAAACGACGACGCGCGCAGCTCTCGCCCGCACCATTGGCTTTCAGGACCTGCCGCAAGTGAACCCGGCGCCGCGCAGGATCGAATCGGTGGATCGGGGCGACTTCGTCCGCGAAAAAATCGTGATCCACACTTCGCCGCACTCCCTGATGTCGCTCTACCTTTTGTTGCCGAAACGCGCCTCACGACCGTTGCCGGTCGTGGTCGCGTTTCACGGACACGGCTACGGCGTCAAAGACATCGTCGGCTTGTGGAAGGACGGCTCGGAGCGCCACACGCCCGAGGGCTATCACAAGGACTTCGGTGTCGCGCTGTGCCGGCGCGGGTTCGCGGTGGCGGCGCCGGAGATCTCCTGTTTCGGCGAGCGGCAAACCGACTTCTCGTATCTCAACACCGTGTTGGATCAAGGCGCGCCCACGACATGCACCCATAGCGCGATGCTGGCGTTCACGCTCGGCGCATCGGTGGCCGGGCTGCGCGTGATCGAGGGACGACGGCTCGTGGATTATCTCGAAACCCGAAAGGAACTCGACACACGCCGCCTCGGTGCGATGGGCATTTCGGGCGGCGGCATGCACACGTTTTACTCGACGTGCCTGGACACGCGCATCCGAGCCTGTGTGGTCAGCGGCTACTACTGCACGTTCCGCGACAGCATCCTGGCGATGCATCATTGCCCGTGCAACTTCGTGCCCGGCCTCCACGCGTTTGGCGAGATGCACGATCTGGTCGGACTGATCGCGCCGCGTCCGATGCTCGTCGAGGCGGGGGCGCGCGACGGCATCTTCCCGATCGGTGCCGTGAAGCGAAGCGTCGCCCGTGGGCGGAACGTCTATCGCGTATTCGGCAACGGGGCCGGGATCGAGACCGACTATTTCGAAGGCGGCCATCAGATCAGCGGCGCGCGCGCGTATGATTTTCTATGGGAGAAGCTCGCGCGATGAGCGATACAGATTGGTTCGTCCACGCGCGCTACGGGCTGTTCATCCACTACGGCCTGTATAGCCTGCTCGAACGCGGCGAGTGGGCGCTCAATCGCGAGCAGATCCCGCTCGACGAGTACCGGGCGCTGGCGTCGGCATTCACCGCCGAGAAATTTGATGCGGAGAAGCTCTGCGACCTCGCTGTGCGTGCCGGGATGCGCTACGTCACGTTCACGACGATGCATCACGATGGCTTCCGGCTGTACGACACGAAGTTAAGTTCGTTCAAGTCGAAGCGCGACCTCACCGGCGAAATAGTCCAAGCCGCGCGTGCCCGGGGGTTGCGCGTTGCGTTGTATCACAGCCTCAACAACTGGAACGACCAGCCCGATGCCGTCGCCGCGCTCGAAGACAAGCAGGCGAATGAGACCTTCATTCGAAACACCTTCGATCGCATCCGGGAACTTGTCACGCGTTACAACCCGATTGACACGCTCTGGTACGACGGGTGGTGGCCGTTCAATGCCGACGGCTGGCGCGCGCAAGAGCTGAACGCCATGGTGCGCGCGATCCAGCCGCACATTCTGTTCAACGGACGCAACGGCCTGCCGGGCGACTTCGCCACGCCCGAACAACACCTGACCCCGCCGAGTCCGTGGCGACCGTGGGAGGCGTGCGTCACGCTCAACAACAGTTGGGGCTACCACCGCGGCGACCACGATTGGAAAACGCCACAACAGATCGTGGACATGCTTGCCACGGTTGCGCAAGGACGCGGCAATCTCCTTCTCAACGTCGGCCCGCGCGGCGACGGCAGCGTGCCGGAGCAATCCGTGTGCGTGCTCGAAACCATCGGCAATTGGCTGCGACGTTGCGGCGAGTGTATTTTCGACACCGACAGTTTCACCTTCGACCTGCGCGAACGCGGCGCGCATCGCGGCGACTGGTGCTCCCACGGTCCGATGACCGCGCGTGGAAATGCCCTCTACCTTCTCGTCCGTCGTTGGCCGGGCGAAACGCTCACCTTGGCGGGGCTTGAATGTCGTGTGCGGAGCGCGACGCTGCTCGGCGTCAATCGCGACCTTGCCTTCAAACTAGCCGACGGCAGGCTGCGCGTGACGAATCTGCCTGTCGAGCCACCTGATCCGGTTTGTCCTGTCATCCGTTTCGAATGCGATCGCCCTCCGGTGTTGTACCTCACGGGAGGAATGCGAGTGCCGCGAGTGCCGCATCCGCACTACGATCCGTGTCCATCCGATCTGCCTCACTGAATGAAGACACTTAGCTCGCCCCAGCTCGTTTGCAAGCAGATCGCACCGCTCGATCTCGACGACTGGCCGTCGGTGGCGGCTGCGTTCCTCGACGCCGAGCCCGTCGAACTCCAGCAAACATGGCAGGTCGAGCCGTCGCGGAATTTCCGCCCGGCCCGGGTACGCACGGCGTGGGCGACGCACGGGCTGTACGTGTACGCTGAACTCGAAGACGCGGACATCTTCAACCCGATCACAAAGTTTAACGACCCGGCGTTCACCCAAGGAGACGCGTTCGAGATGTTCCTGCGGCCGATGGAACAAGCAACCTACTTCGAGTTCCACGTCACGCCCTGTAACCAGAAGTTCCAGCTTCGCATCCCGTCCGCGGAGCGATTCGCCACGAAGCGGGAGCCGCGCGGGTTGCCGGGAGAGTGGTTCATTTACGATCGGCAGATCGAGAGTCGTGCCCGCATCTGCGTCGAGGAGGAACGATGGTTCGTGGTGGCTGCGATTCCGTTCGACATGGTGGTGGAGGCAGGAACGACGAAGGCTGGCTCCAAGTGGCTGTTCTCATTCAGCCGGTACGATTATACGCGGGGACATTCCAAGCCGGTGATCTCCTCGTCATCGCCGCATCGCGTGGCCAACTTCCACCGCCAGCAGGAGTGGGGTACACTTCACTTCCGCTGAACGGGCTCACCGAACTTCCCATTCCTTCCGGGAGTAATGCTTCACAGCGGCGGAATCGAGCGCCACGCCCAACCCGGGTGCATCAGGCACTACCGCGAATCCGCCCTCGTACTTCATCCGCGGCGTGACCAACGTATGCTCGCGCACCCACTCGCTCTGTAGGTCCGAGGGCATCACGCAATTGCGCGCCACCGAGGCTGCGTGCAACCGCAGATGCTGGAGCACACCAAGTTCGAGCGCGCTGCCCTGCCAGCAATCCTTCTGGGCGCGCGCCACGACCTCCGCGGAACGGGCAAACTCAAACGCGGCGCCACCGCCCAGGTTGTAACCGTCGGCGACCTGTGCTTGCAGCCCGAGACTCAAGGTCGCCTCGTCGCGCGCGTGCCAGATCAGCGGCACCGGGAACTGCTCGCGCACACGGCGCCATTCGTCCACGGCGTGGAACGGGAACGGGTCTTCGATCTGAATCGGGAACGGTAGCGTCTCCAGCAACTCCCAATGTCGGCGACTTTGACGGAAGTTCTTCCAGGCGCACATCGGGTCCATTGTGAACCGAAAGTCGTTCGGGATGTGCTTCGCAGCGTCGCGCAGCGCGAACACGGTGTCACCTGCGCCGTCGGACTTGATCTTGATCCCGCGCAATCCGCGCTGCGACGCTTCGGCCACCAGCTTCGCCAGCGTGTCGGCGGAGGGACGGTTCGCCCAGAAATCGACGGCGACGCGATTCTGCGCTGCACCACCGAGCAGATTGTACGCGGGAACACCGGCCGCTTTGCCGACCGCGTCGAGCCAGAGACTTTCCATCAGCGAATAACTCTTGCCGCCTGGGTTCTGCCACGACCAGATCGAATGAAGCGCCGGCAGACCGCCCGGCAACGTGGCAGATGCCCACGCTGTCGCAGGGGACAGCGTTCGCAGGTCCACGCCGAGCAGGCACCGCAGCGTGCGCTCGACGTTTTCCGCTGATTCCCCGCGTCCCGCTTCGCCGAGCGCGCTGACGCCCGCGGAGGTCGTGGCTTCCACGAGGTGAATCGGGAGTTGATCCCAGGTCAGGTTGTCGGTGTAAATCGCGTGGCCGCTCGGCGGCGCACTGAGAATGTCCTCGCGCGCCGGCACCACCACCTGCCACACGCGGAATCGTTCGAAGCGCAGCGGTTCGTTCATGACGAGCGCACTTCACTCTGCGGTTGGAGAAACGTCAAGCGCGCCGTTCACTTCCCATCGGCGGGAGGCTTGGGCGGCTTGCCCCCCAAATCAAACCTCTGCCTGCCATCCACGGCTCGAGCACGCCTATTCAGGGAGTGCACCCGCATGGAAGCCGGTCACTGCCACGCCCACACGCCGGAGGAGAACTTTTGCGGCCATTGTTGCGCGGTCGCGCTTTCAATGCGGCCGTCGAGAAAGCCGAAGTTGGCCAGGCCACCGTGGAAATACGTTTGCGCCCACGGGCTGGTAAAACCGTACTCCGCCAGCGGCGGGCGGGTGTTGCCATAAGCGTAGTTCAGCGGGACTTCCCCGCTCTCGACCAACGCCACGACCTGCGAGTCGGGCCGGTTGAACGTGCCGCTCTTCATGGCGAAGTCCGTGCCGCCGCCTGGACCGTCGTAAAAGCCGAAGCTAGGATTGCCGCCTCGGAGGGCGGCGTTCCGGGGCTGCTGCGCAGCGAGCAACTCTCCGGCAGCAGCGATGTGCGCGAGGCATTCGCGGAAGATTGCCAGGTCGAAGGTGGAGTTGATTCCGCAGAACTGGTTGCCATGTTCAATGAGACGGTTCTCGGAGGATTCCGACGGCGCGATGAGGAGGCGCGTGCAGCCACGAGCGTGAGCGAGTGGCGCCCGCTTGCTTTCGCTCGCAGCTACGGGTACACCGGCTGAAGGTAGTCGAGATAGAAGGGGCTCACCTCGCGCATGACCGGCCACGCGCGCTCGTGGAGGAAGCCGCGGTCGAGGGTGTAGCGCCAGTGCCGCCAGTAATGTTGCATCAGCCAGCCCGAGGCGCAGACCCAAAGATCAAGGTAGTTGCGGATCACGCCATCACCGTAGCTATGCACGGGAAAATGTGCGCCGCGCATGCCGAACATCCGCCGCGCGTTGCGCCGGGCATCGGGGAGCATTCGTTCGACGAGGTTGAAAAAGGACGAGTGCAGCTCCAGCAGGTTGCCGGTCGGCGCGGCCCAGAGTTGGGTCTGCAAATCCATGTTCATGTGGAAATCCGAGCCGCAAACGGGATCGAGACGGCCACACCAGATGCCCTGTAGATTGGGCGGCAATCCATCGGTGCGCGTTGTGGAGATGAACAGGTGACGCCAGACGTGATAAAGCTGCTCGAAACGGGGTGCGTTCCGGAGCCGGAGCGTGGCGCGTTTGTAGTAGAGCGCTTCAGCGCGGGCTTGTGGTTTTCGCAGAACGCGCTGAAGCGCTCTACTACGAACCTCAAGCTGCACATGCAGTTCGATATTCTTGCTCGGGGTGAGGTTCGCTCGCAGATCGTAGTTCTTCCGGACGCTCAACGGAGCAGCTTTGCCTTCCGTCGCATCATCGTCCGGCGAGTAAACTCGAACGATATCCCGCAGGTTGAAGTGCGGCGGAATCCACGCCCGCTTCGTGTCGAATGCACTTCCGCGAACGTTCAGCGTCAGGTCAAATCTTGTGCGGCGATCAGGGGGCACGCCAGTAAGCGTACACTGGCATTTACCCAACCGGAGCTTCGGCAGGCTCGTGCGCGGATCGTACGGTCGGCCGCGCTTCAGTTCCGCCCGCAAGCCTTCCGGCGCGCTCGTTTCCATCCTGATGTTCAAGTCGGCTGTCACCCGGGTCCGGTACCGATGACCGCGCACGACGAAGTCACACCCAACGATGCCGGTCTCGGGATCGAGAAAGCGCTCGTACTGCCATGCGCCGTCCTTGAGTTCGAGCGAGATCGTGAGAATGCCGGCAACCTGAAACGCGCCATCGTGGGGCGCTCGCCATTTCTTGAGTGCAGCTTGCATCGCGGACGAAACCTTGAGCCACCGACCCGCCAGCGCGTCGCGCTGGATTTGTTTCCACAAGCCCGGCATCGGTTTGCTTCGCACGGGCGGCGTGTACCAGAGTTCCTGGTGATTCAGCACGAAGATCTGCCGAGCCGGTCCGCCCATCATCAGCACGCCGACGCGCCCGTTGCCGGTGGCGTGGCCATCTGCAAACTGCGTCGCGGGACGGCTGGAAGCGAGACGATGATGACGAGTCATTGCAGACTTAATTAAGTGTGGAATTGCTTCTTCCATTCTTCCCGCACGCATTCCCACAACTTCCCATGGATCGGGGTCTTGCTGGTTCGAGGCAACCCGTAGCTCAAGCCAAGTCCGACGGTTTCGGCGGTCAGATAACCCCGGCGCACGAGCTTGCTGCCATGCCGGCTCAGCGCCGCCTTGGACATCTTCAAGGGGCTTGCCAGCTCATCGGCGTTGCGGGCGCCGTCCTTCGTGAGATGGCGCAACAGGTACAGCCGACGCATGTGCGTGAAGGCGGTGGCGGCCTCGAAAATAATGGCGTGCAACCGCAACTCTGCGTCGGCAGTACGAAGTTCTTCCACCGCTTTCTCGCCGCACTGCTGCAGGGCGCGTTGCGGTTGCTTGAGGACGTCGAACAACCATGAGGCGACGCGGCCACTGAACGCTTGCGGCCCGTACGGCGAACGCGCCACGCCGTAACTCCAAGAGCCGGACCGCCGCCGTTGGATGAGACCCGCCGCCGACAGCCGTCTCAAGTGCGCCGAAAGGAGCGGCATACTCATCCGTAATTCGGTCGCCAGCTTGGTGGGCGCGATTTCCCCTTCGCGCGCCAGCCGCGAGAGAATTTGCAGGCGTGGTCGGCAGGCAATGGCCCGCGCGACTTGCATGATGATCTCGTCCATACAGAAAGGAGTCTATTCCACACTTAATTAAGTCTGCAATTCCCTTTTCCTGCTCTGTGTGTTTTCCACGAGATCCGATGCTCGGCAGTTCCACCACGTCCAGCTACTCCCCGTGTGTCGAGTTGCTCATGCCTTGCCGATCCTCGGGGTCGAGTTTCACACGGGCCACAGCGACTCTGGCGTTGGTCTTTGGCGCGAGGTTGCTGATGCCCGATCATGGAAATTCCAGAGCGTAAACAATGGATCGCTGCAGCCGCAAGCGCAGTCGAACCTTGCGGCCGACAAGCGCAGCCAGGTTGGGCTGGCCTTTCCACGCGACGATGCCATGCACGGAGTCGGCGTGCATCGGCCTGCATCGTGCGAGTTCGAAACCAGGCACCTGTAAACTGTCGCATTCTTGGATTCCCACCGCAATGCTGTCCCGGGTGGCATCGGCGTTGAGGTACAACTGCGACCCGGCGCACTCCAACTCGCAGGTCACGATTTTCGCCCTCGCCGTCCGCTGCGAGCCCCGCGTAGCGGTCGCGTGGCAACGTGGCCAGGCGCAAACTGGAGTGGCGATGTATTCCCGAGCCGTGCGTGCCCGGGCTGCCGGCGTGGTAGATGGGTAATTCGTCGCCAAGAAGAATGGGCGACCAACCGGCATAGATGCAGCCCGCGTCCAGGCTACCGGGCGGGTCGCGCGCGATGAGCAACTCCCGGCGACAAATGCGTTGCCACTGGATCGTGTCGGGACTCCATGCTAGTTCACAGTCCACCGTGTCGTCGGCAGGATCGGAGTTGAAGAGCGCGAGCAATCCGAGCCAACCGTTGCCATGGCGGAACGTAGGCATCGAGTAGTATTCTCGCCGGCCGATCTCGTCGCCCTCGGCGCGGAACACGACCCGGCCGTCGCGCCAGTGGATGAAGTTATCGCTCTCCCAGCGCTTGACGACTCGTTCCGCGCCCGGTCGTTGCCTGCCGTCGGAGAACGGGACGTTCGCGCGGGTGATGAGGACATATTTCCGCGATTGCTCGCACCAAACCCAATTGTTGTGGGTGTGGCCGGCAATGCCCGGGAGTACCGGGTTGTCGGGGTGCAACTTCCAGTGAATACCATCCGCGCTGAACCCGACGCCCGCGCCACGTTTCGAAAGCGGATAACCGTGCGCTCGTAGTTCTGCGGCCCACCCGGGTGCGAGTTCCGGGTGAACGAGATACGTCATCTTGAACCGCTCGTCGGGATTCTTCGCACGCTCGTCCAACGCCATTCCCGCGCCGGTGATGAACGGCAGCAGGATGTTGTTCGCCGTCGATCCGCGAAACTCGAAGCGGCCCAGGTCGGGTTTCGTCCATCGTAGTCCGTCGTCGGAGGCAGCGTAGCACAGCGTCTGCGCCTCGTGTTTTGCGCGTTCGAGGAACGGCGTGGTCCATAGCTTGGAGATGCGATTCACCGCATCGAACACGACGTTGGGGTACATGCTGTCACCGCTGCTTTCCCACGGGCGATCCTCGCCCATGAGCGGATTGAACGGCGATTTGCTGACCTTGCCCAGCCGCAGCCGCACACCCCGGCTGCTCTGGACGCAGCGCAGGTCGAGGAAATGGAGAGGAGGCGAGTCAATCATGCCGGCTTTTGCCATCAATCGTGCACTACCAAGTGCGGTGCCGGGCAACTGCTGCCGGTTAGTCTGTTGAACACACCACGTGCGGACGCTTGAGCGCCGCGGTTCGGACGACGATACTGCCCAGCGTGAGACGTCGCGTAGCAGATCAATCCGGCCAGACGGCTTCGCACCTGGTTTATTCCTGGAGCGGCACCCCGTTCGACATCGCGTTTCAGCACGGCAGGACGCTCCGCAGGGAAATCATCGCCGAGACGAAGGGCGCGATCGCGGTATTTGCCCAAAACCGTGGCTGGACCGAAGCGCGCGCGCTGAAGTTTGCATTGAGCGAATGGGAGCCGTTGTTTGAAAGGCTCACGCCGCGCGCCATCGAGGAGACCAAGGGCATCGCTGCCGGTGGCGGGTTCGATTATCCGTGGACATTCTTTGTGGCGGTGCAAGGCGGCACAAAAGTGACGCCCCTTGGCGCGGGAGCGTGTACGGCATTCGCTTGCGGCAAGGTGACGACGCAGGGCGGCAAGGTGCTGCTCGGCGACGCGACGGGGCGGCTGGTCTGCATCGAATGCGTGACCGGGCGAACCGATGTGCGCGACATCTAGCCGCAAGCGTTCTGTCACGCCAACTCCGTGTTTTGCGAGCAATTCCAGCCGCTCGAAAACGCAGTGCTCGATTCGCCGAGTTCGCCGCTGCGTCAGATCAACATGCAGCGGCTTCTCCAGTCAAAGCGCGGCTCGATCAGCGTGGATGACCTCAAGCGATTCACGCCGGACCACACCAACTTCCTGCTCTCGATCTGCCGGCACAACTCCGATCCGGACCCGCTCTGGACCACCGCGGCCTTCGTGGCCGATCTGACCGGGCGGGAGTTGCATGTCGCGATTGGAAAACCGTGCGTGGCGCCGTTCACAAGATACGACTTCAGCCCGATGAGCCAGGGTCCCTTACCCAAGACACTCACGCGTCGGGCTGTGGGATCGGGCCAAAGGCGGTCTCACACGAGCAACCGGCACGCAACGCCGCAGACGCGCCGTGGAACAGCATCGGCCGCGAAAGATAATGCTGCCAGGTCGCGCCGGCGCCGGTACCGCAGCAGACACAACTGAGCTGGTCTTTCCAGACGCGACCACGAACGCCTTTCCAGCCGCGATGCAGAAATGCGCCCACGCGGTCAGGGTTGACCCAGCGTTTTCGTCTGGCTTCGGCGAGCAGATCCACGAACATCGCCGACGCGCGAACGCATACACGGCTGCTCGGATCGTCCATGACGTTGTGTTACAAGCCTTCCGCGTTCTGCGTGGCAACGAGTCCGTCCACGATTTCGCCCAGGTATCTCACGAGGGCTGGGCGATCCGGATGATTGTCCGGAAGGTGGCACAGGATGCCGATCAACCCGGCCAGCGCCCAACCTTGTCCACGGGCCCAGACCGCCGGACAACGTCGGCCCGGCACGCCCCAGTGAACCCGGAGTTTTTTCGCGGGATCGAGGTGCAGCCGGTGCAAGGTGTGCGCCGTGTGGATGGCCAGTTCGATGAGTTTCCCCTCGCCCGCTGCAACTCCGACGGCCAGGCACGCGGGGGCGAAGTCGAGGTAGCGTCGGTCGCCGGTGCGTCCGCTCATGTTCACGAACGTTGTCAGCCCGGTGGTTCGGTCGAGGTTGTCGATTTGCGCCAGCGCCTTTGCCATCATCTGATCGAGCGTCGCCCGGAGGCGGTCGTGCCGGCCGTAGGCAGGTTCGTACTCGGCGAAATCTTACATGGTTTGAAGCAGGAAATAGGAAACTGGTTCGCTGAACGCGCTCTCCACGCCCCGCTTGAGACTGACTTCGATTTGATTCAGGAAGTAGCCTTCGCGCAACGAGGCATACAGTTCGCGGAATGTCCGCGCCCGCAACCGTTCGCGCAGGCCGGGATGCTTGAGCGTGAGATTGGCGCTGGCGATCATCATGTCGAGCGTGCCACGGATGGCGTTCTCGTCAAACGCATCGAACTGCTCCGTCCCGCGAACCGAGAAAATGACACCGCCCGAGTCGGCGAACTGCTGTAATCGCTTACCAACCGCGCCTGGGCGGTACTCATCCCAACTCCTGGGATCGAGGCCAGCGCCTTCACCCCGGTCAGGTTTTCAGGCAACCGATCAGGGAGTTGGCAATCGCCGTCGCCCGCGCCGCGAATCATGATGGGGCGCGCGGCGGAGGCGCGCTTGTTCAACAGGAAATCGGTCTCTCCTCTCGCGTGCGGGTCGCGTGCGCGGTGAACAACCGCGTGGACAAGGATGATGTCGCCCGGTCGCGCCGCGGCGTACACGTCGGCCGAATCGTTGAAAGAAAGCTTCGCAGGCTGGACGCTTGCACCGCTGTAAAGATGCAGCTTGCGTCCACCTCGAATGCTTTCGGCACGCCACGGGTGCGCACGGCAACGACCCTCGCCGCGCCACCGCCGTCAGGGTCAGTCATGACACGCTTGATCTTGTAGGCGGTGTTGGGCCGCAGATCGAGAATGCTGCCGGCGAAAAGATGGCCGCAGACATGACGGCTGTCCTCCGCCCCCGTCTCCTCGCTCTTGATACGAAGCACGGGCAACGCTTTCTTCCATGACGAGAACAACCCATGACGGTAGGAAACTTGGACAGCGGCGTTTCGGTTGTCATCGCCTTGCGCGTCCCACTCGAAGCCGAGGCGATGCAGCGTGGGTGGCTCGAGCCGGTCACTCACTTCTCGCCGGGCGATGGATTCGGAGGTTTCGCGTCGAGGTCAATCATCTGCGCGCTGCCGACGTACGGCGTGAGGACGTCCTGGACATCCCGCAGTTTGGTGGTGTACGCCTCGATCTGCTTCAATGCTTCGTAGAGTTGTTGCAGCCGGTCGCGCAGGTCGGACGGAGGTTTTGGCATCGCGAGAAGCATTTGCGCGTGAGCGGACGCGGCGGCAAGCGGGTTGTTGACATGGTGCATGACGGCGCCTGCGAGCTGCTTGAGCGCGCTGTGACGTTCGGTGCGGGTGAGTTCGCTTTGTGCACGCCGCAATCGTTCCCGAATGGCCGCGATGCGATCCCGGAGTTGTACCGCTGATTGCCGGGCTTCCGGGTTCGGCGCGAGATCGGTGATCAGCGACTCTGCAAGCGTCATCGCCGCGAGCAGCGGGTCGTGTGTGTTCTTTTCGATTCCTTCGAGCAGTTCGCGCAGCACATCGAGTCGAGCCTCCTTCCGCGCCACGCTCGCAGCCCGCTGCGATTGACTGGCCCGCTCGAGAGCCGACGCCAGGCTCGGGTACAACAACTCCGAGTCCATCACCGCTTCGAACGCACCGGCGCGCACCGCCTCGTCCGCCATCGCCTGCTGCGCGAATGGGACGAGGAAGACCACGCCCGCGTGCCGATGGCGGGTCATCAGTTCACGGAGCGTTTCGAGCCCGGTCAGGTCGGCGGTGCGGTGATGGAGGAGCACGGCGTCGAATGGGGCCGAACCCAACCGCTCCAGAGCCGTTCTTCCACTCGCGACGACTTCCAGTTGCAGCCCAGGGTTCGCTTCGTGAATCGCGCGGCAAACCGCATCCGCCTGCCGTGGATCAGATACAACAATCAAAACCATCCCACCAGCCTTGTAAGCCTGTATTTATGGGACTTTGCAGGCGATTCGGCAAGGCTATTCTCTCCGCCAGAATCGGTTGAATCCCAGTACGGCCACGGTAATCAACGCCACGCTCACCACCGCTGTCAGGGCGAGGAACATGCCCACGACGGCGAAGGGCGATTCCACGGCGGTCGCTTGTGAGAAGAAATCCGAGCCGGTGAGTTGGAAAAAGCCGACGAATGGCGTCGCGTAGGTCGCCCATGCGTAGGCGGCGGCGGGGATTTCGCTGAAACGGGTCAGCACGTAGTACAACACCACCGGCCCGACGAACCATCCCACCGCAACCGTGTAGGCTGTCGCCAACGCCTGCGCGCTCGTCTCGCACACCAGTGAACAGAAAATGCCGAGCGTGTTCAAGGTGACCAGGGTCGCTACCACGATCGCCAGGCCGCAGGCTGCAGTAACGAGCAGGTTCAACCACCCGCCGCCGCCTCCGAAACAGAGCAGCACTCCGACGGGGATCAACGGCACCAACAGCAGCACCAGCAAATGGAAGCAGGACTTCACGCTGAGACGCCATTTGCCCAGCACGATCTCGCTCGGTCGCAACAGCGTTGTGAGCAACAGATCGCCGGTCTGGCGCTCTCGTTCCTTGCTGATGGCGTTTGCGCTCTGCGCGGGGCCGATGAGCACCGCGACAACGATGACGTAGGTGAAGAGCAGCCATTGCGCGAGCTGGGTGTGGTACGCGAGCTTCGAATCGAGATCACCGGAGCCGGAAAGCGCCGAGACGCTCCCGAGCCAGAACCGGGTGCAGATCAAAGCGATGGCCACCAGCACGGCAAGCCCGATGTTGATCCGCAACAGAAAATGCCACCAGTCGCGTCCTTCGGTCGCGCTCTCTTCGATCCACTCGCGTTCATAGACGGGATTCCTGTCGTCGCGGAACGGCTTCGCTTCCCGGTGAGGAACGAACACGCGGTCCATGACGCTATCGGTGTCCACCGTGATCTGGATGGTCTGTCCTTCCTCGACCGGGGGGAGATGTTCCTCGCGCGGACGTCGCACCCGTTCCGACCATTTATCTATCCGCGCGAACAGCAGGATCAGGCCGAACCCCTCGATCCAGAGTTTCGCGGTGCCCGACGCCACGCTCCAGGCCGCGAGGGGAATGGCCAGCGCGAACGCCACCGACAACGCGCGGTGGTTGCGTTCGCACAAGCTGGAACACACCAGCCCGAGCCCACCGTAGAGCACCGTCGCCGCAACGAGGTGGACGTATTGCAGGCCGATCTGTTGCCAGTTCACGCCGCCCATGAGATAGCACGCCGACGTGATCGGCACCGACGAGATGACCAGCAAGAGGAGAAAGGCGACGACGGAGAGGAATTTGCCCAAGAGCAGCTTGGTGCTGCTCAGCCCGGTCGTGCACAGCAACTCGAAGCAGCCGGTTTCTTTCTCGCGCGTGATCGCGATCGAGGACATGGCTGCGGCGAGTACGGCGACGGTGAAGTAAAGCCCGCCCCAGAACAATGAGAAGAGTTGTTGCGCTACGGCGACCTGGTTGACCGCGAGTTTTGGGGCGCGCGGCCAGGCGAGCCACACGACCGTCGCGATCGCAACCACGAACACCCACAGGGTGACGAATAATCGTCCGCCAAGGAGGCCCTGGCGCAGTTCGCGGTGGAGGATGGGATTGGTCAACTCCATGGGGGACAGGAGGGATGGAAGGGGGGAAGAATGGAAGAATGAACAGCGCGAATCATTTTGTTACGAGTCAAGCGTCGTCCCCGGAGATGATGGGCCCTCCGGTTTTTGCCGCCTTCTACTCACCCTTTTCTTCATCTCGTACAGTACCAGATACAGTGCAATCAACAGAATCGGAACCAAGACATGAACAAACTTTACTGAGGGTAAGAACGGGGCAATAATCCGCCAAAGGACATAGGCCCACGACATAACTAAAGCCAGACATATTCCTATTACTACTAGCCATTTGGGTAGCTTTATCATGCCACAGCGAATAACGTTGATGCTACTAATCCTCTCTGGGTAGGCGCCAATGATCCAATGTTCCAGCCTTCCAATCTTCCGTTGCTTCATTTCTTCCCCGCCGTCAGCATCAGAAACGCCTCCTCCAGCGTCAGGCTTTGGTCGGCGAATGTCAGCACGCCGAGATCGGCCTGAGCGAGTTCCTTCAACAGACCTGCCGCCATTTCTTCTTCGCCGTGAAACTCGAACCGCACCCGGTCGCCGTCCGCGCTCACGATGCGCACGGGCTGAAACTGACCGAGGAAATATGCGAGCTTGTCCACGCCGCCGAGGGTGCGGACTTCGTAAATCTTGCACGAGCGCACCTTGCGGAGGACATCGCTGATCGGGCCTTCGGTCAGCACGCGACCGTGATTGATGATCGCAACCTTGTTGCAGAAGTCCGACAACTCGGCGAGCAGGTGCGAGGAAATCAGGATCGTCTTGTTCATCTTCTTGAGTTCTTTGAGCAGCTCCTGCATTTCTTTGCGCGCGAGGGGATCGAGTCCCGAGGCGGGTTCGTCGAGGATCAACACGGGTGGATCGTGCAGTAACGTCTTGGCGAGACAGAGCCGCTGTTTCATTCCGCGTGAGAGACTATCCACGGTGTCGAACCGCTTCTCTTCGAGGTCCACCAGCGCGAGCACGTCGTTGACGACGCTCAACCGCTTCGCCTGCTTGAGTCCGTACGCGCGCGCGAAGAAATCGAGGAACGCCCAGACCTCCATGCCGGGGTAGAGACCGAAGTTATCGGGCATGTAGCCGATGCTCCGACGCACGTCGAGGTAGTCATGCACAACATCATAGCCCGCGATCAATCCCTTCCCGCTCGTCGGCAACAGCAGTGTGGCAAGAAAGCGGAGAATGGTCGTCTTGCCCGCGCCGTTTGGCCCGATCAACCCGTAGATGTCGCCCTTCTCGATGTGGAGGTTGAGGTTCTCCACGGCAGTGAAGTCGCGGTACTTCTTGGTGAATTCAAAGAGGTCAATCATGCGTTCGGTTTGGGTTTCGTCCGTTCGCCAATGACGGCAACTGAGATGTCCTTGATCTGTTTTGCGCCGCCGTCGCGAAACCGGAATAACAGCGCGCCGGTGCGAGGATGCATGTACTTCAGCACTTCCTCCCGACGCCACGACACGCCCGGCACGGCTTCCCACGCATTCTCTTTCAGGTTAAAGAGTTCGGCCCGCAGACTGTCATCGCTCGCCGCGACATCCAATCGCAGATCGAGCCGCGCAATCTGCATCGTCTCGCTGGTCGCGAGTTCGACGCCGGGTTCGACGCGAACCACAATCTCATGATAACCGATGGCTTCCTGGAACGTGCGGAGGTCCCGCCCGAGATAGTGCCTCTCGGTGTCGGCAGGTTGGTTCATCTGCGTCCGCACCGCCGTGATCTTTGCACGCCAGTACTCGGGACCGACCACGAACGGCCCTTCGTCAACCTGGAATGGTGCGTCGCACACGAAGAGCGTCCACTTCGATTCGCGCGTGGCCGGTGTGGGGCGGTCCGTTGCATCGCGCAATTCCACTCCGATCGGCGCGCCCCGCGCCAGTCCCCAAAATACGACGCGCTGAGAGGCGTCCACCTGCGACCCGACGATCTCCCGCGCGAATTTCTTGATGTGCTCCGAATCGCCCTCGTGCGCCACCGGCTTCGTTGCGCCTGCGCCCACGATCTCCACGGCCGCCTTGTTCGTCGCTGGCCCGAGGAGGCCGCTTTCAATAAAAGTCAGCCCGGTGCGGTTCACGACGCGACCCCCAAGCGCGCCATTCTTCATCTCGGCTTGCACCAGGACCCCGCCGTCCACCGAACACGGATGCGCCCCACGATACGAGGCCGAGTCGTTTCGCGCGACCTCGAACGCCAGGCTGGGCACGTTCCCGGCCGAATCGAGGCGAAATTCGCGTCCGGTGGTGTCGCTCCAGACCGGTAGCCAGGCGACGTTCGTTTGCGACCACGCAGCCTTGAACTCCGCGCCGTAGGGAGTCTGCAGGCTGAAAAAGCTGTCTGCCATCGCCGCGGACCGTCCGCTTTGGGCGTGGACGACGGAGATTTCGGTAAGCGACAGGTTGCCGCGCGTGACAACGCGTTCGTTGGCGATCATCACCACCCCGAGGCCGAGCGACAGCACCGGCAACGCGAACCACGCCCAGAGCGGACGCTTCACGAGTTGCCAGAAGAAATGATTCAGCGGGATCACGCCCACGGCATAGACCAGCAGCAGCAGCCCGATCTGGTTCGCGGTCGGGATCGCGAGCAGCGTGTTCCCTTCGAGCGCGGCGTTCACTTTTTCCTCGAACGCCGCCGTGCGCGTCGGCAGCGGGGACGCGGCGCGGCGCGCGAACAGAAAACTCCAGAGATAGGATTTGCCCGACCACTCGCGCAGGACGGGATCGCCGAGTTGGAACGCGAGGAATGTCACGCGCCCCAGCCCGAGCGGCGACTCAGCGATGATCGGTCTGCCGAGGTCTTCGGCGATGACGTGCAATTCCGCGCCCGGCCTCGGCGTCGCGCGGGAGAGCAAAAGTTGCGTCGCAGGCGGGATGAACAGATCCGGCAATGCCTTGGTCAGTTGCTTGATCTGTTCGTTCCCGCGCAATACAATGGGAAGCAACTCTGCCACAGGCGACCCGGTGACGTTGCCTGCCTCACGTCCGGTTGAAACGACGAGGCTGCCGCCGCTCTCCACGAACCCGCACAACGCGTCGGCCTGCGCGCGCAACATTCGCGTCCATTCGCCGCGGTCGAGGATCACCGTGTCCACGCCGTCGTATCCGAACGAGTTGTCGGGCAGCGCCTCGAGTTTTCCCGCGTAAAGGACAGGACGCAACGTCCGCGGTTGATCGCGCGTGAGCGTCTTCAACGAGCGCACCCAATCCGTCTCGCCGACGATGAGCACGGACGGCGCGTCCCAATCGGCGAACTGGAACGGGAGCGAAGTGTTGCTCTGGACCTTGCGTTTCACGACCCACTCGACCTCGACGCTCCTGTCGGCGGGGGTCAGGAACACGATGTCGCGCACCTGTTTGGTCGAGTTCTTCGGCATCGTCAGCCGGTATTCCTGCACAAACGAAATGTCCGTGGGCGAGGCTGTTTGCGCTGACGGCTGCGGCTTCTTCGGTTTCACCGCTTCGGACAACCATCCGCGCACGCGAGGTTTCCCGAATCGAGGCGGCGATTGCGATGGCGCAGGTGCCGGCGCCACGCTCGCCTGGGTGATCGGCTGTGCCGCGCCGAACTCCGCGTGAATGCGGAGGACGCCTTCCGTGTCGGGCCCGGTATTGCGGAGTGTGACCGTAATGGGCGACCAGGTGTTGGGGCGCAGAAGCGGCGTCTGCGGATCGAACCCGAGTTGGGCGTCGAGCTGGAGGTCGGCGGCGAAAAGTCGGGAAGTCAGGCCAAGCAAGCAACAGACGAGCGCTGTGTGGTTGAGGCGAGGCATATCCGCTTGGACGCACCGTAGCGAACCGAACCAGCGCGGACAAGGCGGAAGTGGCCGCATGTGCCGGTCAGCGTGCGGGGAACGCCTCCCACGATCCTATGCCCTTCGTCTCCTGCCAATCTCATCGGCGAGCAGGAAGTACCGACTGATGTTCTCCTGGCTCAACATCCCGACCAGTTGCCCGTCTTCCATCACAGGGAACGTCGAGGCGCCGCTCGAAAGCAGTTCCTCGTTGGCTTTGATCAGGCTCGTGTTCGGCGTGACGACATGCAGCACCCGCCGCATCGCCACCCCGACGGGCGCGCTGGTGCCGTGTTCGTGGACGCCCTTGAGGATTTCGTTCCTGGTCAGGATCCCAACGAGCTGTCCGTTCTCGATCACGGGGAAATCCTCCTGCCCCGTTTGATAAATCTGTTGCAGACAATGCGCGATGGTGTCCGTGGGACCGACTGCCGTGAATTGCCGGTTCATCACGTCGTCCACCTCCAGATCGCGCAACGTGGCGCGCATCCGCACCATCCGTTCCTCGACTTCCGCCCCCCAGAAAATGAAAAAGCCGATGATCGGGAGCATCAGGCTGCCCTGGAAGATGCCGTAGAGAAAGAACAGCACCGCGATCGCCTGCCCGACCGTGACGGCGATGGCCGTGGCGCGCAGGTATCGCATCGCCATCGCCAGCAACGAACGCAGGATGCGCCCGCCGTCCATCGGGAACGCGGGGATCAGATTGAACGCGACCATGAGGATGTTCGCACGCAGCAGGCTTTCGAGGAATTCAGCCGTGTTGTGGGGCGGAAAGAACGGCCAGAAGTCGTCCGAGCCAGGCCAGAGCGAGTACGTCAGCCCCAACGGCGACACGACCAGCACGAGCGCGATGGCGACATTAACCAGCGGCCCCGCGACGGTGATCGCGAGTTCGTGACGCGGCACCTCCGGGATGGCCTTCATTGCTGCCACGCCGCCAATGGGAAGGAAGGTAATGCTGCGCACCTGCACGCCGAGCCGCTGGGCAACGATGCTATGGCCGAGTTCGTGGAGGCCGACGCACGTGAAGATCGCGACGATCATCAGCAGCGCCCAGAGCATGCCGTTCGAGCCACGTTCCGCGTAGCCGAGCCAACCGACCCACGCGAGCAGCAACAGGAACGTCACGTGGATACGCAACGCGATGCCGAATACTCTGCCGATGCCGATGGACCAACGCATAGGGAAATGACTAATGACTCATGACTAATGTCTAATGCCAGTGCTTTGTCTGGGGTCGCGCGTCGGTCATTAGCCATTAGGCCTTAGTCATGAGTCATTCCTTCAGTACCGGTACACCTCTCCCAAATCAAACACGTTTCGCAG
Organism: uncultured Verrucomicrobiota bacterium; assembly: GCA_964582645.1. Classification (GTDB taxonomy): domain Bacteria; phylum Verrucomicrobiota; class Verrucomicrobiia; order Palsa-1439; family CAZOTB01; genus CAZOTB01. The sequence goes on along the minus strand of CAZOTB010000021.1, from coordinate 23,210 downwards.
CAGCCGGACCTCCTTCGCTTTCTTGCCGCCCTCATCGAGGATAACTTCGACCACGTCGAACCGAAAATAAAGCCGCGGACTGCCGAGCCGACGCAGGTAATCCAGAGCGGCGCGGCGCAGATGCCGGCGTTTCTGCGGGCCGACGGCGTCCACGGGACGACCAAAGTCTTCCGAGCTTCGTGTCTTCACCTCCACGAACACCAACACTTCGCCTTCGCGCGCCACGATGTCAATGTCCCCGCGGCGGCTCTTGGGCCGGTAGCGGCGGACGAGAATCTTGTAGCCGTGTTTGCGCAGGTGGGTTGCCGCGAGGTCCTCGCCAAGTTCGCCACGAACGAGATGTTTCGGTTGCGCGCGTCCGCGAAGCTGCTGCGCCAACGAGCGAATCCGGGAGAGGATCGTGTCACCCACGGACGAAGTGATAGAGCGCGGACGAACGGCAAGCAAGCTCATGTTGCAGTGGCCTCCGTCCCCCGCGGCTCTGGATACGGTCGGCGTGCGGTGGAAGCCTACAATCCTCTCTACTTGGTCGCCCCGGCCGTCTCGGGTTTGGGCGGAGTGTTCGCCTTGCAGGTACGCAAATACACGCTCTTGGGAGGTTTGTCGTAACCTTTCCACGCGTACGCGTCGGTGCCAGCGACGGGAACGACGTTGCGCACATCGAGCCGGGAAACGGGATCAAGCGGTTTCTTGCCGTCGGAAGGAGGATACCACCACGGCAGGAGCGACCAGGCATTCATGTAATGGCTGACCAACGCGCGGCGATAGATGTTGCTGCGGTTCTTGCGCGAGCGATGCAGCAGGTAGCCGTTGAAGAACACCACCGAGCCGCACTTGACCTCGACAGGGATTTCCTTCGAGTCGTCAAATCCGTACGCCTCCGGAGCAAAATCGAACTCGTCGGGGTTGTCATGCTGTCGCATCGGGTAGAGGTAGCCGCTGCGATGCGAGCCGGGAAGTACGTAGAGGCAGCCGTTCGCGACCGTGGCGTCATCGAGCGCGATCCATGCGCCGATCAACGAGCGGTCCCGCGTCGGAATATACACTTCATCCTGATGCCACGCCTGTCCCTGGAAGCCGGGCGGTTTGACGAAATACATGGACTGCATGCATTTGACGCTGCCGTCCCAATGGGCGAGATGCGCGGCCGTGATCTGACTCAGCGCGCCGCAAATCTTCGGGTGCTTGACATATTTCTCAATCACGGGGCTGATGAAATGGGGCTGGTGAATGCACAGGATGTTTTTGATCACCTCGGCATCGGTCAGTTCGTCAGCCACCGGCTGGATCGTTTCGCACGGGTACTTGCCGCGGGCGATCTGGACCACGTCGCGGCGCAACTCTTCGACCTCGGCCGGCGTGACCAGATTCGGCAGAACGAGGTAGCCTTCGTCCACGAAGGATTTCACCTGCTTGTCGGAAACGATTTTGGGAAGATCAATGCGCGGACTGGCCTGTTGAGTTTGCCCTGTGCTCATGGGCGTGGACTGTAGGGTAGTGACCGCGCTCGCGCAATACCTGCCGTTGATTGAAAGATGCCCGCTATTGACTGGAGATGGGGCATCCCATGAGAATGCAGGGACGCACCGCGGTGCGCCATGCTATCAATCATCGGGCACACAGCCGTGTGCCCCTACCCGCACCCCCGCTCCGTCTTTTCCCACGCTTGCCGGATTCAATCCCTTTACGGTAGAGTTCGCCCCCACATGAAAATCGCTTTCTCGACTTTGGGTTGTCCGAAGTGGACGTGGCAGCGCATTGTCACCGAAGCGCAACGCATGGGGTATAACGGCGTGGAACTGCGATTTGTGGCCGATCAGCGCGATCTACTCGCGACGCCGGAACTGCAAAAAGAGATGATCCCGCTGGCCAAGCAGCAACTGAAGGAGGCGACCCTCGGGATTTGTTGCGTGGACAGCTCGGTGATGCTCGTGAACCAGGACGAGGCGATGATCGAGGCGGGAAAACGGCACATTGATCTCGCCGCCGATCTCGGCGCGCCATTTATGCGGGTGTTCGGGGGGACGCTTCCGAAAGACAAGCCGAAGGACGCGGCATTGCAGATCGCAGCGGTCAATTTTCGCACGTTGGCCGAACACGCCTCCGGCCGGAAAGTGCGCGTGTTGGTCGAGACGCACGATGATTTCAGTTCGGCGGAATCGGTGGCGCAGTTGATCAAACGCGCAAATCATCCGAACACGGGAGTGCTCTGGGACATTCATCATCCCTACCGGCTGTACGGCGAGACGCCCGCGCAGGCATTTGCGGCGATCGGGTCGCACGTGTATCACGTGCATGTGAAAGACTCGAAGGACCTCGGCGGCGGCAAGTTTCGCTATTGCCTCCTCGGCGAGGGCGACGTGCCGATTGCACAATGCCTGAACCTGCTCAAGACTGCCGGCTACGACGGCTGGATCGCGCTCGAATGGGAAAAAACCTGGCATCCCGAGATCGAAGAGCCCGAGGTCGTGTTCCCACAATTCATCGAGAAGATCATGAAGGTAATGTGAAGGTTTATGGATAAGAAACTTCGTTTCGGAGTCGTTGGCGCCGCCGGCATGGTTGGCGAATCGAACGTCGAGGCCGCCCGCAGTTGCCCCTACGGTCAACTCGTCGGCGTGACCGACCTCAACCTCGACAAATGCAAAGTGGTCGCCGAGAAACACGGCGCGCGGTTGTTCCCGTCGTTCGACGAACTGATCCGCAGCGATCTGGTGGACACCATCTGTATCGCCACACCCCATCCGCTCCACCACGATATGGCCATCGCAGCCATGCGCGGAGGCAAACACGTCATCACCGAAAAACCGATCGCCGTCACCGTGAAAGAGGCCGATGAGATGGCTGCGGTCGCCGAGGAAACCGGTCGCCGGCTCGGCGTGGTGTTTCAACAACGGTTCCGCACCGTTGTCCTCAAGGCGAAAGAGATGTTGAGTAACGGCGTCGTGGGTCCGATCTATCGCACCAACCTCGTGTTCTCGGCATACAAGGCCGACGCGTATTTCCGCAGCGCGGCGTGGCGCGGAACGTGGAAGGGCGAGGGCGGTGGCGTGCTGTACAACCAGGCGCCGCATCCGATTGATCTTTTCCTCTGGCTCGGCGGAATGCCCAGCCGCGTGTGCGCAATGGCGCGGACGCTGACGCACGCGATCGACGTGGAGGACATCGCCTCGGCGTTGGTCGAGTACCCCAGCGGCGCGCAGGGCATGATGCAGTGCAACATCGTCCAATCGCCGAACCAGAACCTGATGGAGTTCTTTGGCGAGAACGGGCGTCTCGCCATCGAGGGGGACACGCTGACATTCGACCGGCTCGAGATGCCGCTGCTCAAGTTTCAAGCTCTCCAACACAAATCAATCTACGCTGCACCCAAGAGCGAGCGACAGACCTGGACGTTCCTGACCAACGACGCGACGCACAACGCGGTCTATGCCGCCTATGCCGAGAAAGTGCTCGGCGGACAGGAGCCGCCCGTGAACGCCCGCGAAGCCACCAAGTCCCTCGAAGTCGCCAACGCGATCACACTGTCCAGTTTCCGCAAAAAGGAAGTGTCGCTGCCGTTGGATCGCGAGGAATATCAGGCGTTGTTCGAGGAATTGAAGAAGCTGCCGACAAGGAAACGATGAGACCGTTTTCGGTTCATGGTTTAGGGTTCAAGGCTCAACCGAGAACCGAGAACCGGGAACTATGAAACTGGTATTGGCCATCACCGGCGCCAGCGGAGCGATCTACGCCCAACGATTGCTCGACAACCTTGACCCGAAACGCCACGAGATTCATCTCGTGATGAGCGATTACGCCCGCCAGGTGATCTGGGAGGAATTGGAGCACGAGCTGAAAATGGACAAGCGTGTCCTTCAGCATCGCGGCAATTCCTCGATGCACGTGCCGTTCGTGAGCGGCTCGGCGAAGGTCGACGCCATGGTGATCGTTCCCTGCTCTATGGGCACGCTCGGACGCATCGCCCACGGCGCGAGCGACGACACGATTTCCCGCGCCGCCGATGTATTCCTCAAGGAGAGACGCAAGTTGATCCTTGTTCCGCGCGAAGCGCCGTACAACCTGATCCACGTCCGCAACATGGCCACCGTGATCGAAGCTGGCGCGACGGTCATTCCCGCCAGCCCGAGTTTCTACGGAAGACCGAAGACCGTCCAACAAGTTGTGGACACCATCGTTGCCCGCGTGCTCGACCATCTCGGCATCGAACACAAGCTGATCAAGCGATGGAAGTCGTGATCGCCCCCGCACATCCATGAAGCTCGAAGCGCTGGGCTGGAACTCCGACTTTGAGAAGGCGTTCGCCCCGTTTCGCGAGCGAGGGCTGGAGCCGGCACGGGTCGTCCGCGAGGAACGGCAGCTTTACCTGGTCGCAGGTGAACGGGATGATCTGTTCGCGGAGGTGACTGGCAAGTTCCGTCACGAAGCAAAGTCGCGCGCTGATTTCCCCGCCGTGGGCGATTGGGTGGCGGTGCAGCCGGTGGCCAACGAAGAAAAGGTGATGATCCATGCCGTGTTGCCGCGTCGGAGCAAGTTCTCGCGCAAGGTGCCGGGCGACAAGACCGAGGAACAGGTCGTCGCGGCGAACATTGACACGGTGTTTGTCGTGTGCGGATTGGATCACGAGTTCAACCCGCGCCGCATTCAGCGGTATCTCGCGCCAGCGTGGAGCAGTGGCGCCATGCCTGTGATCGTGCTCAACAAATCCGACCTGCACGAGGATGTGGACGCCCACAGAGCCGAGGTCAAATCAGTTGCACCGGGGGTGCCGATGCATGCAATCAGCGCCCTCAAAGAGCGAGGGCTCACAGCATTACGTCCCTATCTGAAACGCGGCAAGACGGTGGCGGTGCTCGGTTCGTCGGGCGTCGGCAAGTCCACGCTCATCAACGCGCTGCTCGGCGAGGAGCGTCAGTGGACGAACGACGTGCGCGAGAAAGACAGCAAGGGACGGCACACGACGACGTTCCGAGAATTGGTGATGCTGCGCTCGGGCGCCATGCTGATTGACAACCCGGGCATGCGCGAACTCCAGCTCTGGAGCGAGGAAGGCAACCTCGACGATGCGTTCCGCGAAATCGAGGAACTCGCCGTGAACTGCCGCTTCAGTGATTGTCGCCACGAAACCGAGCCCGATTGCGCCGTGCAGGCCGCGCTCGCCGACGGCAGGCTCGAATCGTCGCGCCTGGAGAGTTATCGCAAGCTCAAACGGGAGGCGCAACGGCTTGCGATGCGCCAGGAAGGTCGCGCGCGACAGGCCGAGAAGGCGAAGACGAAGGCAATCACGAAGGCGCTGCGTGCGCATTATCGCGAGCGAGCGCCGTAGTTCGCGAATTCGCGTGGGAGGATGCGCGGCTTCGCGCATCGGAGAGGAACGACATTTCAATCTTGCCCACAGGCATCGCATGGCATACGGTGTGCGACCGTAGTAGTCGGAGGATGCGATGAACATGAGTGTCGTTCATGCCGATCAACAGATTGACGAGTCCTCTGTGCCTGCCAGTGACACCGCCCAATCCCGTCGTCCTGCGATTGTGAAATCGTTCGAGCGCCTGGTGTCTGAAGTGCGTACCCGTTGGTACGTGTTGACGTTATGGGCCATGCTGCTCGGCTGTCTGTTGGTGATCGGCTTAGTACTCGAATAAACCAAGGGCGGGTTCGTGGCCGCCGTGCAAGGGAGTGGTATTTGGCCAGGCAGAAAGGCCGAGGATCGCTCCTCGGCCTTTCGTGTTCGCCGCAATGTGGCGGTACGGGGGCGCGCCGCCGCATCACGAGCAGCCCAACGACTCGCCGCAATTGAGACACCGGTAACATGCGCCGTTGCGGACTGCGATGTGACCGCACACTGGACACTGTGGCGCATCGGCCATCAGGTGCGCGACGGTCTCATTGAGGTTCGCAGGCGCATGACCACCGTGGCCGTTGCCCTTCTTCCTGCCCTTCGCGACCGCATCCTCGTCAAGCGCAAGGTCGGCGACAGGTTTGTTGACGATCTTCCGGTCGAGGTCTTTCATCTCCTTGAGCGGAAGCTCGGGCTGGTTGCGATTCGGTGAGTTCGCCTCGCGATAGCCCGGGATGAACTGCATCCCCAGCCAGCGGAAGATGTAGTCGGTGACGCTCTTGGCGTTGGGGATGTCGGGGTTCTTGGTGAACCCGCTGGGCTCGTAGCGTTGATGGGCGAACTTCCGCACCATCGCATCAATCGGTACGCCGTACTGAAACGCCAGTGACACGAGCGTGCCAATGGTGTCCATCAACCCGCCGATGGTGCTGCCTTCCTTGGCCATGGTGATGAACAGCTCACCCGGGGTGCCATCCTCGAACAGGCCGACGGTGATGTAGCCTTCGTGACCGGCGATGTCGAACTTGTGGGTAATGGAGGTACGCGTGTCCGGGAGGCGCTTGCGCACGGGACGCGTGATGAGCTCCGCAGCGACCGCCTCGGTCTTGTCCTTCTTCTCCTGCGTGTTTTTCCCGGTGCTGAGCGGTTGGCTGCGTTTGCTGCCGTCACGGTAAATCGCCAGCGCCTTGAGGCCGTAACGCCAGCCTTCGATGTACGCGCTCATGATCTCTTCGACAGTGCTTTCCTTGGGCATGTTGACCGTCTTGGAGATCGCGCCCGAGAGGAACGGCTGGACGGCGCCCATCATTTTGACGTGGCCCATGTAATGAATGGTGCGCTTGCCATTGACGGGCTTGAACGCGCAGTCGAACACGGACAGGTGTTTCTCTTGCAGGTGTGGCGCGCCTTCGATGGTCTCCGTCGTCTCGATGTGCCTGAGGATGTCCTCAATCTCGTTCGGCTTGTACCCAAGCTTCTTGAGCGCGGCGGGAACCGTGCGGTTCACAATCTTCAGCATGCCGCCGCCGGCAAGGAGTTTGTATTTCACAAGCGCGATGTCGGGTTCGACGCCGGTGGTGTCGCAATCCATCATGAACGCAATCGTTCCCGTCGGAGCAAGCACGGTGACCTGCGCGTTGCGGTACCCATAGAGCTTGCCGAGTTCGACGGCGGCGTCACCGCACGCCTGCGCGGCGTCGCGGAGATAAGGAGCGCACGCGACATGAATGTTCTTCACTGCATCGCGATGCATCTCCATCACCTCGAGCATCGGCTTGCGGTTCTCGTCGAACCGCGCGAAGGCGCCGATCTCCTTGGCGATGCGCGCCGACTGCTCGTACGCGTGCAGGTGCATGATGGCCGTGAGCGCGGCGGCGAGCCCCCGACCTTCGTCGCTGTCGTACGCGAGGCCCATGCTCATGATGAGCGAACCCAGATTGGCAAACCCAAGTCCAAGCGGGCGGAACAGGTGCGAGTTGTGCGCGATGCTCTCGGTGGGATAGCTCGCGTTGTCCACGATGATTTCCTGCGCGGTGATGAACACGCGCACGGCAGCCTTGTAACGCTCGACGTCGAACACGCCGTCCTCGCGCACGAACTTCATCAAGTTCAACGACGCAAGATTGCAGGCAGTGTTGTCGAGAAACATGTACTCCGAGCAGGGATTGCTGGAGTTGATCGGGCCGGTGGTCTTGCTGGTATGCCAGCGATTGATGGTGTCCTCGTACTGGATGCCGGGATCGCCGCAGACCCACGTCCCCTCGGCCATGAGACGAAGAAGCTCGCGGGCCTTGTAGGTCGGTCCCTCCCGCTTCGGGTCGGTGACCCAGTGCGTCTTCCAATCCCGGTCCTCGATGGCGGCCTTCATGAACTCGTCGGTCACGCGGACGGAGAGATTCTCGTTTTGGAACGAGACCGAACTGTATGCCTCGCCATTGAAGTCGCCGGGATATCCTGCTTCGATCAACGCCCAGGCCTTTTTCTCTTCCTTCATCTTGGCTTCGATGAAGTCCTTGATATCAGGATGCCAGACCTTGAGCGTGTTCATCTTCGCGGCGCGGCGCGTCTTGCCGCCACTCTTCACGACGCTCGCGATCGAATCATACACGCGCAGGAACGACAACGGACCGCTCGGCCTGCCGCCGCCGGAGAGTTTCTCACGGCTGCTGCGGAGCGTCGAGAGATCGGTGCCGGTGCCGCTGCCGTATTTGAAGAGCATCGCTTCGCTGTACGCCAGCTTCATGATGTCTTCCATCGTGTCCTTCACGTCTTGAATGAAACACGCGGAGCATTGCGGATATTCGTACTGAGTCGGCGCGCGTTTGACCTCGCCCGTCGTGCGGTCGTAATACCAGTTACCCTGACCGCTCGACTTGCCGATGCCATATTGGTGGTAGAGGCCGGTGTTGAACCACACGGGCGAGTTGAAGCTGCCGTGTTGGTTCAGGCAAAGCCAAGTCAGTTCGTCGTAGAACGTCTCGGCATCCTTGTCGGTCTTGAAATATCCGTCGCGCTTGCCCCAGTCGGCGATGGTACGCGTGACGCGGTGGATGAGTTGCCGGACGGAATGTTCGCGCTCCTTGGTCTTGTTCTCGCCGTAGAAGTATTTCGAAACGACCACCTTCGTCGCGAGTAGCGACCAAGTTTTCGGCACCTCGACGTTGTCCTGCTTGAAAATCACTTTGCCGGCATCGTCGGTGATTTCTGCAGTGCGCGTCTCCCACTGCACTTCGTCGAACGGGTTCACGCCTTGCTTGCTGAACACACGTTCGAAGCTCAAGCCACGCGTTGTTTTCGATTCGGTCTTCATTCGACTGACCTTGGACACAGGCGACAACTTCGTCGCCCGCCGGGGTGGGACTGTGACAGCTTTCGGCTCTCGCGAGCGCTCGATGACAGCACCCTCTTTAACATCAATCATAGTTTCGCATTCTCCAAGTTGGTTTGGGTTTCTCTTAGTTTTCCGCCCAAAATTCCGACAACAATGCCGACAATAAATCTGTGAATAACTTCTGAATAACTACCTCTTATTGGGCGCGGGGGGCGAGTATGCCACTATTAGTAGTACGGTCAAGTCATTTCAGGCAAATTGGTTTGCAGCCCAGATTTTGCGGGCTTCCCAAGCCGAAAAATCTTCGGGTTTGCATTGGCTCCTCGCGATAGGAACATGATGCGTGGTGTCAGCGCCGTGTAAAAATCCCGGCAGGCTTGCCCCAAATCGTTCGCCTCCTGCGTCGAGCTTTGCTATTTTCAGCGTCATGTCAGGAAGGCCACGTTTTCGAAAAGCAGGTTTCACCCTGCTTGAGATCGCGCTTGCCGTTGTGCTTCTCTCCGCAGTCCTCACTGCGATGTACATCACATGGAGCACAGGGCTGCAAGGCTGGAAATCGGGAGCCGAATCGGCAGACAGTTTGCAGAAGACACGCGCGATCATGGACGGACTGACTGAGTTGTTCCGGTCCGCTGCGTTTTACGATCAGAGCGATGAGGATGAGGACAACGATGATCTCTACATGGTGGAAGGCATCCACGGCACGTACGGCGACAACGACGCAGACAGCGTGACGTTCGTGACGCTGTCATCTCGTTTCCTGCGACCATACGAAGCGGAGCGCATGCCGCTGCGTCGCGTCAAGATTGCCCTCGAACAGGATGAGAACAAGCAACCGTACCTGGCGCTGTATTCCCAGAACGCGTTGCTGCCGCCGGAGAGCCGGGAAACGGCCCCGATCAAGTTGTCCGACAGCGTGGTTGGATTTCGCGTACGCTACTATGATCCCGACGTGGAGGATTGGCAGGACGAATGGAAGGACGAGGGCGGAATGCCCGGCCAGGTCGAGGTCTCGATCGTGTACAAAGCCGATGAAGAAGGACAAAAGCAGCTCTACCAGCAGATGATCACCGGCCTGCCCGCGCGCGAAGCTGCCCAGGAACAAACCGCGCGACGCAAGGCCGAGACGCGCAAACAGCGTCAACAACAGCCCCGGACCGCTCCGAAGCGATGAAGCCCACCACCCAAAGACAATCCGAACACGGTGCCGCGCTCGTGGTCGTGCTCTGGGTCGTAATGATTCTCTCGATGCTCCTCCTTGGTCTCGCATTGACGATCCAAGTCGAGACGAAGATCGCCTCCTACAACCACACGATGTTCAAGTGCGACGTGCTCGCCCGCGCCGGGGTCGAGCTGGCCAAACAACAGCTCATGCAGGACTTGGATCCGCTCTACGACCTCGGTGCGGATGCGTCGAAGGAAAAGTGGCACACGAATCCCGACTACTACGAGAACTTCGAGATGGGCGAGGGCGTCATCAACATCCGTGTTGTGCCCGAGGACGGCAAACTCAACATCAACGTTCTCGCAGCCGCACCGGAAGCACTGGGATTCTTGCTCGAGCAACTCCAGGTGCCACCACCCGAAATTGACGTGTTGGTGGACTCGATCGCCGACTGGGTTGACACCGATGTGTATCCCCGTGTCAATGGCGCCGAAGACGATTACTACGGAAAGCTTGAGCCACCTTACCGGCCCAAGAATGGACCGATTGATCGGCTCTCGGAGCTGATGCTCGTGCAAGGGATGACGCCCGACCTTTTCTACGGGCGCACTTCCGGTCATCCACTGAAGGACGTGCTCACCTCGCTTACGACCGGGAAGGTCAACGTCAACGTCGCGCCCGCACTCGTGCTGGCGGTGTTGCTTGGCGTGGAGGAAGGGCAGGCCGGGCAGATCGTGGAATACCGCAACGGGGATGATGGCATCGAGGGCACCGAGGACGACCGGGTGCTGTATTCGCGGGGCGATTTACCGCTTGCTTCGAGCAACCTGACCGCCGAAGACCTCAAAGCGCTGGAAAACGTGCTCGACTTCAAGTCGAACTTTTTTACGATTGTCGCGGAAGGCCGAATCGGCGACGTATCGAAAACAATCCGCGTAACCCTGGTGCGCGACGCGAAAGGATTCAAGACACTCGCATGGCTTGAAGGGTTGGACGCGCTTCGTTAGTCTCGAATGAATCTGGACATCCAGTTGAAACCCAAATCGGGCATCGGTCTCATCGCCGACGCGCACGGATATCACGTCGCGGTCGCATCGGCGGCGACCGGGGAAACCCGGCTCGTGCCTGTGCCAACCCCGCCTGCACAGGAGGGCGAAACGGCTGCCCCCGCCACGCGCATGCCATCGGAACTGCTCACGCAATTGCGTCCCGAGCTCGGCAAAGGCCGTTTCCGCCTGGCGACCGCGGTGGATTCGCGCGAGGTATTTTGCAAGCGGCTCACGCTACCGTCGGCTGACCCGGATGAGGTGAGACAAATGCTCGGGATGCAGGTGGAGAAATGGTCGCCGTTGCCGCTCGAGGAAGTGGTATGGAGTTACGAGGTGCTCGGCAGCGAAGCGAATTCGTCCGATGTGCTGGTGGTGTTCGGCAAAAAGGGAAGCCTGATTCAGCGCGCGAGCGAGTTTGGGGAAGAGTTCACGCCCGATCTGATTGATGTGGATCTCATGGTGTTGTGGCGCGCGTTGCGGGAGAGGAAGGCGTTCGAGGGGAAGGCACACTGCGCATTGGTCTGTGCCGAGGCGGGGGCGAACATTGCGAAGTGCATGATCCTGAAAGGCTCGGCACCGCTGGTCATCGAGCACCTGTCATTTGATGCCGCGGATCCTTCGGTGCTGTCACGCGCGATGTCGGTGCACCTGCTCGGCGCAGAGGCAACGCTCGGCATTCCAAAGCTGGATGAGATTCTGCTGCTCGTGCCCGACGAGATTCGCGCCGCGGTGGGCAACGAGCTGGGCATCGAACTCGGCATCCCCGTTACGCCGATCCAGCATACCGCTGATCTGGCCGCCGCCTCGGGTCTCGCACAACGGGCGCTCCGCAATGGCGTGGCGCAGGTGAACCTGTTGCCGGTGGACTTCGTGGAGAAGCAGCAGAAGCGATTGTTTCGTCAACAGGCGAAGCGAGTGGCGCTCGTGGTCATGAGCGTGTATCTCGTGCTGCTCTTGGTCGCAGCCGTGGCATTGGGCTGGAAGAAGTTCTCGGTGAGTTCGATGGAATCAGAACTGGTCGAGTTGCGTCCACGGTACATTCAGGCCCAACAACTCCAGGCGCAGGTCGAATTCCTGCGCCAAAAACTCGTGGATCCGCGGAGCGCGCTCGAGAACCTGCGAGTCGTCAGCGAAAACATGTCCGATCAACTGGGACTGACACATTTCGCCTACAAGCAGGGACAGACACTCGACCTGCGCGGCACGGCCCAAACAGCGGACGAAGTGTATCAGTTCGTCAAGAAACTCCAGGCGTGCGGTCTCTACGGCCAGGTGAAGTCCGGCCAGATCCGCAGCAGCCCCGGTCAGGGCTCGGCCGTTTCATTTGATATCAACTGCACCTTCAGCCCAGCGGTCGGACAGCCTGCCCCGCCCGCGCCCGCGACCAAACCGAAAGGGAAGTGACCGTGATTCAGACCAGCCAACGAGAGAAAATCCTGATCATCACCGCAGGCGTGGTGTTGTTCGTGGTGGTGAGTTTCTTCATCTGGAAGCCGGTGTTTCGCGCGTGGCGATTGAACTCGAACCTGCAGGTGTCGAAACGGAGCGAGTTGGAACTGACCAAACAGACACTCGCCAAAGAGAAAGAGTGGTCCGTCGCCTACGAGGAATTGCTCAAGACCATCGGCAGCAAGAGCGGGCCGCAGGCGGTGGTGGACGCCCTCCAGAAAGTCGAGCAACTCGCCTCGGGCGCAGGCGTGACCGTCCGGACCCGCAACTCGGGAGAAACGAAGATGCGTGGCGGGTTCACCGAAGTTCCGGTCGAATGCTCGGTCGAGGCGACCACCGATGCAATGGTGAAGTTTCTCTACGACATCAAGGTCGCGCAGGACTTGCTCGATGTCGCGGAATTGAAGGTGACGCCGACGCCCGCCAATCCATCGGTGTTGCGGTGTGATCTGCGGATCGTCGCGCTGCGGTCGGGCACGAAGTAACCTCGCCTCGGCGGGGTGTTACGACTCCGGCTCTTCTTCGGAGTCCTCGATCGGGATGACGTTCTTCGACTGCACTTCCTCGAGCGATTCCGTGTCGAGCCAATTGCGAAGGTTGGCCAGGTCCGGGTCCTGGGACAGCCAGCCAAAATCACTGAAACCCAGATCAATCGCCGACTTGAGCGCCACCAGCGCCTCGGGAAGTTTGTTCAACAGCGAGAAACTGCACGCGAGGTTGTACTGGACCATCGGCGCGTTGGGACAGAGCTTCGCGAGTCGCTGATCCACCTTGAGCGCCTTTCGCCACAGTCCTTGCTTCGTGTAGCACTCGCCCAGGAATTGCAGCGCCTCCATATACTCCGGGTCGCGCCCCACGAGCCCCTCGAAGAACGCTGTCTCCACCGCGATGTCGTCGGCGTAATGAATTGCCCGCTTGCGTTTGGCTGCTTTCATTCAGGTCAGATGGGATAGATCACCAGACCCGTCGGGAGTTTGGGATAAAAGTCGGTGCTTTTTTGTGGCATGCGCGAACGCGCATCAGCGACCGCCTTTACCTCGTCCACCCGCGTCGGATTCAGGTAAAACACCATCTGACCATTGAAATTTAGCACCTGCCGTGCCGCCACTTCCGGCTCACGGTAGTAACGAACATTCACCTCCTCGCGAAGCCTTGATTCATCTATCTTCAGAAGCCGTTCGAGGATGAGGACATGGAGTATCGCAACGTCGAGAGTCGCCCACAGCGGTGGGTGATTTGCAAACATCGGCGCGTGATCTTTGTCCGCGCGCAGCTTCAGCAACCAATGCCGATCGCCCTGTAACGTGAGTCCAAACCAATGCTGGCCGGCCTCCGCCTTGCGCATAGCCGCGAGAAGCGCATGCAGATCTCTCGTCGGCTCGACCGCGAACCATTCCGCGAGTTGGTGCAGGAAATTTTGCTCATCGAACCCCGCCACGTTGCTCACCAGCCGGTGCGTCGGCAGAATGAACAATCCCGGATCATCCATATCCACGAGCGTCGCCATCACAAACTCATGCGCTGCCTCCGACCCGGCATCCGGGAACGCCTTGCGCTGTTCCTCGCGGAATGCCAGCGCCGTCTCATACCGATGATGTCCGTCCGCGATGTACAACGTACGCGCCGCAAACTGCTCCCGGAGGTTCTTCAACAAAGTCGCGTCCGTAATCGCACCGAGCTTGTGATGGATGCCGTTGTCGTCGGTGAAATCGAAAGTCGGTCGAGCTTTCGCAGCGAGTGTCAGGTTGTCCACGCCCCCCTTGTGCAGGAGGAAAATCTGGCCGAAGTGGGCGCGAGTCGCGTTCAGCAGTCTCATGCGATCCTGCTTCGGTTTCGACAATGTGTGCTCGTGCGGAAGGACGGCTCCGGGGCCGTACTCGGTCAAACGCACCCGACCGATCAAAGCCCGGCGGGTGTGCTTCGATCCCTTCGGAAGTTCGAACGTCTGCTCGTAGTAATACAGCGCCCTTTCCGGCGCGGGAACGAGTACCCCTTGTTTCTGCCAGTCCTGAAAGAATTGGGCTGCGCGTGAGTACTTGTTGGTCGCGTCGGTGTCGCCGGGTTGATCGAGGCCGAGGATGATGCGCACGATGTTGTGCGGATGGCGTTTGTAGTACGCCTCCTGCATCGCGGGCGTGATCTTGTCATACGGCTCGGTGACCACTTCCGCGAGTTGGATCGTCTGTGAATTATAGAGCAATGCCGCAAGCGGCTGCACATCGGCCATAGGAATTTCCCCTGAAAGCGCGGATGATGGGGAAGGGGTGGAGCGAAGTCAAGATTCTGGCCGATGATTGTTGAGCCAGCAGGTCGCCTCGGTGCTTCCGTTACCGCAGGGATTCCACTTTCGCTGGGGTTGATTTGGACGCGATCCCCAACTTCTGCTCGAGTGCCCGCAAGATAATCTCGGACGCCATGTCGGCAGTGATCGAGCCGGTGTTGATGATCAGGTCGTAGCCATGTGGATCGCTCACGTCCTGGCGGAAGTGATGACGGATAAACTTTGCCCTTGCGAGATCCACGTGCTCCACCCTCTTGCGAGCCTCGTTGACCGTCAGGTTGTGCATGGCAGCCACACGTTGCACGCGCGCATCCATGGGGGCAATCAGACGCACGCTGAGGCCAAACTGGGCGGGCAGGATAAACTGCGCACCACGGCCAACGATGACGACGTCACCGCGAAGCCCGAGAGCGTGCACGGTCCGGTTCAAGTGCACCATGTAATCCTCGGTGCTGATCGTTGGCACGCCGAACATCGAAAAGAGAATGTGCTCGAGCGCCGCGCGGTCGCGTTCGTCCAGGCTGTCGATCAACCGGCTCCGCACATGGACATCGCGGGCGATCTCGTTCACGATCTCACGGTCGAACAAGTGCCAATCCAACCGCGCGGCAACTTGGTGGGCCACCTCGTGGCAACCGGTACCTTCCTCGCGGGAAAGAAGAAGATAGGGCCCGTAGGAGAGCCGCCCCACCTGGCCTCGACCGGGGCGGGGCGACGACTTCCACCGATTTCGCTCGGCTTCCGACCGGGCGATGTGCTTGGTGATGAACTTTTCAGTAGTCGTGGCGATCATCGTATCTCCCGTCATTCCTCCCGCTCGCGGACCGACTGCAGGAAGGCCACCAGATCACTCAACTGCCGTAAGGTGAGCACATCGCTGTAGTCGCCCATGCGCGAAAGCTTGCCCTCCCGGATCAGGTCTTCCTTGTACCCGCGCGCGAACTCGTGCGATGGCGCGATGATCGATTGCGCCAGGTACTCTTTCGTCTTTGCCGGCTTGGCGGGATCGCCGAGCACGACCGGCACCGACGGCTGCGCTACCGGTCCGGGCATCTCCACACCGGCCACACGGTGACAGTGATTGCAGCGCAAATCCAAGAATGCAGCCTTGCCTCGCCTGGCATCGCCCGGTGACAGTTGCACCGATCCGGATCGACTCGTGAGACTGGCGCACCCCACAGCGGCCACGATCAACAGGAAGCCAGCGAAAATGCGGAATGCTTTCATGGGTCTTGCCTTTCGTTCCACTCGTTTCACCGCAGCACTGCCGATGCCGCACCAAGTCTCGATGGCGCAGCTTCGAAAATTGTGAGAAACGCGCGTTCCCGCTTCCAGAGTATGCAACCTGTACAGACACACTGTCGCCCGGTCAGCAGGTGGCGACGACATTCTGGCAGCGCGCCAATGCGCGCAGTCGATTCCCCTCGCGCTTCGCTTGCTCAGCGATCACAGAACTGCGGGAAACATATGGATGCGGCATCTGCCCTCGCGGCGGGCACTGGGAAGGTGATTTCGACTGCGCCTTTTTCCCGTCATGCTGAGATTCAAGATGACCATTCGGTTGCCACATGGTGCGCCGTCGGGGAGCGTTGACAATCACTGACCTTTGCCTCTTGAATCAGCGCATACCGATGGCGATCGCTTCCAAACTGCTGATCCTGATCATCCTGGTCGGCTTCTCGGCGCTCTTCTCCGCGGCGGAAACGGCGTTGTTCTCGTTGAGCAAGGCGCAACTGCAACGGCTGCGCGAACGACGTCCCACACGCGGCGAAATCATTCTCTTCCTGCTCGATCATCCGCGCCGGGTGCTGTCCACCGTGCTGCTCGGCAACGCTTCGGTAAACACCGCCGCTTGCATTCTCGCGCTCGGATTGTTCGAGGGTCAGCTCCTCCTCACCATCATCGTCATGGTGCTCGTGTTGCTCGTGCTGGGCGAGATCGTGCCGAAAACGTTCGCCCGGCAGAACGCGGAGGCCATCGTCAATCTCACCGCCCGGCCAATTTACTGGATGACGCAGCTTTCGTCGCCTGTGCGCCTGGTGCTGGAGAAGCTCGGCTACTGGATGGTGCCGCGGTTGACGCCCGAGACGTTCAAGCCGACGCCGCACATCACGCAGGAGGAGTTCCGCGCGATGATCGAGATCGGCCGGGAACAGGGCGTTCTCCAGGAATCCGAGCGCAAGATGATCCACGCCATCATGCAACTCGGTGACAAGACTGTGAAGGAAGTGATGACACCGCGCGTGGACATGGTCTGTCTCGCCGACAATCTCACGCACGACGAAATCACGTCGTTTCTCAAACAGGTCAAGCATCGGCGCGTGCCAATTTACGACGAGACGCCGGACACCATCGTCGGCATTCTCGACGTGAAAAAGTTCCTGATGAACCCCGAGCGCGATCTGACCGAGGTCATGGACGTGCCGGCGTTCGTGCCCGAGCGGATGAACGCGGCGAAGCTGCTGAAGAACTTCCAGCAACAGAAGCGGCAGATGGCGATCGTGGTGGACGAGTTCGGCGGCACGGAAGGACTGGTGACCGTCGAGGACATCGTCGAGGAGATCGTCGGCGAAGTCGCGGACGAATACGATCCGCGCGATCTGCTCGTCGAGCAACTGGCGTCGAATCGGTTCGTGGTCAGTGGCCGCATGCGATTGGAGGACTTGAACGAACAGTTGAAGCTGGGACTGACCGCCGAAGACGTGGACACCATCGGCGGGTTCGTTGCCTCGCGACTCGGTCGGGTGCCGAAGCCGGGAGAGAAGATGGTGGTTGAGGGCATATCGCTGACCGCGCGACGCGTGGTACGGAACCGCGTGCTCGAGGTGCTGATCGAGCGAGAGGAGAAAAGATGAGCGCGCCGAACCGCCAAGGACCGACTCAGCTTGCGTTCGTTGTTCAAGCCTCAGCTTGCTGGCCCGGCGTCCACCCGGACAAGCTGAAGCTTGAACTACGTACGCCACATTCTCCCAGCGCCAAGTGGGGTCGGTGCTGTTTCCCATGAACCTCCCATTCGCCATCGCAATCATCGCGCTCTGCCTGCTCGGCTCGTTCTTTTTCTCGGGCATCGAAACCGGCATCCTCGCTCTCAACCGCGTACGCCTGCGCGCGCTTGTCCGCAAGAAGCACCGCGGCGCACCTCTGCTTGCGAGCCACCTGGACAAGCCCGAGCGGTTCATGGCGACCTCCCTCGTCGGCAACACGCTCGTCAATACCATCGCCGCCACGCTGGCCGGCTTCCTCCTGCTGCAATGGAATCCCCGCTGGGGCGGCTGGGTGGCATTCGTCGTCATGACCTGCGCGCTCTTTGTTCTCTGCGAACTCGTCCCCAAATCGCTCTTCCGCCAATTCCCAACCCGCCTGAGCGTGTCCATGGCGGGCGTATTTCACATTCTCTACCTTCTGCTGCTGCCGTTGGTGTGGCTTTTCAGCCTGCTCACCTCGACGCTGCTGCGCGCATTCGGTGAAAGCAAACCGCGCGAGGAGATTTTTGTAAGCCGGGAAGAACTCAAACGCCTCGTCCTCGACAGCGAAGCTGGCGGCGAAGTCACACCCGAGGAACGCCGGATGATCCAGGAAGTGTTCAGCCTGCGCCACATCACGCTTCACCAGATCATGACACCGATGTCCCAGACCGCCACGGTGTCCTCCGAAGCGACTGCGGCGGAAATCGTGGCCAAGTCGCGCGAGTCCGGCTGTTCGAGGTTGCCGGCCTTGGACGCCAAAGGCGCGATCGCGGGCGTCGTCAGCGTCTATGATGTGTTGTTCGATCCCGGTCCGACCGAGACCAAGACATCCCGCGACTACCTCCGGCAGGCGTTCACGTTCCCGGCTGCGACACCGCTGGACCAGGCGTTACAGCGTCTCCGTGCCACACAGCAGCCGCTGGCCGTCGTTCTCGACAAGAACCAGAAGCCGGTGGGCATCGTCACGATCGAAGACATGGTGGCGAAACTGATTGGTGAGATCGAGGGGTAGCTGCGTGAAGCGTGAAACGTGAAGTTTGGAGGGATTCCTCAGCGCACGCGGAAGTTTGTGGCAGCCATTGGGTTCCGTGCTGGGTAGCTGATCGGTCTTGGTTCCAATTTACCATTCTCTCCTTGACACATTACCATTCTCTCTTTGACACATCTGTCGCAAGTTTTTGTCCGCCAACGACTTTTACGAGATTCTTCTTGATTTCGAGCGCCGGTATCCCCTCTACTTCCGCGCGATGAAGGCAGACTTCTCGCCGAGCGCCGAGCGCCGAGCGCCGAGCGCCGAGCGCCGAGCGCCGAGCGCCGAGCGCCGAGCGCCGGATTATTGTCCCGTTCCGGCAGAACGCGTCCTTCCTGATTTTCACGCCCAGAGTGAACCGCGGATTTCGGATTCCACGGATTTCAGCAATACTCCTCTCTGTCCTCTGCGTACTGTCGTCAGGGAAAGTTTTCTCGCCGTGGGAAAATTCTGTTGGCCACAAAGAGGCGCGACAAGTCACAAAAAGCAGTGGGTCGGACGGCTGTTCTCTTGTGCGTTTTGGTGCCTCTGCGTGGCCATCAAGGTGGTTGCGGCTTTGCCGCGCGGTGTTCATGGCGATCAACACTGTCCCCGATTATCTGGATACGGCCGCGTTACCGGCTGCCGGCGCCAGCGCCACCTGGAAATACCGCGCCATCTACCGGCTCGCTGACGAGCGCGTGGGTCAATGGTCCGACGTGGCCAGCATCAGCGTGATGGGCGAGTGAGGATGCCACCGTACTAGGAATTGTTGGGTACAAATCAAAATAACCAAGAAGTGTAAGGAGCATGACATGAGAGATTCATTAAGACGTCTCAAGCTGTTTGTCAGTTGTGGTTCGGTCTGTGCATTGATGACCGTTTGGTGTCTGCCTGAAGCAGCGGGCGATCTCAACACAGGACTGATCGCGCATTATCCGTTCGATGGAGATGCCAACGATGCGAGCGGGAACGGCAACCATGCGACCGCCTTCGGAGGAGTCAGCTTTGTGCCGGGGCAGGTCGGCACTGCAGCTCACTTTGGGGGCATTGCTGACTATGTCGAGTGTAATTCATCAGCGGTGGGAAACTTCGGCCCGTCTGACTTCACCATCTCCTGCTGGGTAAGAACCGCCACGGGTGGAGGTCTGGTCGGTAAGCGGTCAGTGTGTAGTTGCAGCACCATGATTGACCTGAGAGCAGGCCGTTCGACCGATCCCAACCCGCTCCCGCAGAACGTCCTCTTCGAAGTTGGCGACGATGCGTCGTGTCCTTCGCTTCCATATGTTGACAGCCCTCTGGCTTTCACAAATGGAGCGTGGCATCATGTCGTGGCTGTGAGGAGCGGCAACAGCCTGCTCGCCTACGTTAATGGGGTCAAGACAGGCGAGACAAACACCCCTCAAATCGCAACCATCCAGAGCTCGACTGCATTGCGAATCGGTACGTCTGCCTGCACCGGCATTGACCCCACACCAGTACTCGTCGGGGAGATTGACGAAGTGCGAATTTACAGCCGGGCGCTTTCGGCTGACGAGATTGCCCAGCTTGCCGGCTGCAACATCGATGCTGACTGCGATGGCGTGGCAGATGGCTCAGACTCGTGCTCCGATACTCCATCGGAGGCGATCGTGAACGCGGATGGTTGCAGCGTTGACCAACTCGTTCCGTGCTCAGGTCCGGCGTCAGGCGGCACATGGAAGAATCACGGCGCATACGTCTCGGCAGTGGCGAGGCAGGCGGAAGAGTTTCTGGTGGCGGGCCTGATCACCGCAGCGCAGAAGGACGTTATCGTGAGCGAAGCGGCGGAGTCCAATTGCGGGAAATAGACGACAAGTGTACTCCATGGATGCCTCTCGTCGGTGGCCCTGGCCCCGGCCTGTGGAGCGACCCGGCAGTCAAGAAACTTCCGTAGGGCAACGGAGGTTGAGGGGTTAGCACGCACAAGGATTTGAGGATGTGAAAACCAAACCACCAACAGCAGGGAGACTACCATGAAATATTCATTGAGATCGCTGAGGGGCTGTCTCAGTTGCGGTGTGGACCTCGTCAAGGAGGACAAGAGGGATGCCGTCATGAGGACAGGAACTGTCAAACTCGTACTCGGAGTGCTGATCGTCACAGTTTTTGTAAGTTTTGAAAGCTTTGCTGCTAGAGTTCAATGGAGCACAGAGGAGGGAGGGAATGGTCACTGGTACGAGGCTGTGCTCGTTGGGTCGACTGGCATCACGTGGGCTGAAGCGAAAACGGCTGCCGAGGCAGCGGGTGGGCACTTGGTGACGATTCACTCCGCTGCCGAGAATGCATTTGTTCACGGTCTTGTCGCTGACAACGCTTTTTGGTTTTTCAACGGCCAGCAAAACGGCGGCGGGCCTTGGTTAGGTGGATTCCAACCGGTCGGGTCGTCCGAACCGGGCGGAGGATGGCGATGGCTTACCACCGAGCAGTGGGACTACACAAACTGGGAAGCTCGTGAACCAAACAACCATTCCGGTCCTGAGGACTTCCTTGCATTTTGGGTCGCCAGTGGGGTTCGAAAATCCACATGGAACGATGTACCGGTAGTTCTTGGGCCGAGCTACATCGTTGAATGGGAGGAAGAGTTAGCTGGGTCCGGGGTCACGCTTATCGCGCATAGGTGGAACTCGGAGGCTCACACTTGGGTAGCTCAGATGCGTGATGCAATTGCGAGCCGCATCAACGGGACGGCTGATGACGTCAGCTACGCCGACATTACAGTCACACGTGAGGATCTGAATCCACTTACGCCGCTCACGGTTATCTTCGATCGAACGATCCCGAGTGCAACGGACCTAAGCCTTACACTTGTTACTTTGGATTGGTCGGATATTGATGGAGGCATTGACGACTTCTTTGAAGTTGCGCCAGTAACTAACATTGCCCATCTGGTGACCGATAAGCTGATCGAAAACGGCCTTGTAGAATTACCGATCCACTTGGTTGCACATAGCAGAGGGTGCTCGCTCGTTACAGAAATCGCAAGGCTGCTTGGGCAAAAAGGCATTTGGGTGCATCAAGTCACAGCGTTCGATCCTAACGTTGCGGCGGACTTGTTGCTTCCTGATCCCAACCCTCAGATCTATGAAAATGTGCTGTTCGCTGACAACTATTATCAGAAGCTTTCGCTGCCCTTCGGGATACCTCTGAAGGGTGCGTACAACAGAAACCTGACTTTGGTTCTGACGGGTGGTTATACCCATAGCCACAGCGACACTCACCTTTGGTATCATGGTACCATCGACCTGCAGACACCAACCTCTGATGGAGCAGCGGACATCACCGAGCCCGAGCGGGTCAATTGGTGGTTCGAGTCAGAAACTCGGGGATCGAAGGCAGGTTTTCATTACAGCATGCTTGGGGGAGGCGACCGGCTCAGCAGTGAGATGCCCGCAGGGTTCAAAACCGACCAAATCGTGGATGGCTACCACAAGAAGCTTGGGGGGCAGGGATCTCGCCAGAAGTTGAACTGGAAGAATGCACAATGGCCAAACATCATCACCCTTGAACCATTGGTCAGCGGATCGGTTACTGTCACCGCTGGAAGCTCCCTCCAAGTCAACTACACCTACCAAGACTTCGATGGCCCAACGGAACAAGTAACAATCTATCTCGATGTGGATCAGAATCCCTACAATGGCAACGACGCTGCACAGTTCATGCAGATCACGCATTCCAAGACAGGCAAAAAGATCAAGGGGGCATCTGTAATCCTTGACACTTCTGGAGCATCTTTGTCAGCAGGAGCGTACTACCTCTACGCGAAGATCACAGATGGAACTCACACCCGCTACCTATACGCACCGAAAACCATTACGTTCGTCGATCCGTGATCCTCGAGGCGGGCGGTTTGGCGATTTCGCAACCCCGACCTCTGCGTCTCTTGGTTCAACCAGTTCGTGCGGCTGACGGGAAAGCTCGATGTGGAAATGCAAGAACTGCGGTTTGGAAAGTGAAGACTCGGTGCCGCGCTGCCCGCGGTGTCGAGCGACGAAAGCGGCGTTTGAGGCAGTGGCCCGAGTGAAAGATCACGGACCCACCTCGTTTGTCTATAACCCGCCGAAGCTCTTCGATGACCAACCTGAGTCGCAACCGAAGAGTGACCCGCCCGCCGAAGTGGAGCAAGACGCCTCCGTCAAAGGCCGGCTGATGTCCATCTTGTGCGGCGGGTTGCGACTCACCAATGAAGAAAGCTCGAAGATCTGGTGGGGACTTGGCCTGTTGCTCTTGGGCATCGTGATATCCTTCAAATATAATGCCATTCGAATATTGATGTAAGTAGCGTAAGTACAATGAGATATATTTGCTTCCGGTTCTCCTCGATTTCTGATTCAACATGGGAATGCGAAAACATTCCCATCCGCAACGCCGTCGCAACAGCAAGCCCTCTTCCCACCGCAATGCCGAGCGCCGTGCCAATCGGAAAGCCAAACGCGCTCGCACGCGCAAAACCAAATCCACGCCGTCCCCGACTCCGCCCAACGACGGCGGCTTCCTCGCTGCCTGGCAGCAGTTGCTCGGTGACTTCGCCCCCACCCTGCGCACGCGCCGCGGACGCAAACCGCGCGTGCCCCTGCTGCCCTTCCTGGCCGCGCTCGTCT
>CAZOTB010000020.1:8466-53530 GCA_964582645.1 uncultured Verrucomicrobiota bacterium | reverse complement strand
ATGCCGGTGGAATTCAAAGACTATTACGCGACGCTCGGCGTGGCGAAGGACGCTTCGGCGGAGGAAATCAAACGCGCCTTTCGCAAGCTGGCGATCCAGTATCATCCCGACAAGGCCAAAGGCGACAAGCGACGGGCGGAGGAGAAGTTCAAGGAAATCAACGAAGCCTACGAGGTGCTCGGCGATCCGGAGAAACGCAGGAAATACGACCAGCTCGGCACTGGCTGGCAACAGTATCAGGGTGCGCCGCCGGGCTGGGAGCAATACCGGGTGCATCGCGGCGCGCCGGGCGGCGGCGGGTTTGCCGGGTTCGAGGAGTTCGATGTTGGATTTGGCCCGCAGGGGTCGGCCCATCAAGGGCGGCCCGATCGGATGGGCACGCGTGCAGGGCCCGTTCTCAGACAAAGCGAAGTTCGTGTTCCCGTTCGATCCACAGACCGTGGCTCCGCTCACGGTCTATCGCTGCGCCGATGGCGTCCTGCGTCTTTTCACCGGCGACGCGCGCATCTCGCCGCACCCGAAGAACCGCAATCCGCTGTATTGCCGGGACATCGATCCCGATCAGAATTTCGCGGCGTCGAATCGCCGCGTCATACTCGACACAGTCACGGCGGGGCTGACCATCCCCGCCGACCTCGACAGCGGCCCGCACGTGGATATGCCGGAACTGTTGCCTCACACGGGTGGTGCCAGCCAGATGTTCGTCTTTCGTGTCCGCACCAACGGCCTGCTGAAGAACGACGCTGCCTACGGCTTGCGCCGTATCACGCCCGCGGAACTCCACGCGACGGGCATTTACTCGTCGAGACTATGCTGCGCACAAGAACCCCCGCCACCGTGGACTTTTGATTCGGACAACTCAGGGAGATCGCGCCAGACCGGATATTTCACAAGTTCTCGGACGCTCAGACCGTGCGCTCTCATTGACACCCCACTTCAGGGGGGTGACTTGCGTTGGGAGGCGTGATCGAACCGCTTCAGCGGTTTTCCTCACCGGGTCGAAACCGCTGAAGCGGTTCGCGGTGTCTTGTAGCTGCTGACCACCCCACGGAAGTGGGGTGTGAATGAGAATTCGGCGACAACGTGCGGCCTGATTGTGAAATATCCGGGCTAGACATTCCCGTCAAAACCTCCAATCTGACACGTCATTTGATCCAACAATCATGAAACAATCTCACCTTCCCAGGCTGGGCTGGCATTTTGATCTCCACACGCCGCGCAACGTGCGCATTCACGACGACCCCGACCCGGTCACGGCGGCAAAGACTCTCAAGGCCGCGGGCGTCGAGCACATCATCACGTTCGCAAAATGCCACTTCGGACACGCCTACTACCCGACCAAGGTGGGAACGCGACACCCGGGACTCAAGGGCGATGCGTTCGGCAGCATCCTCGCGGCGTGCCGCACGCAAGGCATCGGCGTGTTCGCGTATCTCAGTTTCGGCATTGATGGCGAAGCGGCACGCGCGCATCCCGAGTGGCAACAGAAGTTCACGCCCGACCAGCAGGTGAATAAGGGCTCTGATTTCATCTCCGTATGTCCGTTCACGACGTATCTCGACGCATTGATGCTGCCGCAAATCGAGGAGGTGTCAAAGCTGTATCGCCCGGATGGGTTCTGGTTTGACACGATGAGCGCGTTGTCACCGTGCTATTGCGAAACATGCCGCGCTGCGTTCCGCAAGGCCACCGGCAGGGAGATCCCCACCGGCAAGGACGACCCGCTCCACGCAACGTTCGGGCGGTGGCGGCACGACCGCGGCGTGGCGATGGTCGAACGCGTCGCGAGTTTCATCCACAAGGTCCAACCCGGCGCGGGAGTCGGATTCAATCAGCTCGGCAGCCTCTATTATCCCGAGCCGGTCGCGCGCGGTCTGACCGAGTTGAGTCTCGACCCGCCCACGTACGGGCCGCAATCGCTTCAGTTCGGGTTGAACGCGGCGTTTGGCGGAACGACCGGGCTTGATTGTGAAGTGATGCCCACCATCTTCAACCAGGGCTGGGGCGACTGGAGTCTGGCGAGCGAGTTGCGGCTCGAACAGGTCGCGGTCGCCATCTGGGCGCGCGGGGTCCGGCTCATTTACGGCGACCGCCTGCACCCGGCCACGCGGCTGACGGAGGTCAGTCGCCGCGCGCTGAAGTTCATCGGCGGCTTGCGCAAACGGCTGGGCGCCGAGTTTCCCGCGTCGGACGCAAAAGCCGCGCCCGACGTTCTCATCTTGCACAGCCCGAGTGTGACCTGTGGCGATTCGTTCGAGGACTTCGCGCGTCGTCCGCGGGATCGCATGGGACGGATCAGCGGCGCTTACGAGCTTTGTCTCGACGCGGGACTGAACTCCACCGTTGTCGCTGAGTGCTACCTGTCCAGTTGGCTGGAGAAGGCAACCGCCGTGGTGTTGCCGGAATTGACTTCGATTTCGAGCGAGACCGCTGCCAGCCTACGGCGGTACGTGGAGAACGGAGGAAGCTTGCTCGTCGTTGGATCGATCCCGAGAGTAGATGGACGACCACTCGACTGGCTCGGCGTCCGCGCGGAAGCAAAGCCGTGGCAGGATCACATCTATCTTCCCTCATGGCCGGGCATGGACAAGGTGCCGGTGTTGGTGCGCGGGGACTTTCATCAGTTGACGCTCGCTGGCGCAAAGCCGGTCATGCGTGCCATCGCTCCCTACGACGCGCAGCACGGCGTCCGGTACGGCTGGGGCATCGGTCCCGCCTGCGACAAACCGAGCGAGCATCCCGCACTCACGGTGTTTCGCCTCGGAAAGGGAACTGTGCATTGCCTTGCGCCGCCGATTTTTTCCGACTACGCCCAGCACGCCAACGCGCAGCAGATTGCCTGGTTCCGCAGCATGTGGCTTCAAGCCAAGGTGCCGTTCCGCGCGCACATCGAAAATCCGCACGGCAACGTGGAACTCGTCCTGTGGGAGAATGCGACCACGACCTGGGCAGTGCTGGTTCAACATCGCGGCGAACAACTCGCCGGCATGCATGGAATGCCGACGCCCTGGATGCGATCCCTTGGTCCGTTGCCCTGCCAGCAGTTCGCTTTCTCCCTGCGGCGCAACGGGCGCACGCCCCGGCGGGTTACGATGGCGGGAAAAACGATCCCGTTCACGATGACTTCCGTCGCCATCAAGGCGCCGGTGCGACTCGACCAGGTGTGGGGCGTGGTGCGCGTGGAGTGGAAATAACCGTCACGAAGCTCATGGCTTCTTGCGGCCTGGCGCAGTCAGGTTGTTCCTGCCCGGTCGCAGCGCCATTCGTTGCAGGACAAGTCTCTGTCCGACCACAATCTGCACCGAGCGGATCCGGCCGGTGAGATTCTCGACCAGGAGTTTCACGAGTTTCCCCTTTCGCAACTCGGCGGAAACAATCAATCCGTCACCGGCAAGAATGCGCTCGAATTTCACATCGCGCCACACGGGCGCGACACTACCCAAAACGCGGAGTGTGCTGCCGGTGACGTTTGCCAGCATGCCATTGACGGCCCAGACCATCGCGGCGCTGCACGTGATGGTGTAGTGGTTGTAATACTCGCCGTGATACCAGACGCGCTCGGGCAGGCCGCCGAAGAAGTTCGTGTTGGACAGGGCGTTCTTGAGGAGTTTGTGCGCGGTCGGGTCGCCGATGCGGGAGAAACAGCGCGCGGCCCAATAGTCCGCCCACGGGAACGACTTCTCCGCGTACCGCGTGACACCGTGGAAATTGTAGAGCTTCATCTTCGGATCGTAATTCTTCATCATCTCGCGCAGCGTTGGCACGTGCGAGCGATGCTCGGGAAAGAGGTCAAAGATCAATGAACCCCAGTGAGGCAACTTCCCGCCCGCGAAGGACTGCATCACGCCGCGCTTGTCCCCATTGCGGTCGAGGCCGCGCTGGAGCTTCGTGATGATCGTGTCGAGGTTGTCCAGGAACGGTTTGCGGCGGATCACGCTGGCGGCATCCCGGTATTCCATCAACGCTTTCAGGAATATCGCGCACGTCCACGTGTCGTTCGTTTTCTCATTCGAGACCGATTCGTCCACGCCCTCGCATTTGCCGACGATGAAATGATCGCCGCGATCTTCGAGAATGAAATCGTGCAGAAACAACAGAAACTCCTCGACGATGTCTATGTTGCGACGCAGAAACGCAGCATCACCGGTGTATCGCCAGAACCGCAGGATCGTGTTCGCCCACATCGCGTTGTTGTGAACCTGCGTCACCTGAAACGGATAGTGCGTGAACTTCTCGCGCTCGACCGTCCACTGCAGATGCGCGCCGCGGGCCTTGTATTTCTTCGCGTCGGCCCGCGCGCGGGGCATATAGACGCGAAGATGATCGAGGACGCGCCGCGCCTCTTCGATATGGCCGCTGCCGAGGATCGCCTCGGTCGCGAAGCCTGAATCCCAGAACATGCAGCATTGCCACAGGTGCGGCGTGATGCCCATCGGCAGGAAGCCGGTCGGGTGGAGGTTGCCGCGGATCAGATAACGCCCGAAGTCGTAGGTGAACTGGGCCACCGGGTCGGGCAATTCGACACGGCTGTCCGAGAAGTAATCGAGCCACTCTGCCTGATGCCGGTCGCGGATGCGCCTGTAACCGAGGTTACAGCACTCGCCCAGTGTCTTGTCGAGCGCGGCGCGGTAATTGGGCGCGTCGTCGTTGTCCAAGGCCAGGAGATACCGGGTGAACGATTCACCCCTGCGGAACATCCGCGTCCGCATCCGGCCGTACACGAACACGTCCTTCTTCTTCTCCTCGACGCTCCCGGCCACCACATCGCAATCGCACCATGATCGCGCGCCGCCGCGGTAGCCTTCGATTGCGTACTCGTAGCTCATCAATGACCGCTTCGGCTCGACGCGCAACGATGCCCGATCCATCTTCACCGGGCGCTTGTAGAGATCGAGGTGCGGCCCGGATGGCGAGTTGAGGAAGAACACGATCGCAGCGCCCGACTTCGGCGTTTCGAGAAACTCGTAGTGCTCGACCTGCACGTGCTCTTTCGTGAGGAAGGTCGTCACTTTCACGCGCATCCACTGCAGCGTTTCGTTGTCGAGCTGATCGTAGATTGTGGTCAACGTGGCCTTGCGCGGATCGAAGTATTGCTTCGTGTTGCGCGGCACGGCGAGGTCCCCGTTAAGGAACGGGCACGCCGCGAACTCGAACAGCGGGAACAACGTCCCGTACACCAGATACGTGTCGCGGTGCGTCCGCCGGTCACTCTTGAACCAACCAGGGGGGCGCTGGAGTGGCAGCGGAGCGCCGTAATCGCATTGCTCGAACCACGCGTCGCCCGAGCCGAGGATGTTGATGAACATGCCGTCCACGCCGTTGGCGAGGTAGAGCGGGTAGTAAGGTCGGTCGGGCAAACAACTGCCCCATTGGGTGGTTTCGATTTTCATCGGGAAAGAGTGATCATGATTTCAAGTTCAGCTTCACGAACCGGATACCCGTCCCCGACGGCTGATGACACCACAGCGTCAACAACAGTTTTGCGTCCGGCAGGACGACAATGTGGGGTGCGCCGAAAGCGAGATCGGTCCATTCCGAATGCTTGCCGGAGGTGCCGTGTTGGGTGGGTGTCTCTGCGCGCCAGATGATCTGGTTCGTCTCAACGCCGAAGTCGTCCTCCGTGGGTTTGGCCACGGCCAGCCACACGCCGATGTCCCCGTGCTTGCGCTGATTGTACGTGAAAAGCACGCGACCATCGGGCAGCGGCGCGAGGCCGGTGGATTGACCGAGAATGCCGGTGGAAAGCGTTGGCCCCCAGGAACGTCCGCCGTCGGTGGACAGGGCATAGGCATTCGGCGGGTCGGAGGAGAGCGTTTCGTTGATGTGCCAGGCCACGCCGAGCAGGCGTCCGTCGGACAACTCGGTGACCGAGGAGCCGGCGGCAGTCGAAGCGGGATGAGGAAACCGCAGCATGGCGGAGTGCCGCCACGTCTTGCCCTCATCGGCGCTGGAGAGCGCGACTACTTGATTGCGCGGGACTTTGAGATTCGGATCGAAGGTGTTGTACGGTGCGTAACTGCCCACCCACTCACCCCGACGCGTCACACACATGGGCGTGCAGACTTCGGCGCTGCCGGGGATCGGGTTGGGAATGACTACCGGCTCGCTCCAGGTGTATCCACCGTCGAGTGACCGGCCCCAGATGATGTCGTTTGCCTTCAACCCCTGCGTCGCGTCGCACCAGAACGATTCGCCGGGGCGATCAATAAAAAAGCGCGAGCCGAACCAGACCAACTCCCCCTTCGGTCCGCTCCCTGCCGCGCCGATGATGGACCAATGTTCCCACAAGTGCGGCCACAGCTTCTCGTGCGTCCACGACCTGCCGCCGTCACGCGACCGGGACCACCACGGCTCGAAATCATTCTGACCCAGTTTCGACTGCAACACGTAGTGACAAACCACGTCGCCGTCGGCGGTGACCGCGCAGCGCGGCTGGGCGGCGATCCGGTTCGGCTCGCAACGGCGAACGAAACCTTCAGCGAGCACTTCGAACTTCCAACTTTTCATGGGTATTCGATTCTCACCTCGTGGAGCATGACGGATCCCTCCGGCAGGCGGGACCGGTCCACTTCGCAGTCTCTTCCCGGCCTGAGCCGGTGGTGATCGCCTTGGACGGGACGCAACGGTCGGACATCCAGCGGGAACAGAATGAAGATGAGATCGAAATTCACATCGCGAAGCAGCTCCTCGATCGGACCTTGGCCATACCCGGCGTCCTCGTGCGAACCGAGCTGCGTCCATTGCTTCTGATCGGGAACGGGCGTGATAATCTGCTCGGACCACTCGGGCGTGACGGCAAAGGGCTGCGCGGTGAGGACCTGGTTGACGACGTTTGGCTTGACCCAATCTACGTTGCCGTCTTTGTCCCGCGCGATGTTTCCCTGCGCCAACAAAACCAACTGCGCGCCGTCGCGAACTTCCGGGCGCACCGGCTGGAGCGGTCCGGCCCAACTCATCCATCCGGATGGGCCGTCGAATGACTCAATGCAAGTCTTGGCTTTCGCATTCATGATGCAAGCAGGTTGATCCATTCATAGCCGAACACCTCGCCCGCCATGACTTCGAATCGCACGATCAGCGGCTTGTCCTTCGGTATGTCCGCAACCTGTGCGTTGCGGAAACGGACTGGCGACTTGACGGCGTCGCCGGTGAAGGGAACGCAGTCGTCGAAGGAGAAACCCGGCAGGCTGTCGTGTTTGCGCGGCTCGACGTGATACCGGCTGCGCTGCTCGGCAATCGCGACGCGGATCGCTCCCTGCGGACAGCGGGCGTTGATAGTGAGTTCATCCCCCTGACGCGGACCGGTCTCGACATCGAAGCGGCCCTTCCAGGAGAAGGCGAGGCTGGCATACCGGTCGCGCTTGATCTTCGCCATGCCGAGCGTCTGGCTGCCTCGTTGTGCCTCGATCGGGATGTCCGGGCGAAGCTTGAAGTCGGGCGTGATGCTCCAGCCATGAGGGTAGCGGGTACCGCTGTAATAGAGGAATTGCTCGTCGCCGTGGTCCACAATCGTGCTCTCGCACACCATGAAACCCGCATCGAATTCGCCCGGCTTGCCCACCTCCATCAACGGCGGCCGTCCACGCGGATACCGCCAGCGCTTCGCATCGTGCGAGAATGCCATCCTCAAATGAAAGATGCCGCAGGGATTCTGGGCCATCTTGTTCTGGAGTGGAAGTCCCGCCATGAGAATGCTCTGCACGGCGAGATAAAGCGTCTCGACCTGGTACAGTGTGTAGCCGTACAATTCGCTGACTCGGAAGCCCCGTTGCGCGGCGATCAGGTCGTCGTAGTCGTCGGACACGAACGCTTCCTCCCATTGCCGCGTGCCGTGATAGCCTTCCCAGTGAATGCCATCCCGGCTTTCGATGACGAGCGCGGCGCGGCGCGGGATCAGTCCGTGGCTCGCACCGACCTTGTTGTAGAGCAGATACCGTTGCCGGACGTGGTCCGCGTGGAGGATGGCCCAATCGCCGTGCTGAATGATCGGGTTCTTCGTGACCTGGTGCCAGCGCAGCCCGTCGTCGGAACCGAAGAGATACATGCCGGGCCCGTTCAACTTCACGTCCGTGCACACATCCGGCTCGGGCTCGGGCCATTTATGCAGCGCCAGCGCGAGGTACTTGCAGCCGGCGTTCGGCAATGCGTACACGACGCTCATCACGGCGCCGGGCAGGCCCGGGAGATTGTTGCCGGGCCAACGATTTTGTCCGGTGATCTTCAGGTCCGGCTTTCGCCAATGAATGCCGTCTTCGCTCTCGGCGTAGCAAGTCACCCAGTGATCAGGGTCTTTGTCCTTGTGGCTCGCATCGGGCATGCACGCAAACCACTTGCGGAACAGGCCGTTCTCGACCAGCGTCGTGCCGTAGGCGGAAGTGATCCGGGCGTCCCACGCGCCGGGAGCGCCCTGCTTCAGCCCGTGGATCGGCACCTTCTCCATCTGATAGAACCGCTGCTCGATGTTGAGATCCCACTCGACGAGGTTGTCGGTGTCGAAGAACAGATGACGTTTGGGGTAGGTCGTCGGGCCAAGCGTTTTGTTATCTTTCATCTGGGTAGTTCAGTATGCGCGGTTTGTAGTGACGCCGTCAGGCGTTTTCTGCGGACAACTTCTTTGACAATGTTAGATTCGATCGATTCCTGGGAATGTATCATTCACACCCCGCTTCAGCGGGGTGGTTGGCGCAAGGTAAGAGTGGAGAACCGCTTCAGCGGTTTTCGAAGGCGCGGGCAAACCGTTGAAACGGTTTCCCTGCTCCCCGGGCGCCCGGTCACCCCGCTGAAGCGGGGTGTGAATGAAAAGGCCGATAAACACGGGCGATTGAATCGAATCTAACATTCTCAAACTACCGGCAAGATCGGAACGCCTGACGGCGTCACTACGAACAAAGGCCGGCGGGTTTGGAACGCAGTCTCCCATGAGTCCGATCTATACGGTGCAGACAACATTTTCGAGTGCCTCGCCGCGTTCAAAGC
The DNA here is from genome assembly GCA_964582645.1 of uncultured Verrucomicrobiota bacterium. Taxonomy (GTDB): domain Bacteria; phylum Verrucomicrobiota; class Verrucomicrobiia; order Palsa-1439; family CAZOTB01; genus CAZOTB01. The sequence goes on along the minus strand of CAZOTB010000020.1, from coordinate 44,554 downwards.
GGGCGATGTTCTCGGCGATTTTCGCCCAGCGATAGGCCATCGTCTCGATCGTTGGCTTGTGCGGTGTCATGATGAGGTTGTCGAGTTCATGAAGCGGGAAGCGGGACGGATGCTTCTTGTCTGCGAGACTGGCCGGGTACTCATACCACACATCGTATCCCGCACCCGCGATGCGGCGAGAACGCAGTGCTTTGTACAATGCCTCCTCGTTGACCACACGCGCGCGGCCGACGTTGATGAGGAAGGCGCCCGGCTTCATCTGTTGAAACTCCCTCTCGCCGATCAGGTCCGTGGTTTCGGCCGTGGCCGGAATCGCCACGATGACGAAATCAGCGGTCGCCAGGTGCTCACCCAGCTCTTTCAGGGTTCCGAGTGCGCATGGCGCAGGTTTTCCGCTGCGCACTTTGGTGGGAGGGCGAGTCAGCGCGGTTACGTTCATGTCGAGGAAGTTTCCCCACCGCGCCAGTTCCGCGCCAATGTGACCGAAACCGAGAATCAGCAGATTGCGATTGCCGAGTTCGGGAAGGTATGCGCGCTGGGGAGTCCAGTCGCCTTTGCGCAACGCGGCGTCCATCTTGAAGAGATCGCGTTGGAGCGCGAGCATCATCATGAACGCCTGCTCGGCGACTCCACGTTCGTGGCCATACACGTTGCAGACCTTGCAGCCGGGCGGGAGACTCTTGAGATCAATCGCGTCTATGCCGGCGCCGGAGGAGTGAACCAGCCGCAAACGCGATGTTTTCCCTGCCGCGCACCACGCCGGCCTAAACTCTCCCGATACCAGCACGTCTGTCCCAGCCAACATCGTGGCGACTTCGACATCGGTGTGTCCGACAATCGTCCGAAGTACCGGCGGTGAGGCAAACGTCTGCGATACCAACGCGCTCGATAGTTCCGATGCAAAGTAGTCATGGACAACGACGGTGAGAGGAACTGATTTCATGCTCAACCTTTGAACCTGAGTCTGCTCAAGGAATGATCAACGGGATCGCTTGGTTCCGATGTTTGCGATAAATCTTGAAGTCGCTGTCCAGAGTAAGAACCCGACCATCCGAAACGGTTTCCGCCATGCATACCAGACAGGCATCGGCGAGCGACATCGGCACGTTGCGGTAGTTATGCATGAGAGCGAAGACGCGGTCGCGGTGATCCTCCAAGCGGAACTCGAGACGGATGGTTCCATGTTCAAGGAAGGATTTGATTTTCTCAATGCCTTCGCTGTGCTCACGAAGCAGAAAGCAGGCTTCCGTAATGACGGGTTCACAACTGAGAAGTGGGAGTTGAATGTTTTCCAGTTGGGCAACCGTCCACTCGTGGGCAACCTCGTCCGCTACCAGGAACGCAACCAGCGGACCGGTGTCCAGGATCACGCCCCGGATCATCGTCCGAGGCCCGCCAGATGTTTCTTGTTGCTACCGAGGTCACGCGGCGCTTCCTTCACAATACCGCACCCGTGGCGCATCGCGTCGTAGGCGGACCGCTTTCCGCAACGTTCGTTGATCCACTCTGTCAGCTTCCGCAAATCCCGAGCGGGCAATTTTTCGATGGCAGCCTCGATCTCCTGAAGCGTACTCATGGTGTGAGTATAGAATCCGACGATGGATTCTCAAGCGCGAATCGAGCAAAATGGTGCTTGCATCCGGCGGGGCGATTCCTATACTCGCCGCCACATTGGATGAGGGAGCACGATTGATCACGACACGAAATCAATGTAGTTCCGGCCACGCACGCACGCACGCACGCACGCACGCACGCACGCACCGGCTCCATTGTTAATCATCGGGTAGCCTCCCGGTTCTCCGCAAGCACTCTTTTCCCCGTCGGCTTTTCTCCCGTTGTAGCCGCCCGCGCCGAGGGCGGCCGCGGTCAACGCCCGCGGCTACAACAATCTGATCGAACGTGGCACGAGGCCGCAATCAAACACGCTGGCGCGACGGCTCTGACGTCGTGCCTCGGATCGGCAGGGTTCAGCCCTGTCTCTGGGCGCGCAGCGGGGCATAGCCTCGAAAATCATGGGCACGACGTCGGAGCCGTCGCGCCAGCGCAGATCGCTTCATCACGCGTCTCAAACGGACTGCACCGCAGTCGTTCCCACTCACGCAGAAACTCACAAGGACAATGAACATGAAAACAATCCACAACAAGATACTGACAACACTGACCTGCGCGGTGGGAGTCGCCCTGTCGCCCTTGCTCGCACCGTCGAGCTTCGGGACGGTTACCATTGATATGGTCACCGTCGGCAACCCGGGCAATCCGGCCGATACATTGGTTATGAACGACAGCACCACCGGCTACGGCTCGGTGAGCTACACCTACAACATCGGCAAATACGAGGTCAGCAACGCCCAATATGTCGAGTTCCTCAACACAGTGGACGCCACGGGAGCGAACTCGTTGAGCCTCTACAACGCAAGTATGACTTCCGATGCGGTGGGTGGCATCAATTACACCGCAGGCAATCCAAACGGTTCGAAGTATTCGGTCAAGGCTGGGCAAGGAAACAACCCGGTGGTGTACGTGAGCTTCTTCGACTCGATGCGGTTCGTGAACTGGCTGCACAACGGCCAGACCAGTGGCGGCACGGAGAGCGGCGTGTACACGATTGGCACTGGTCTGAGTGAGACCCGGGCGGGCGGGGCGACGTACTGGCTGCCGAGCGAGAACGAGTGGTACAAGGCGGCATATTATGACCCGACCAAGGGAGGCACGGGCTACTGGCTGTACCCGATGAAGACCGACAGCGAGCCGTACAGCGATCAGCCGCCGGGAACAAGTTCGCCCGATGCGAGCAAGTCCGGGAACTTCTACCGATATGTGGTGGGTGACGTGGGCTACAACGACGGGTATGCGGTCGGGCCGCCGAGCTACCTGACGGATGTGGGTGCGTACACGACGGCAAGCAGCTACTACGGGACGTTCGATCAAGGTGGCAACGTCTGGGAACGGAACGAAGCTGTCATATCCGGGTCGTCGCGTGGGGTGCGCGGTGGTAATTGGAACGATGGCCCTTCCGTCCTGATCGCCTCGTTCCGCGGCTGGATCGGTCCGTCGTACGAGGACGCCACGCAGGGTTTTCGTGTGGCAGGTCTTTTCAACGACACCGTGCCCGAGCCGAGCACGGTCGCGCTACTGTTGTGCGGCCTGGGATTCCTCGCCCGTCGCCGCAGCCAACGATAGATTCCAACGTGCAATGTGAATGGGAGAGAGGGTTTGCGTGGGAAGGTCCTGGCAAGGGATGTTGGCGATCATCGCTCTATCGGTTCTTCACGCAGGGTGCTCGGGCATTCCGATTCACGCCAGCGATGGCACTACGCATTACGTGATTGTGGGCATCGGAATAGTCAGTGTGGACAACTCGAAAACGAACGCCGCGGTGGTGACGAGGGCCGATTCAGTGGGTCTGAGCATTTCGGGTCAGCCGGGTATGAAAGTGGGAATCGGGTACGCCTCCGGCTGTACGGTTCAGGTCGCCGAAGGCGCGGAGGATGTGCGGATGGAGGTTTCCAGGCGACCGGGCGGGCCAATCGTTGTTGAGGTGGACAGTGCCAGGCTCAAACCTGTCGCGTCGTCACACGGGGGCAGAAGCGGGACCGAACTCCATGGCTCTGAATAGGACGCAGACGAAAGTCACTGCGGTGACGTTTCTCAGTGCCGGAGCACTCGCTCTGCAGGGTTGCGCGATTGGCAAGCATACAGTGATTGCCTCGACGGGCACAATGTTGGGGATTGAGGTGTCGCAGGACCAGACCACGCAAACGCCTCGAATCAAGCTGGGATATAACCGCGCTGAAGTCGCGCTTGTTCCTTCCAATCGCGATGACTTGGAAAAGCCCGGATCTCGGATTGCCGATGCCGTGGGCAAGCTGACCAATTGTCAGGAGACCGCTGAATGCAAGAAAGCCCTGTCAAAAATCAAGGATGGCGGCGCCGCGGACACAGCCGAAGTGATCATGGAAATACGGATGCAGGGCGGCATCTTGTTCAACGGCCTCCACGACGGAGGCATGTACCAGAGACTCGCCGTGGGAAGGACAGCGGTGAAACAGCCGGGTGCGTCGTTGATGTTCGCACGGGATGATGGCGGGAAGATCGGTGCCGACGCCTCCACTGCCGTAGGAAAAGCAACCAAAGCCGTGAAAAGTATCGCGGAGCCAGACTGGGATGCTGAGGAAGTGAAAGGACGGTTGAGGGCCGCTTTCGAGAAAGAAACCGACGCCGGAGTGAAGGCCAAGTTTGAGAAGGCTGCCGCGGCTGCGGGCTATCCAGCCAGCGGCCATGCCGATTGCCCTGCGTTCCGGAATTTCGTCGCGGACGAAAAGGCCGATCCAAAGAAAGCTGGGTTGATTGAGAACTCGCTGAAAGCCCAGGGCGTCAAGTTCTGAGCCTGCCCGGGATGGACGGGAGCAAATGAACACGAAAGTGGTGAGGATTGACCTGACGAAGGCTGACAAGGACCTGGAAAAGAAGCTTGAGACGCTCTGCGATAACCAAGCTTTTGGTGGGTTCAGGCTTGCAGCGTCCTTTGTGTTTGGGACCGACTTGCTGCTGATCTTCCAGAGTTCGCACGACCAGGTGCAACCAGCGAAATGAAGCATCACGCGAGTGGCACCGTGAGAACGAACGACAAACAAGGAACGCCGTGGCCACTGGTTGGGCTACAACTGCGGCATTTCGGGTATGGCTGAAAGCGACAAGATTCAAGACATAGCTATCAAGACGGCGAGGGACAATGAGCCGGACCTGAAGAACATGAGGGTCACCTACAAGGCGCCGAATATCCTGGATGGATGGTTGGTAACAGTCTCCGGCGACAAGAGCGATGGATCGAATCAAGACGTCTTTGTCCTCGTTCGTAACGACAATGCGGAGATTTACTATGACTTGGAGGAGTTTGCCAAGGCGGCAAGCAAGGTGGAGCCGAAGGGGCAGACATTCTCCGAGCGTGTTGTACGGCAAGTGGGGATGCCTGGCTTGCTGGCCCTGATCATTACTCTGGCAATTATCTACATCGTCATATTCCGAACGGAGAAAGACGTACCAGCGATATTGGCAAACTCCCTGGCCACGATCATCGGATTCTACTTTGGCGCAAAGGTCATGGAGCAGATTCATCCGAACAAGTAGCGCGGCGCAGCGAGATGCGGGGCACAGACACAAACTTCACGAACGACGGGCCATGCGGCTCCCCGGGCTCTACGAGAGCTCGGGCGCAGTGATAGTGGAACACGATGAAAGAAGACCTTGTCATAAGCGCGCGGAACGTCACGCGGAACAAAGAGTTTGGCGACGAACCGGGCGAGAGCAGCTTTCTATTGGTCCCGACGGATCAACTGCCGAAGATCGAGCACAAGGTTCCGGCGCACAGGTGGATGGCCGCGGTCATTGGTGACGAGTCGGTGTTTCCGAAGGACGAGGAAAAACGATCCACGGGAGATCTGCTGGTTTTTGTGCACGGCTACAACAACGACCAGAACATCGTGATGGAGCGCCACCGACGCCTGCGGAAGGACTTGCAGGAGCGCGGATTCAAGGGCGCGGTTGTGAGCTTCGACTGGCCGAGCGCCAATAGCGCGCTCAACTATTTGGAAGATCGCTCCGACGCCAAGCAGACGGCGTTGCAGTTGGTCACGGACTGTATCCTGCCTTTCTCGCGGTATCAGCAAGCAAACTGCCGTATCAACGTGCATATCCTGGCCCATTCCACAGGTGCATTCGTGTTGCGGGAAGCGTTCGATGACGCCGACGACAGGCCGCACATCGCCGCGGTGAACTGGACCGTCAGCCAAGTTTTGTTTATCGGGGCGGACATCTCCAGCAGCTCGATGTCGGCCGCCAACCCGACGACTTCCTCGCTGCGACGGCATTGTGTTCGGCTCACGAACTACTGGAACCCGTACGATTCGGTGTTGAAGCTGTCCAACGCCAAGCGGGTGGGACTCGCCCCGAGGGTGGGACGTGTCGGCCTGCCGCAGGACGCCCCGCCGCATTTTGTGGACGTTGATTGCGGTGAGTACTGGCAAGAAACGCAAAAGAAGCGGAACGCGAAAAGTGTGATCGGAGACTTGGGGCATTCATGGCACATCGGAGACCCGGTATTTACACAAGATCTGCTTTACACTCTGCAAGGGGATATTGATCGCAACGCCATCCCAACACGGAGTTCGGTGGCAGATAATGATTTGAAGCTGAAGGCGGCTTGATTTGCGAAGCGGGACCTCGCTCATGCCGACGCTTAATCGAACATCCGCTCGCCTTGCGCGAGTTGCCTTCGGCAAACTTCCTCGTTCAGCTCCACACCCAACCCGGGCGCATCCGTGAGCGGCACGGTGCCGTTGCGGAACAACGGCACGTCGCGCTTCACGTACTCGCCGATCCACGGGGTCTCGATGAAATGATATTCGAGCCCGAGGAAATTGCGGCTGGCCACCGCAGCGTGCGCGGCGGCGACGGTCGCGAGCGCGCCGCCGTTGCCGTGCATGGCGAGCGGGAGATGATGCAGTTCGGCGAAGTCGGCGATGCGACGCATCTCGTGCATGCCGCCGCAGAACATGATATCGGGATGCAGGATGTCGCACGCCTTGTGATCCACAAAGACCCGGAACTGTTCGGCGGTGAACATCTCGCCCACGCAGATCGCCACCGGACTTTTTGCCCGCACCTCCGCGCACGAGTCGGGGTTCTGGATCGGCGTCGGGTCTTCGAGCCAGAGCAGGTTCAACGGCGCGAGCGCATTCGCGATGCGAATCGCGTCCGGCACGTTGTATTGCATGTGGCAATCCACACAGAGCTCGAAGTTCGGCCCGGCTGCTTTGCGTACGACACCAAGTCGTTCGACCATCTTGTTGATTTGCGTCAGCGAGAGCGAACGATTCCACACATCGGGCGTGCAGTCGGAAGCCATGAAATCAATGTCGAACTTCATCTGCGTGAAACCAGACTCGACTGCCTCCGCGGCCATCTTGCGCCAAGCATCCAGGTTCGTGATGTCGTGCGGCGAGCTGCGATCGAGATAGACGCGCGCGCTGTCGCGGAACTTTCCACCGAGCAAATTATAGACGGGCGTCTTGAGCGCCTTGCCGACGAGATCGCACAACGCCATCTCGACGCCGCTGATGGACCACACCACCGGCCCCCACGGCACCGCGGTAGGCGACGAGCTCGGACAAGCGATGATCCCGCCGGGCATCACGCCCTGCTTGACCTCGGCGTGATACGGCGGCAGCGAGGCGTAGAGCATCTCGGAAACGATGGCGTTGATCTGAAACGGGTCGCGTCCCTTGAAGTATTCGCGGATGTACGCGATGGCCTGGCGCATTCCCATGAAATCGTCCACTTCGCCGAGGCCGTAGATGCCTGCGTCGGTATCCACGCGGATGATGACCTTGGCAATCTTGTTCTCGCCGCCGCCCACATCGTGGACTCGCGGCCCCCACAAACGCATCATTCGAACATCGGTGATCTTCATTTTGGCTCCTGCTCTCTCGCTCGAACACTGACCCGCAGACCGAGTACCATCGCGATCTATCATTAACACCCCACTTCAGTGGGGTGCATTCCGCGACGACCTTTCATGTAACCGCTTCAGCGGTTTTGCACACGGGTCGAAACCGCTGAAGCGGTTCGGGACCACTCGGCACCGGCTGAACACCCTACTGAAGTGGGGTGTTAATAAGACTGGACGCTCCAAGCAACCGAAAACTCACGAAGAGTCGGCTTGGTGCGCGCCCCACTCGTACCCGAAAATTTCGCCCCGCGAAACTTCAAAGCGCATTTTGAGCCCCATCATCCGCGGAATCTGAGCGACGGTTTTCCCGCGGAATCGAATCGGCGCGCGAACCGAGTCCCCCGTGAACGGAATGCAGTCATCGAGCGAGAAACCCGGCAGCGGCTTGTCCTTGCCCTGCTCGAAGATCGCCACGCGAATGCTCCCCTCGGGACAGCGCGCGTTCACCAACAACTCGTTGCCGCCGCGCGGACCGGCGTCGAGATGCAGACGACCCGAAGTGCGTTCCATGCAGGTTGTGTTCTCCACGTCGAACACCGACTTGTACGGCGCAGACAAGCTCGCGAAGCGGTCCCGCTTGATCCTCGCCAGGAAGATTCGCCCCTGATTCCGATGCTCCGAATAGGGGATGTCTTTGCGAATCGTGAAATCGGGTCGACGGTGGATGGCCTGGACATCCGGCCCTCGGCATCCTCGTGCGCGACCCAAAATTGGAGCTTCACGCGCGGGCGCAATCCTTGCACCAACGCGCCGGGCTGGAAACCGTTCTGCGTTGCGTTGACGGCGTCGCGTCCGTCGGCGTGTGTGCCGACCCAGAGGAAATAGTGTTTGGCGCCGGGGATTTCTTTCACGTCCACGTGGACCTTTGTGCCGTCGGGTTGCCAATCGGGCGGACGCAACCGCACAATGGCGCTGGGTGGGCCGACGCGCTCTTTCGCCAGCCGCTCGATCGGATTGGTCGTGATCGGGTTGCGAGCGAACACGCGCGACGGCCTCGACGTCTGCCCTTTGTCGTCCTGATACGTCGCCCAGAAGTACAACTTCACCGACGGGCGCATGCCGCCGATGACTTCACCCGGCTTGAATCCCGCGGGCGTGAGGTTGATCGCGCCGCGACCATCCTGGTGGGCGCTCATCCAGAGGAAGTATTTCTTCGCGCCGGGCATTTCTTTGCAATGAACCTTCCACTGCGAGCCGGGCACGTTCCACGCGTACCCGCTCAGCCCCGGCGCGCCGAACCGCGTGATCTCCGTCGGCGCGCCGATGCCGTAAAGAATATGGCTGCGCTGCTCGAGGATGATCTGCTCCAGCTTCAACGGCAGGTCCACGACGCCGTCGCCGTCCTGCGAACCCCACCAGGTGGTGCCGGCCCGGCGGAAGTTGTCATAGCCGAGATGGCCGGGCAGCTCGAAGCGCAGGGAACGCCAGCCGTCAAAGTTGAACATGCTCCATCCGTGCATGTCGTTGCAGTTCCACTGGTCTTTCGTGCCGACGCTGATCCAGCGTTCGCCCTTGGCGTCGCGGAGGGAATAGACGACGCGCCCCCAATCGCTCGCGCCTTGGACCCAGAGGCCGAGATGCGACGGCGCGCCCGGGAGGGTGATCGGGCGGCGCGGCGTCAGCGTGTTGTACCACGGCATCAGCTCGTGAACTGTGCGCTGCTTTCCCAATTTCGACGCCAGCACGTTTCCCTGTTGTGGGTCGGAGACGATGGCGCTGCGGAACTCGCCGAGATACCGGGCGGTGTCGAAGTTGTTGTTCTCGTAAAGCAGGTCCGGCTGCGAGGTGAATTTCCACGAGCCGTCACCGAGGTCCGCCACCGGGATGGCGTTCGGCGCCGGGGGGACATCGGCATGAATCGGCTCGCCCGCCTCGATGGACACGATTTCACCCGTCGTGGTCGCATAGGTCACGGATGGATCGGTGACGATCTCGATCTTCCTGTTCTTGCTGTGGATCGTCCTGGTGTTGTTCATCGCATCGGCGATCTGCACCTCGGCATCGGCGGCGAGCGTCAGCGTGACCGGCCGTTGGCCGCGCACGGTCCAGAGCGGATAACTGTTCCCTCTCGGGCCTTTGATTCGCAGGCAGTACGTGGTGAGCGAGCCTGTTTTCAACCAGCCGTCGAAGTTCGCTTCATTCAACCGGTCGGTCATCGTCGCGTAGGAGGCATACGCGGGCTTGGGGTCGCAGTAGGGGACGCGTCGGAAGATGCCGTTGCCGCCGTACTGTTCCGCGCCGTACCAACTGCCGTTGTCGAACTGCTGCCGGCACGAATAGAACCGCGTGACGCCGTAGGCCATGCTCAACAGCATGCAACGGTCGTAGATGTCCATCTGCTGTCGCCACGAACAGGTGCCGGGCTCGGTGGGAACGAACACGCCTTCGCAGAAATAGAGCGCGGGGTTGGGGATGCCGGCCTTCGCGCATTCCTTCCGCATCTGGTAGAAGCGGTGAATGCTCATCTGGTGCAACTGCTGTTCGGGCAGGCGGGCAAAGTTCGCGTAGTCAATGCCGACGCCATCAATCCACTCCTTCGGAAATCCCGACCGCAGCAGTGGGATCACGAAGCACGGGTCGCCATACGGGATCAGGATCTTGAGGCCGGGCCAGTGTTGGCGCACGGTTTCGGCGGCGCACCGGGCGACGTTGCAATGCATCCGAATCCGCTCCTGTTCGCCGGGCGTCGGTTCGTACGACGGTTCGCCCCAGTACTCGGGGAGGTTGCCCGCGGTCAGCCGCATGCTGATGAACGGCTCGCAGAAAAAGTACACGTGGTCGGGACGGAATCGCTCCGGGATGCGGTCTTTGTACGACTGCGGCTTGATGAATTCCTTCTGAAACTCCTCCACCTTCTTCGGATCGGGAGAAATTTCCCTGGCCCAGTCCGGCACCCGCCCGACCTCCGGCGAACCAGCGATGCGCGTCCAGTGTTTCAGAATCAGTTCGTTGGTCGGCGACAACCGGGCGTACTTGGGCCAGTTGTCGAGGCCGAACGTGTAGCCAAGGGTCGTGCGCGCGCCGGCCACGGTCATCAGATTGACCGAAGGCTCGGCCTTCGGCATATGGTGCGCCGCTCCCTGATAACTCCAGAGCCCGAACAGCATGCCCTTGCCTTCCGTCCACGTGACGGAACGCGTGTCGGGCGCGAGCCGCACAAAGGAACGCCGTTCCGTCCAGCGCCTGCCCGCGATGGCGAGCGTTGCCGTGATCTCGTGGTAGCCATTGAGCCTCACGGGAACGGCGAGCGCCACGTTCGCGGAAGCTCCCTTCGCGACGGACACGGGCTGTTGCTGCCGGGTTTCCTCCGTGCCGTCGAAGCTGCGGGTGGTCACGGTCAACGTTCCCGATTGGTCGGCTCCGGTGCGATTCGTCAAGGTGGCGGCGTAGCCCGGCACTTCGGGCGACGTCCAAACGTGCCCGAAGCGTGCGGGTTGAAACTCAAATCCCACCGGCGCTTCGCCGAGCGTCACGGCGAACACGTGAACCGAGGAGGCCCGACCGCCTTGCTGCCAGCCGCTGACGATCGGGTCGGGATAGGATCGGAACAGATGAACCTGTTTGGTCAGTTCGAGTTCGACGATGTCCAGGTCGGCGAACGAGGAGAGCTTGCCGGGATCGAGCGGGATTTTCACCAGCCAGAGGTTGACCGTGCGGCCGTCGCTGAGGGTGACGGAAAACGGAACGCCCTCCGAGACCGGCCTCGCAGCAGTCATTGCAGACTTCCCGAAGTATGAAATCGTTCTTGCTCCGTGCGGGTTCACAGCATCGCCCGGGGCGACGGTGGCGGGCGGCACGGTCGCCCCGAAGTGCTCCGAGAATCCCGCGTTGGGCCGGTAGAACATCGCCGTCACCACCGGCAACTCATCGCGATCGTTGTCCGACGCCGCCAACAGGTACAGCGTGTCGTACTGCTTGTTCGGCACACGCAGTTGGATGCGGGATCGCGCCAGGCGCTGCCGGCCCACGGCTGATAGAAGGTCGGCACCTACTCGTCCTTGTTGGCATCGCGGTACAGGCTCATCCCAACGTCCACGTGATCTTTGCCCTCGATGTTGACGCCGGGCAGAACGAACGGGACGCCGCCGACGGTGGCCAAAGACGAAGCATTGGACTTCACCGTGGTCTTTCCGAGAAACGCCCGCGCGTTGGCGTAACCGGCCAGATGGATGGGTGCAAACCCGTTCGGCCCGGCAGCCAGCGGCGAGACGGAGCAGGACGCAAGCTGCAACCCCGGACTCAACTCGACCCGCGCGAAACCGTCCGCCCGGATCGCGGGGACTTCCTTGTGCGCCACCAGCCGGTCATCCAGCCAGAATCGGACCTGGCCGTCGCGCAGTTCGACGCGCACCTCCAGCCATTTGGTATCGCGCTCCGGCAGCCGCGCCATGTCGGTCTCGACGCGGCGGCGAAAATCCTCGGGCGTGGCGGGCAGGAAAATGTCGTACAGATCGCCCGGCTTGCCGTAGGCACGGAGCTTGTAGTCGAAGCCATTGGAGACTTGCGCCTCCCAGTTCAGCTTCTCGGTCAAACGCATCCTTGTCGTGCAACGGCTTGCCGTCCTGCTGCACCGCGCAGGTAATGCTGCCCGCGTCGCTCCCAGCCGACAACCAGAAGAGCAGGCCGGGATCGCTCGCGTCGTTCTTGCCGATCGAGAACTTCGCGTGGGCGACGGGACTTACGACGGTCCGCATTCGGACGAACGCGCGCAGTTCGTGATTGCCGGTCAGACGCGCGGCGGCGTCGAGCGTCAGCGATTGCCCTTTACCGGCTTCGAGGATCTCGACGCGGAACGCGGCATCCCGGACCGCGATGGCGGTGCCGGTGGTGATGCGCCATTGTCCCGGCGTTTCCCACCAGTTTGATCCGGCCTTTGCATCGGATGTGCACACGCTCATCGCCAACACTCCCAGCCAGATGGTTTGTCGAAGTTGTTTCATGCGGGAGTGGGTTGAAATGGGTTGGTCTTCGTTCGTAGTTTGACAAGGTTAGATTCGACGAAATGCGGTGGATTGGTGCGGATTTCCAAGAAATTTTCGCGAATCTAACATTGTCAAAGTAGTGACGCCGTCAGGCGTTCGCTGTTGCGCAGCATCCACACCGAAACGCCTGGCAGAGCCGGGCCGGAGTTTCACCACCCGCCGCTCGTATTCGGAACGAGGATGTACGTCACGGTCGAATTGCCCGCGTTCAGCAACGGGCCGAGTAGATACTTGTTTCGGTCCACGGGATGGCGGACGAACTCGACGTGGCCATCGAGCATCAGCGTGTTCATCCCACCGCCCTTGAAGTGGCCGTAGCCATGCAGGTGATAGGAGGGCGCAACGTCGGACCCGACGTGCGGATCGAAATACAAATTGTGGACGTAGCCTTCGGCGACGAGGAGCGTGTTGGCGGCGGTTGCGCCATAGGCCGAGCTGCCTTCTTCCGCGCGTTTGAGACCGCCGGGGATGTACGTGCCCCAGGCCCAGGCCGGACCGTCGTAGCTGCACGCGTAGTAGTTGATGCCGTACGTTAGGTAGTAATGATCGTTGCCGGGCCAGTCCATGATCGCCTGCGATTGATAGAACTTCGTCGAGGGACAGGTGAAGATGCCGCGCTTCGGGAACACGCTTGACGACAGGCCGACGTAACGAAAGAGATTGGTCGCCCAGGTGAAATCCATCGCCCAACTCACCGAGGTGATCCCCGGCAGCCGATAGTCCGAGTCGTCGGCGTACAACCGCAAGGCGAGATGGATTTGACGAAGATTGTTCAGGCAGGTTGCGCGCTTGCCGCTTTCCTTGGCGCTGGTCAGGGCGGGCAACAACAGTGCGGCGAGGATGGCGATGATTGCCACCACGACCAACAACTCGATGAGCGTAAATCCCGATCTCCGTTGGGCGGATAGATTCATTCCTGCCGACGACGCCACAGCATCGCCCATCCCGCCATCGCGAACAAGACCATCGCGGACGGTTCGGGCACGACAATGTTGTACTTGTCGCCGAGATAATTCTCAACCCAGAACCGATCCGAACTGGAGAGCACGGTGTTGTACACGAGCACCTCGGCCAGGTCGCCGCTGAAGAAGTCGGCGGTGGCCGAGCCGTTGATGTAGCCGCCCGAGATCCGGTCGAAGCCGGCCAATAAGGGATAATACCCAATCGAGCCGGACACCTCCTGCGCGCCATCCGCAAACAAACGCGCTGTGCCGGCTCCGGCCGCGAGACCGCCCGGGATGTTCTTGCCGTGGGTGGCGCTGAGGACATGCGCGGCGTTGTCGTTGAGGGTCTTGGTGCCGTTGACGTGATACCAGCCGCCGTCGTAGCCATTGTACAGCGAAAGGCCGTTGCTCAGGCCGAAGCCGTTGTACACGCTGCCGGTGTGATCGCCGATGATGGTCAGAGGCGCGTTGCCGGCATACCCCGAGGTGGCATCCGTGCTGGTGGTGCGGAACACGGCGATGTATGTCAGACCGTTCGTCAGCGAACCGCGGGTCAGGGAGAGGAAGTCGTTCACGCCATCGAAGCTGACCACCGGTTTGCCGTTGATGGCGCCGGTGACGAACGTGGGCTGGTTGGCAGCCGTGCCCTGGATGCCGTGGTTCAGACTCGGGCTGCTGTCGGTCCAACTGCTGACAGGCGTCCCATTGGCCAGGCTGAGCGCGTCCGCCTTGAGCCAGAGAAGCAGGTTGTTGGTTACCGGCACCTGTGCCCACAACGATTGTTCTGCGAACGAGGCAAGGACGACCGCCAGGATGATTTTCGATATTGGTGTTCTCATGGTCGGAACTCCGGTTGTATGTTGCGTTGAAGCTAGGAAAACGCCCGCCTCCGGGCAACCCGAGCCGGTTGGCCTGTTTCTCAGGCCGATCTTTCCCGAACGGGCTGTGCAGCACAACCATCCTGGTTGTGAACCCGGCAATGCCGCCGCAGAGAGTTCACAAGCTGGAAGCTTGTGCTACGCCTGTTCGATATGTTCTCAGGGGATGACCAGTTCCACCCCGATGAGCTTGCGCACGCGCGGAACGAGTCCCGTCTCGAAGTAGTGGAGAACCACTTCGGTCAGGGCTTTCACGTAGCGGTTGACGGGAAACGGATAATGAGCCGGTGGCGGGCAGAGCTTGACGGACTCCGGCGGCGGCAGCACTGCCACGATCTCCGCCTGGCCGGGCAGGTTCACGCCGCGTTCCTGCAGCGCGGTCTGGATGACGCCCGGGGTGATGGATCCCGCCACGACAATCCCCGTGCGTTCCTCCCACGCGGAAGCCAGCCGCCGCGCGGTGGAAATCATCGGTTGCCACTCCAGCGGCAGCCGGGTGATCCGCCCATGGACCGGTTGATGTGGCCAGCTCGAAACCAACTCCTGGAACACTGCGACGATATGCTCGATCCCCGCCGTCCGCACATCGGCCACAACCAGGTGCACGCGCGCGAACTTGCGTCGCAGCAACCGAAGCGTGGCGTGACGGGTTGCCCTGACCTGGTCCAGGCCGAGGAACGGGAGTTTGACCTGCGGTGCCGACTCGGGGACGGCAATGGCCGGCTTGCGATGGTTCACGAACAATCGCTGTTGCGCCGGCGTCAACGATAACAACAGAAACAACTCCCCGGTCCGGTTGCGCTTTTCTGCGATCGCGTGAAAGCGAACATCGTCACACTTCTCCACGGCCAGTTGAATTCCATGCAGGTGCAACTGCTCCGCGAACGGCGAAACCCAATCGTGCGCCATGTGCGAGACGGGAAAATCCCGCGCGTAGTACAGCAGACGCACGACCCGCGAACTCGACTGCGCTTCCCGGGCGGCGCGGATAGGATTGATCCGAACGCCACGCGGGAAGACCAGCACGGCGCCCTCACGCTGGAGTTCTGCCAACGCCTTCTCCAGCGTGCTGCGGCTGATGCCGAGTTGCTGACTCCACACGCGCATCCCGGGCAGCGGTTCGGCCAGTTCGCCGCGCAGCATGCAGCCGCGGAGGTAGTCGGCCAGTTGCTCGGCCTTGGAGCGCAGGAAACTCACTACGGCCCATCGTTATCCGAGACCACCCCTCGGGTCAAGCAGCCCGGCCCACTTACGCGAACTCAATCTTCACGGTATCGAGCGTGATATAGCCTTCTGGCAACTTCGACCGCCAGACGGGATAGTCGCGCTCGGGTCGAAGAATGTGCGGATCGCCTGCGATTGGCCCCATCGGCGCGATAGTGAGCGGGAAGAGAATAAACATGATGTTCACGTTCACATCGCGCAGGATCTCGGCGAGCGGTTTTCGAACGTAGTAATCGGTGCGGTCGTGCCGGCCACCGAGGCACGTCCATTGTTTCTCGTCGGGCACGAGCGTGATCGTCTGATCAGTGAACTCTTTCGTGACGCGGAACGGCTGCCCATTCAACAGCCAGCCGCAGATGGTGTCGCCCCCCGCGGCCTGGATGAGCAACACCAACTTCGCGCCGTTCTCGATCAACTCGCCCTTGATCCGCACCGTCATCTTTGCGTTGGTGAAATTGCGTGGACACTTGCTGTCCACGAACCCATTCGGGCCGCCCACCTCTTTGATGTGTTCGCCGAACGGGCCTTTCGTGTTCAGGCAGGCGACCATGTGGAGGTAGCCCGCGCCCGGTGGGGCGTGATTGTAATCAATCCACCACGGGCTGCGGGATGTGACGGTGCCGTCTCTCCATTCGAGCGCCTTGTACCCCTTCTCATTCCCAAGCCAGCCCCACCAACCGCCGGGGCTGCGGTCAAATGTTTCCAGATACGTTTTCATTGGATCAGTCTTGAGGGATCAGTCTTGAGTGCCGCCCCGGTGCGCCGCGAAACTGCGGGGCGTCGTGCCGGTGTAGCGGCGGAAGACAGTGGCAAAGTACTGCGAGGAAGAAAAGTTCAATTCGAGCGCGACATCGGTGACCGATGCGCCCGGCTCAGCGAGTCGTTTCCGCGCCGCGTTGAGTTTGCAGCGCAACACATACTCCGCGGGCGGAATGCCGACCTCCTGCTTGAACCGCGCCTTGAACCGGGGAAGCGAGAGTTCCAGTCGCGCCGCCAGAGCCGGCAGGGGAAGGGTTTGGTGGATGTTGGCCTCGATGTAACGAAGCAGGCCGCTGATTTCTGGCGAGACCCCGGCGCGCGGCTCTTGCTGGGCGCACGCAATCACGCGCAGCAGGAACTCGATGAGCCGGTTCTGGAGGATCACGCGTTGGAGCGGGTCGGCGCGCCGTGGACAGGCGGCGAACACTTCGTCGAGGATGCGCGGCATGGAACGGTCGCCGGCAAAATGACGGTGCGGCATTCGGAGCAACTGCTGCACAATCGCCCAGCCTTCGCGCGGAGCGAAGCACAGGAACTCCCCGCGCGAGCGCGGGAGGATCAATTGAAGCCAGTACAGTCTGCCCTTTTCCTGCGGCGTCTCGCCGGTGCTGTGCGCTTCGCCCGGTCGGGTCACAAACAAGTCCCCGCCCCGCAACACGTAATCGTGTTGTCCCGCCCGGTAGAGTTGCTGGCCTTTGGCAAGGTAGCAAATCTCCATCGTTCGCGGATGCGCGTGCACCGGCAGCCCCGGCCTGGCCTCCCGGTGATCGTACCGGCCGAGCATCGGCACCTCGGAGATGCCGAGCGGGCGCAAATCCACGACGAGACGTTCGGTCATGTTTGATTTCGTATCGCGATACTACCGTGAAAGCGCCCGAAAGCAATTCATGTTACGTGTCCCGGGACGATGAAGCAGAGGAGAACCCAATGAGCCAGACTCTCGAAACGATGACGCAGGAACAGGCCGCCTACCAGCGCTGGTCGAAGCCGGTGGCGTGGTATCGCACCCCCTTGGAGCCGGCGGTGTTGCAGCGGCTGCACGAACGCAGCGATTTTTTGGGCGGGCTGCAAACGCTCGGCTATCTCGGCACGTTGGTCCTGACCGGTGGCCTGGCATTCTACTCGACGGGACGCTGGCCGTGGTGGACGACGGTGTTGCTGACGTTCCTGCACGGTACCTGTTTCGCGTTTCAGATCAACGCCGTCCACGAGCTCGGGCACGGTACCGTCTTCAAGACCAAGGCGCTCAATTCGTTCTTCGAGCATGTCTTTGCGTTTCTCGGCTGGATCAACCACCACGCGTTTACTGCCAGCCACACCCGGCACCACCAGTTCACGCTGCACCCACCCGACGACCTCGAAGTCGTGCTGCCGATCAAGATCGTGCTGAAACAGTTTTTCAAGACCGGCTTCGTGAATCCGATGCAACTCAAAGGATTGATCGCCGGCGCCCTTCGCATCGCGCGCGGCGGTTTTTGCGGCGAATGGGAATTGGCGCTCTTCCCGGAGACGGACCCGGCGCGTAGGCGCGTGCCGATGAATTGGGCGCGCTGCATGCTGATCGGGCACGGACTGATCCTGGTGGGTAGCGTGCTGGCGGCAGTGTTCGTGCATCCGCGCTTCCTGATGCTGCCGCTGCTGATCAGTTGCGTGGGCGTGTATGGAAGCTGGTTGTTCTTCTTGTGCAACAAAACCCAGCACATCGGCCTGCAGGACAACGTACCGGACTTCCGCCTGTGCTGCCGGACCTCGACATTGAACCCGATCGTCCAGTTCCTCTACTGGCACATGAACTATCACATCGAGCATCACATGTACGCCGCGGTGCCGTGTTACAAGCTCGGCCAGTTGCATCGCGCCATCAAACACGACCTGCCGCCGTGCCCGCGTGGCATCCTCGCCACGTGGAAAGAGATCGCCGCCATTCAGAAAACCCAGGAGAAGGATCCGCAGTACCAGTATCCCGCGCCCTGTCCCAATCCGCGCCCGAAGGATCCGCCCCGTCGCCCGAAACCGGCACTGCAACCGGCGTAGCGAGCACGGTGGCGGCCGCTCAAGCGGCAGGCGCGGTAATCTCGATCCTGACGCCGCGTGTTGCCTCGGGTTTGAGGAAGGCGGATTGACGGCCCCGCGGACCGATGCGGGGTTTCGGATCCCGCGTAGCAACACCGGCTTTCAGCATCGGCTCGCCCTCGCTGGATTCTACCGGGAAAGAACAACAACGCGCAGGCTCTTGCGGGGACCATCGAGCGTGACCGTACCGTCGCGAACGCGCAGAGAACCGACCCCGAACACGTTAGCTGCGATGGCCGTCTTCGCGTCCAAGCCGGGACAGAGCCGGGCGAGATCGAGCGTGACCGTGGCGGCGCGGTGAGACTCGCGGCGGCGTAGCGTTCGAACGGTGTCGGGGTCGCCCAGGTAACAAACCCGCGCGTCATCGCGCAACAGGGCGCGCGCATCGAGCACGCGACCGCGTTGCTGCACCACCGCGGAGGGCTGCAAGGTTCGCGTGGCGAAGTGGAGCGCGGCGAACGCGATGCCCTGGCCGCCGTAACCGGTCACCGTCAGGCGCAGCCGGTCGGGGGCGCGGCCACGCCAATCCACGGGCACTTGGATGGTGTACTGCGCATCGCGTTCGTTGACCGGCTTGAAACAACCGCGCGCCACCGTCACCCACCGGCCCGCGCCGCGCAACGCCACCGTGAGGATCGGCGCGGAAAAGCTTTCGGCGAGGAACAGTCGCAATTCGAGCAGCGCGGCGGGTCGGCGCAAGGCGCGCAGTTCGCGGGCGCGTTGGCGGAGCAGGGCGCTGGCGTGGTTGGGCAGGATACCGGGCCGGTAACGTCGCCAATCCCGGTCGCGCTGGCGCGCGAGCCGGTCGTATTCGCGCGCGCAGTCGGCGAGGCTGACGGGTGCGGCGCGGGGATCAACGAACCGAGGCAACCGTTCGCGCAAACGACCGGCTTGGAGTTGGAGGCGGACGCGGAAAGCCAGTTCGGCAAGCATATCGCCCGGGGCGTCGGCCAACTGGCGGGCGATCAGGTGTTGAGCGTGAAGGTGGCGGGATTCTTCCCAGGTCAGCCCGCCGCGCAGATACGCCTGAGCCGGTGCCGCCGGTGGCCAGAGCGGGCTGACGAGCGCGGCGCGGGCGGCGGTGGTGTGCCGCGGGAACAGTTCGCGGATCGGGTCGCGGCCGGATTGCGACCACAACGCGCCGGCCAGCGCGACGCCCGGCAGCACAGCCGGCAGGAACGTGTGTTGGCCTTCCCAGTTGGTGCAGAGACCGCCGAACACGCGCCGGCCGCGGGCGTACTCGGTGAACGCGCGGATGTTTTCCGTTTCCCGCGCCCACGGACAGATCACCACGTCGAACCCGAGCCGTTGATAGATGGCGAGCCAGTCGCGCCGGCGGAGGTTGTTGAAGTGGCCGCGGATGCCGGTGGGGTCAATCAGTTCGGGACTGTATTGCCACGTACACATCACGACATCGCGCGGCAGGCGGGCGAGGGTTTGTTCGGTTTCGTTTTCGAGCATGTCGTCCCAAATCCAGACGCGTTTGCCGAGCGGTTGCAGGATGGCGCGCACCCGGCGGATGTGGCCGATGAGCAGGTCGGTGGCGGCGCGCGGCCGGCAATGGCGGCACAGCCCGAGTCCCCAGGCTTCGTCGCAGCCGATGTGGAAATGTTCGCTGGGAAACAACGCGGCGATCTCCGCCAGATACCGGCTGAGGAATTCGTACACGCGCGGGTTGGAGGGGCAGAACATGTGGGGCGCGCGGCGTCGGTCTTCGGCGAGGGGCCGGAGTGGCCGGCATTGCGTGAAATGCTCGACGTGGCCGAGCGTGGAGACGCAGGGGATCACCGCCAGCCCGGTGCGCGTTGCGGCGCGGACGATCTGTTCGATGTCGGCCGGTGAGTAGCTGCGGCGGGCTGGCCGGTAGGGGAACGAGCGCGTGCGCACCACGCCTTCGAGATAGAGCACGAGCGCGTTGTAACCCCAGTCGGCGGCGAAGCGGGCGAAGTCGGCGATGGCCGACAGGGTTTCGCGTTGCCGGGCGAGATCGAGCTGGACGGCGCGGAGTGGAAAGAGCGGTGGGCGCATGATTTACCGGACCAGAATCCAGTCGAGCGTGGCGTGGGCGGGCGCGGGTTTTTCGAAGCGGACGGTGAACCCGGTTGGGGTTTTTTCGACAACGGTCGCCGTGAACCAACTCGGTTGGGCGTGTAGCGCGTAGCGAACATCGGCCTCGGGGCGCGGGAACGTCACGGTCAACTCGGTTGCGCCGTCGGCCACCGGCACGGCGATGCCGCGGAGGTTGCGGGCTGGTAGGTCGCCGGCGCTGATGCCGCCGGTGGGTTCAACGCGCAGTCCGGCGACGGCGGTCGCGCCACCACGCAGCGCGAAGTCGCCCGAGGCCGGATCAACGGTGAGCCGGTGGGTGGGGCGGTCGTTGACGTGCCAGACGATGGGTTGCGGGCGACCGTGCGGTTGCTCGAAGACGATGGCGGCCTGTTCGACGTCCGCGCCGAATCGCAGGCCGACGCGGGTGGCCGCGGCGATATCCACGCCTCTGAGGTACGCGGGCCGCTTGTCTTTGCTGGCGGCCAGTTGCTCGGTCAATGACCTGCGGCCGCCGATGTTCAAGGCGGAATGGACGGCGACGCGACCCCAGTTGACGCAATCGAACGAGTGGTCTTCGATGTTGCTGGGCAGATAGTTGAAATGCCGCACGCGCATCCCGGTGACGTTCCACGGGTCGCTGCCGATGGCTTGGGCGATGGGATCACCCGGCGCGAAATCGAACGCCGTGCCGGCGTCCGGTGTCGGCGCGAGGATCAGCGTGCGGGGATCGCGTGGTTCGGCGTGGCCGGCGGATTTTTCGGAGTTGGTCCAGGCGCGGGAGACGTCGGCCACTTGCGCGCCGGGGGCGATGATGTAGCGCAGCGGTTTGAGATGGCCGTCCCAAGTGTAGTTGTCGAAGTCGTAGAGCATGGGGGCGACATCGTGGCGCGCCCACCAACGAGTGCGTTCGATGAAGAGACGTTTCGTGCCGTCGGGACGGTCTTCGAGTTTCATGATCTGATACCAGCGGTGGACGCGGATGTCGGGCGCGCCGGTGTAGCCGGCGGCGGGATCATGGGCCGGGTCGAGGTACTCGCTCGGTTCGTTCACGGCGAAGAACCGGCCGACGATGTCGGGCGTCCAGCCGCACTCGGCGCTGCCGATGATCGCGCCGCCCGGCAGGAGCGCGCCTTGGTAGGCATGGCCGGTTTTGTTGACGTCGGCCGGGTCCCACGGGTCGCGATGACCGGGCGCGACAATCCAGACGTGACCGGCGGTGATCCATTTGTTCGAGTTGAAGTTGATGAGCGGTCGGCTGGTGCCGAGGGTGTGATTGCGGACCGGGCCGGGCGCGTACACGAGTTCGTTCCTGGCCCAGTCCAGCGCTTCGACCGTGCTGCGGAAGGGTTGGAGATCGTTGTCAATGTCGGCGGCGTAGGTCAGGCCGCCTTCATCGCCCGCGCCGCTCATGACGTTGCCCATGGTGGTGGCGCGGGCGCTGATGACAAAACTGTCGCCCTGGGCGTAGTTGTTGCGCCGCACCATGAAGGCCATGGACTGGTTATCGGAATGCGAGTGATCGGTCAGGGTCAGGGAGTTGACGACGTGTTTGTCGTAAAACAACGCGCCCGCCGGGTGGTCGTGCTGCAGGTCCATCACGGCATAGGGCAACCCGCGGTCCTTGTCCCAGCCGAGCGCCTTGATTGGACCGCGGTCGTACGGTTCGCCGTAGCCGCGGACGACGCCGGAGAGCACCATCTGGTTGCCGACCGCCAGACCGCGTTGGGACGGGAGGTAGAGCCGCGCGTTCGGGCCGGCTTTCACGGCGTCGAGGATGGGCTGGTCGTAGGAGGTAGTGCCGCCGGCAATGTACGTGTCGCGCGCCTCGCTGCTGTGAACGCCCAGCGGCATGTCAATCGGCTGACGCAGTTCGCGCGCGACGTGGCGGGCGGTCCAGACCACGCCGTTGTTCTGGCCGTTGCCGGGCAGATACACGCGTTCGACGCCGCCGCGGCGATCAATCACGGTGACGGTCGGGACACCCGGTCGGGTCGAGGATGGAGCGGGGTTGTGCGCCACCCAGTCCGGCGCGACGCCCGGGTGGATGATGAGAATTCCGCCGCCTTGCGCGATGATTTGTGAGATCGCGACGGTGAGCGTCGCTGCGGCCTCCGCCGCGGTTTGGACGGGGCCGAAACTGGCCAGATCAAACAAGCCGTCTGAGGCGTGAACGCGGCTGGTCAGCAATAGCGTGCTGACAAAGAGTAATCGCAAGACGTATCTCATTGGAATCCTCGTATGTTGTGTTGGTAACCTGCAAGTTGACAACGGCGTTGGCGTCTTCCTAATCGCTTCAGCAGCGCCGACGGCGTTGAGGAGCCTTGCACTCTGTGCGCTCAGACGGCAAGCTCTGTCGGATCGAAACCCAGCCTTGGGGTAAATGGCGCATTCCTTGAAATTTCGATTTGACATGGAATCGCATATTTGTTAAGCGTTTCCCAGATCATTGAGTGACTCAATTTTATAGGAAATGGAGCCGCTCAATGCAAGAAAGGGATGGAAAATATGAGGATTAGAACTTTGCTTCTGTTCGTGGTTCCAGTGGCGTTGGTTTCTGTCGTTGTGCGAGACGGATCGGCGGCTTTCAATCCGGTCTTTAGGGAGGACTTTGAAGAGGCAACCTTGGGCGGAGGATATGACTATACAGGGCCTACAGACACCACCGGAATTTCACCCGATCTTGGCACATGGGCTACGTTTATCAACGACAACGGCGTAATCACCAACGGGCTGGCTGGTTCGGCGCGGGCGCTGTTTGGGAAGGATGAGCGGGCTGGGTTAGCCCTGCGCAATATCGGGGGTGGTTTTTGGGTGGATGTGGAGGGCCAAGTGTACTTCGATTTCATGGTTTCCGGGCCCCTCAGTGGCAATTCCCTGCAGTTTTTGCTGAGTGCCCTTCCCAGCGGCGGAGGAACGTACCTGCTCGGATTGTTGTTGCTACCCGACATGACACTGTATGCCACGGACAGCACAAACGGATTGTTCAACAACGTGACCACGGTTTCGTTGACCACGAACAAGGAGTATCGCGTGTTCTTGGAGCCCAACCTGATTACCGACACCTACAGCTTGACCGTGAGCAACCTGACGGATGCTGTCAACGTCTCCACCCAGACGGGACTGGATTTCATCCCGAACAATTCCTTTCGGTCCTTGGATATCCAGTATGGGACCGCGGATTTTGGTGGCGCCCCCGCCGGCGTGTTCATAGACAACATCGAAGTCCACAACATCATCCCGGAGCCTTCCGCTTTCTTGCTGCTCGGGGTCGGCGGGTGGTGCTTGTGGCGTCACCGAAGACCCTGAAGCCAAAGGCCCGATGCGCGTCTCCGGTATTTCCAAGTCGCATCAAGTGGCCGAGCACCTCCGCGCCGAGGTGGCGGCCGGATCCCCAGGCGCGCGGTTACCCACCGAGGCATCGCTGGCAAAGCGATTCGGCGTGTCGGTAAACACCCTCCGCGAAGCGTTGAGCGTCTTGGCGCGGGAGGGATTGATTGATCGTCGGCACGGCTGCGGAACTTTCATCGTCTCCCCACGGCCCGCCCAACACGTGGCATTGTGGTACGGACTCGAGTTGTCGCATCCCCACTCGGGCGCGCCCCAGCAGACGCTGAGCCTGATCCAGCAGGAGTTGTTCGAGCGTGGCGTGGCGGCAAAGGCCTATCTGGCGACCGGCGCCAATCGAGAGTTCTCCGGGGACCTCGTTTGTGAGGAGTTCATCCGCGACGTCGAAGCCCATCGCGTCTGCGCATTGGGGCTGGTCACCGGTGCGCTGGTGCCGACTGCCTGGGCGGCGGTCACCCGTCAACGCATTCCGGTCGTCGGCCCGCAATCCACCGTCAGCACACCGACAGTGACGGTGGAAGTGAACCACGCGCGGTTGACGCAATGCGGCGTGAATCGTTTGCGGGCGCTGGGTTGCCGCCAGCTTGCGTGGTTGACCTGGCTCGATGCGCGGGCGGAGGCGAAAACGCGTTCCCGGCGGACGGACTTTGAAGACGCCCTGCGGGCAGCGGGCTTGCCTTGTGAGCCGCGCTGGATTGCCGGTAACCTGCATCCCTCCCAACCAGGCGCGGGCTATGAACTGCTCCGCGAAATCTGGAGCGCGCGCGCCGAGAAACCCGACGGGTTGTTGGTGGGTGATGACATGTATCTCCCGGACCTGGTTTCGGCAGTGCTCGAGTTGAGAATCGCCGTGCCCAATCAACTCAAGATCGTCAGCCTGGCCAATCGCAGCATCACCACCTGCCCGTTTTTTCCGACAGACCGGCTGGAAGTTGACCTCGTGGAACATGCGCGAATCATCGCCGAGCTGCTGGCCCGCCTGAGCCGCCGCGAGCCGGTCACGGAGCGCGCGGTGGAACTGCCGTTCCAACTGCTGGAATCGGAAGTCGTAACCGAGCGGGCGCGGCGAGCCGTGGAGACGGCGACAAGCACCAACGGGTGACCTCTTGACTGTGCGCCTGCAAGTCCCCGGTTCTCACGGTCGCGGCAACATGGCATTCAGCTTGATTGAGTTGCTCGTGGTGGTGGCCATCCTCGCGATTCTCGCGGCGTTGTTGTTGCCGGCGCTGCAGGGCGCGAAAGAAAAGGCGCGGGCGGGCCTGTGCGCCAACAACCTGCGCCAGCATTACCTGGCGTTCTTCGCGTATGCTGACTCGAATGAAGGCTGGTGTGTTCAATGGCTGCACCCGACCGATCCGACCTGCGATCCGAACCAGTGGATTATCTGGCAGACAGTCCTCGTCAAGCAAGGTTACCTCCCCGGCACGCTCAACAGCTCGGGGAACCGCGGTTACATACCGGCAGGGCTGAAATGCCCCAGCAATCAAAACGGTTATTATGAGCCGCCGGGGGCGGCCCCGACCGCATATCGGTATGGGTCTCCCAATTACCTCTACAACTTTGAAACCGGGCACGCGACGATCTGCAACGGCAGCCTCGGGCCCAATCCCATGCGAAAACTCGCTTCCATTCCGTCCCCGGCAACCAAGGGGATGCTGTACGAGAGCGGTCAAGTGGCGGGTTGGGATCCCTACCGGTGCGGATTTGCCTTCAATGATTGGTCCGGTTATTTCGACCCCGGAAACGTCCACTATGCCATCGCTGACGTCCACCTCGGTCGCTCCCAAGTCTTGTTCTTCGACGGCCACGTCGAGAGCTTCGTCCGGGGCGCGATTGACTGGCACTCGGCGGACCTGGATGCGCCCTGATTCCCTTCGCGGGACGCTCGCACGAACTCGATCGAGCCGTGTCTGTCGGCATCGGCGCCGTGCATCGAACGTCAGGTCCAACCCGATCCAGCTTCGCTCCGGCCACGTGAGGAGCGGGTTAGATCCGTTCGCTTCCGCACTCGCAGAGGATCCCACCGGAAGCAGGGCCGCCCCGCCGCGGCGGGCTGCCACGCGCGCGCGGCGGTTTTTGCAGCGAATGGGAATTGGCGTTCTTGCCGGAGACGGACCCGGCGCGCAGACGCGTGCCGATGAATTGGGCGCGCTGCATCCGGATCGGGCACGGACTGATCCTGGTGGGTAGCGTGCTGGCGGCAGTGTTCGTGCATCCGCGCTTCCTGATGTTGCCGCTGCTGATCCGTTGCGTGGGCGTGTATGGAAGCTGGTTGTTCTTCTTGTGCAACCACACCCAGCACATCGGCCTGCAGGACAACGTGCCGGATCGTCGTCGAGGTTCGCGACAACAAGCCAGAGCCGTCCGGGTTTGCCATAGACGCTCGCCTTTAGCGTGTCGGAAGCGGGCGTGAGTTGGATTGCCGGATCGCTTCGCCAGTAACCGATGAACCGGGCGTCGGCCATGCCGAATGCGGAACTCGCTGGGAGTAACGGGCGCAAATAATCCTGATCGAACCCGTTGGACGTGAACAACGTCCCGTGCAGCAGCGGGTAGATCAGCGACGTGTCCGTGGCAGCGCGCCAGCGGGTGCAGGCTTGCGCCCTCGTTGCCGGGTCTTTGTGTTGTTCGCAGACCACTTGAGGATGGTTCAACTCGGGCAACAACACCGGCACGCCGCCGAATTGCCGGCCGACCATCATTACGGCTGCGACGGATTCATCAAAGCCTTCGACGCCGGTGGGGTCAACACCGGCAGACCAAACCAGCTTCGCGCGCGGGTCAAGCCGGTCGCGCAGGAAACCCTGGTTCTGATTGTAGCCGTGGCCGTCGAGCACGCGCACCTCCGTCGCGCCGCCGTCGAACGCGCCCGCGATGGCAGCGTTCGTGTCTTCGGTAAGTTGGACGCGGCCATACTGATTGTCCGCGCTGTCTTTCGGACCGTAGCATTGCGCTCGTAGCGATCCACGCCGGCCAGCCCTTCCATGTCGGTGATGATGTAGAGGATCATGATCCCAATTCCACAATCACCAGCCCGTCCGTGGGCACTTCGAGCCGCAGCGGTGAGCGGGCGCGGAGTGGTTTGGGCGAGTCGGGCAACAGGTTGCCCTTGGCGTCGTAGGCGTAGAGGCGCACGGGGCCCGGTTTGGGCGGCCAATCGAACGGGCCGCTCCGACAGGTCACAAGCCGTTCGCGGCCGATGACGAAACCGGGCCCGAGTCGTTGCGGGGTGATCGGGTGTTGCTTGGTGATGAAATTGGTTTCGCCCTGGATCAACAGGTTCGCGGCGCACGGCACGTGCAGGTTGCCGGTCTCCAACAGCCGGCGTGAGATGGTCATCAATTCTTCCTGACTCTTGGGCTGGCCGACGTTGCCGAACATGAGCGGCGTGCCCAGGTGCGTGCCGGCGCCCGCCCAGTACCCGTTGCCGGCTTCGACGAAATGATAGATGCCCGTGCCCTGCATGGCGCGGAGCGTGGGCGCACCGTTGACCAGCATCAGCTTGCCGCGACGGCGGACCTCGTTGATCAGGGCCAACTGCAGAGTCTCGGAGGCGATCCCGTTGTCGGTGGCCTTGGCGGCAATCGTCCCGTCTTCGTTGAGGATCACCGTATGACCGTCCCACTGCCGATAGTCGTACCGGCTGTAGCTGCGCTGGCCGACGACGAACGTGAACTCGTCGCAGTAGAGCGCGTCCAGCTTGGCCTCGTCGAATGCGCGCCCGACGCGCTGCAGCAGATGCTGCTGGTACTTCCTGCCGGGATGGGGCGCGATGTAGAGGATGCCCCAGCCGCGGTGGATCATGTCGCCGAACCAGGCGCGTGAGTAGCCAATGTCCTCGAACGGCTGGCCGTCGCGCGTCAGGATGCACTCGTCGAGGAACGGATAAAGCGGGAGCTTTGCCTTGTAGGCGGCGTGCATCGCGGGATGCAGCATGGCCATCACCCGAGCGCGCGGCTCGGCCTGGCGAATCTCGTCCGCTTGCCGCTTGAGTTCGCGGTAACACGATTCGTGGTGCGAGCCGCTGTAGAACTGCCGGACTTCTTCATCGCTCAACGGCGTCGGGCCGTGCTGTTGTGCCAGCGTGACACCGGCGCGGACATCGTCCTGGCCGAGCCACGGGCCGATGACGGCGACCAGCGGCCCGCGATTGGTGACGGCACAGGCGACGCGGGTCTCGGCTTTGCCATCCCAGCCACCGTCGCCAGGTTGGTCGGGCAGCTTGGTTGTCCAGAAGATCGGCCCATCGAGGCGGGCGTGGTTGACCTTCCAGCGCTCGCGGACGGCGTTGATGAAATCCCAGTAGGACGATGATTTCGCCGCCTGGAGCGTCATTTCGAATGTGATCGTCTTGCCGGGCGGCAACGCGAGGTTGCGGCAGAGCACCCGGGCGCTCGCGCCATCATGGGAAAGTTGCAGCAGGTGGCGCAACCAATCGTCCTCGGCCACCCAACCAAGACCGATGCCCGCCCGCTCGTCGCTCAGGAACACCGTCGGGTTGGCGGGCGCGGTGGCGAGGAAGTCCGCGTCGGGATTTCCGCCGAGAACAATCGCGGCCGGCTGGCCGTTGAAAAAGAAATGGTGCTGGAACGGCACCGGCAGGTCGTGGGTCGCGGTGTTCGTCCATGTCTCGGTCCACGACAGCCGGTGCCCGGGCTGGAGCGCGAGCGAGCGTTGCAGTGCAAGCCCGGTCGGCCAGGTGGTCTGAATGAGGAATCCGCCGCCGCGGGCGGAGCGAACCTGAACGTCCGGCCCGTCGGTCGTGTCGGCGACGGTGAGTTGGACATCGTTCTCCGCGTCCAGACCCACTCCGGTTTCCACGCAGAACTGCCGGCCGCCGAAGGCAAACACGAATCCGCCGCCTCGCCCCACCGCGAGCGTTGCTCCCCCGCTTTTGCGCCGCAGCGCGGGCATTTCCCGGCTCGGCACGGCCTTCGCCGAGGTTGGCAACAGCGCCCGATCCAGGTAGCCAACCGAGATGTCCTGAATGCGGCCGGCGCCCTGGCTGCCGTCGGCGCGCTTGGCGTGTTCGAGGGAGCCGGCGCCGACAATTTCCAGCGTGTTGAGGTCCACGCCGCGCACGACATCCGAGAGGTCGAGCAGAAACGTGCCGCCCAGCCCGTCGGCGGTCATCGCGTCGGCGGTTTTCGCATCGGGGGCGAACATGATCGCCAGCGCGTCGCCGCCAAAGACGTTGTAATGCTGGCCGTGAAAGGCGGAGTCCTGCCAGAGCAATACGAACGAGGCGGGACGCAAGAGGAGACGTTCCTGGTTTCGGGCGGTCTTGCGCTGCAGCGGCATGCCGTTGACGAGAATCCGCGCGTTCAGGTTGAACCCGCCCGGGCTGGGACAGTCGGCAAAAATGCGCGCGCGCAAGACGGGGATCAGCCCCGGTTTGGCCGGCCACGCGGGCAACGGAAAGCGGGCGGGCTTGTCGAGTTGATAGACGGTATCCGGGAGTTTGATTTCGTCCTGGAGTTTCACGTCGTAAGGCCGGGGCGAGCGCGCCCGGGCGACCGTGGTCAGGGTCAGCAGAGCGGCAAGCGCAACGAGACCGGGCCGAAGATTCATGCGCGACTTGCGGGCGAACGGTTATCCATCGTTCCGACCTTGGCCGGCGCGACTCACTTGTGCACCTTGAACAATTCGTCGCCGGTCAGCGCGCTCCGCGGCAGGCTTTCCACATGGCCGTCCACAAAGACGACGTTCGCCTGCCCGTTGTGACGGCAATCGGGGACATAGCCGGGGTCGCCGGGCACGCCATTGAACGTCAACGGCGCTATGACGTAGAGGGTGACGCCGCCGGCGTTGCTGTCGCCGGCCATGATCGTGCGGGTGGGCTGCGGCACGCCGGCCACGCGCACCGTCTGGCCGAAGTAGGCAAACCACGGCACGTCATCCCAGGTCAGTCCGCGATAATTCCAGCCGTAACCCAGTTCCTCCGACTTGATGCCCTGGTCGCCGCGCTCGGGCACGGTGGGACAGATGAAAATGCGTTCCGCGCCTCGACCGGTGCCGATGACGTAATTGACCTTTTGCAGTCCCAGGCAGCCGACGAGAAGTTTCTCGTACCAGGTGCGCGGGATGGTCTGCGAGCCGGGTTCGCCATCCCAGGAGGCCGGCAAGTAGTCGTTCTGGTCGGACGCGTACAGCAATGCGAGTTGACCGATCTGGCGGAGATTATTCTGACACTGGGCACGCTTGGCGTTCTCACGGGCGCTGCGGAGAGCCGGCAACAACAACGCCGCAAGGATCGCAATGATCGCCACCACGACCAGCAGTTCTATCAAGGTAAATGCGTTCGGTTGCCTCGGCCTCATCGGCGACGCGCCCGTCGCGCCACGGCGAGCAGCCCTCCGAGCGCGAGCAGCACCGTCGAAGACTCGGGGATGACGCTGATGTTGTCAATCAGCCCGCTCTCGTTCGGGTAAGCTCCCGCGATAAAGGGGAAAATGCGCATGAGGTCAATTTCATTGGCGCCGGCAACATAGAACGAGACGTTGTTCAGTGTCCCAGTTGAAACACCGTCGGTCACCATCGCATCGAAGGTGCGCGCTGCCATATGAAAGTTCAGCGTCCACGTGTACCAGGTTGAGCCGCTGGTGGCGATGCCCGGGACGATCAGCGAGTTGCTGCCGTTGAAGCGGAAGGCATTTGTGCCCGCCCCTGGCGCGCGCAACGCCTCGACGGAGGCCACCTCCTTGATCACGCCACCGCCTAGATCGTCGTAAAAGACCACGCCCGGCATGGCGAACGTGGACGACGGCAAGTTGCCGTAGATGTCGAACTGGATCTTCCAATGGTCGTTGGTGATGCCCGTGAAGGTTTGCTTCACGTCGCCCCAACTGCCGCTGGCGTTCCCGACGAACAGCGACGTGCCGCGCCCGCTGCCGCTGAAGTCGTTGGTGATCACGGCCAATGACGCGGTGCCAGCGCCATGTACTTGCCAGCCCTGCTGGCCGACAATGGTGGTGTTGTTCGCGTACGGCGGCACGCTGAACGTGTCGAAATACGGCGTCGAGGCCGCCTTTGATCCAACGCCCAACGACAGCAGGACTGCTGTCGCCACAGATACGGTTTTGCCTCCAAGTGTGCTCTTCATAGGGTGCTCCTTTGGTTCACGGTTGAGCCGGCCTCGCGCAGGAGGCCCGCTCGATGATTTGTCCGTTGATCTGGAGATGGCGCACAGGCCGGCTCCGATCCTTGATCCGCTCAATCAAAAGTTCTGTCGCCGAACGACCGAGCTCTTCCATGGGAAACCGATAGGTGGAAAGCTGCGGACTCGACAACCGCGCCGCCAGCATGTCGTCCATGCCCATCACGCTCACGTCACGGGGCACGCGCAGCCCGAGCCGTTGCAGTTCATCCACCAGGGTGCAGGCGTACACGTCCCAGGTGACGAGCGCCGTGGGACGCGGCTGGGCGGCGGCGAACTCTTTCGCGTACTCGGCCATCGCGGTCGCGTGGGTCAGGCAACTGATCTCGCGCGGCTCGCACAACCGCGGTTGCGCGACCGGTTGAGTGCGTTCCGCGAAGAACTGAAAAAATGCGCGCGTGTGAACTTCGACATGACGATTCTTCTTCGCCTGTTGGAACAAAGCAATGTTGCGATGACCCAGTTCCCAGAGGTAGGCCAACTGCTCGCGCACGGCGCGCTCGATGTTCGGCATGACCGAATCCGCTTCGAGGTCCGGGTAGGTGCGATCAATGAAGGCCACTGGCAATCGTTTCGCCAGCAACTCGCGCAACA
This sequence comes from uncultured Verrucomicrobiota bacterium, assembly GCA_964582645.1. Taxonomy (GTDB): domain Bacteria; phylum Verrucomicrobiota; class Verrucomicrobiia; order Palsa-1439; family CAZOTB01; genus CAZOTB01. Next base: position 13,043 of record CAZOTB010000020.1, on the reverse strand, counting down.
CCGGGGGGAAATCTCCTTCGATCAACAGACCATCCACGCGGCTGTCGTTCACCATCGCGGGAACGGCCAGCGCGTCCGCTCGCGCGCTCTTGACCATCAGGTGGTACTCATACGCTTCGGTCGCGCGTTGGATGCCGGCCATCACCCGGCTGTAGTAGCCGTCGTCGCGCATCGCTTTCTCGACAATCGTCTCGGAAGTTAGAAACCCGATGGTCTGGGTCACCGGGCGCGCCCCTCGGCGGCCAGCGTGACGTTGCTGCACCGCCTCGCGGAACATCGTGTCAGGCTCGTAATCCAGTTCCTTCACCGCGCTCATCACCCTCTCTCGTGTCGCGGCGGCAGGAATGGGACTGCTGTTGAGCACCATCGAAACAGTGGTCGGCGAAACCCCTGCCTGACGGGCCACATCCCGAATGCTAACTCGCTTGTCCTTCATTACTTTACTGTTTAGTTGACAGTGTATATCTGGGAAAATAGAATTCGTCAACAACAAAGATTCTCCATGCATCAGTCGTTGAATCTGGCGGTTATCGGCCTCGACATCAGCCATCCATACGTGTTCGCTCCCTCGCTTCGGCGGGAAGGCGTGACGATTCGGTATGTTTACGACCACGAGCCAAAGCGGGCGCGGGATTACGCGGAGCGGTTTGGGGCGACGGTGGTCGTTGATACGAACGAGATGCCGTGGGACGACGTCCAAGGGGCGCTGATCACGAACATCGCGTCCGAGCACCTCATGGTGGCGATTCCATTTCTGAAGCGGGGTATCCCCACTTTCGTGGACAAACAACTCGCGGCGACATTCCCCGACGCGCAACGGATCGTCGAAACCGCGCGGCGACACAACGCGCCGTTGCTGGCCGGTTCGGTGCGACGGTTCGCGCCTGCCTTCCGCAGCATCGCCGATCAACTCAAGCGCGGCGACCTCGGTCAACCCGTGATCGTGCACCGCTACGAACCGCACGGGATCAAACCGGGTGACTGGCAGGACCGCATCGAAACCAGCGGCGGCTTCATCGTGAACTTTGGACTGCACTGCGTGGATTCCATCTGCGCGCTGCTCGGGAGCGAGGTCGAATCTGTGCACTGCGTCGGAGGGAAGTTCATTCATCCCGATGCCGCGAGCGAGGACACGTGTGTGATCACGATCCAGTTCCGTGGCGGTGCGATCGGCATCGCGGAGGTGTTCGGGGCACAGCAGCCATGCAAGGCCACGCAGCCGTCGTTGCGCGTGCATGGAACGAAGGGAACGCTGGAGGCGTTCATTGACGAAGGCTTGGCGCGGCACTACGGCGGCGGGCCGATCTATGATCCCGCAAGCTACGAATTCGCCAGCGGCAACAACGACACCGTGGCTGCGTTCGTGCAGATGATGCGCGAGCGAAAGCAACTCGTTCCCTGCAACGAGTTGCTCGCCGTATCGAAGATTCTCGCGATGGCCCGGGAGTCATGCGAGAGAGGATGCGTCGTTCGGGGTACCGCCAGCAGTCGGCTGCCCCGGGGCGAATACGGCGAAATTAGGTGACCCGAACCGAATGCCATGCAACACACACTCGCGCTCCAAGGCGGCCCACAAAGCGTCAACGATCCCAAGCTCACCGCCTGGCGATGGCCCCTCTTCGATCAGGAGGAGAAACAGGCCGTCGCGCGGCTGCTGGAGGATTACGCCTCGATACATTACTCCGAGATGGCCCGGTTGGAATCGGAGCTGCGCGAATACTTCGATTGTCGGTACGCGCTCACCTGCAACAACGGCACGGCCGCAATTCATTCCGCGATGCACGCCATCGGGCTGCGCCCCGGCGACGAAGTCATCTCGCCATCGTACACCTACTGGGCGACTTCGCTGACGACGCGCCTGGTGGGGGCTGTTCCCGTCTTCGCCGACGTCTGCCCGCACTCCGCCAACATTGATCCCGGCGACATCGTACGAAAAATCACCCCGCGCACGAAGGCGATCATCGTCACTCACCTTTGGGGCATGCCGTGCGAGATGGACGCGATCATGGACATCGCGCGTCGCCACCAACTCAAGGTCATCGAAGACGCCTCCCACGCGCACGGCGCGGAGTATCGAGGCCGCAAGATCGGCACGTGGGGCGACATCGGTTGTTTCAGCATGCAAGGATCGAAGTTGTTGCCGGCCATTGAAGGTGGTTTCCTGCTCACCAATGACTTCGATCTCCATGCCAGGGCCTGCGCGCTGGGTCATTACGGACGGATTCCCGCCGATCACGACTGGCACGGATTGAACAGTACCGGCCTCGGTTACAAGTATCGCATTCATCCCGTGGCGACCGCGTTGGCGCGGATTCGTTTACGCAAGCTCGACCAGCAGAACCGGCACATCGCGTCCCGCGTGGCGAAGGTGACCTCCCGGATCGAGAAGCTGCCGGGCATTCATCCGTTCCGCGTGCCGCCCCACATGAAGCGCGTCCACTATCAGTTTGAGGTGATCTACGACGAGAACGAAACCGGCGTGCCGAAGTCGAAGGTCATCGAAGCGTTGGAGGCCGAGGGCGCGCGAGTCACCGACGAGCGTTATCCGTTGCAGCACCGGCAGGAGGTGTATGCACGGGCGGAGTTCTGGCTGGTCCCGCCGCCCGCTTCCGCGCCACTCCCTGTGAGCGAGAAGCTACAGGAAGCGATTCTCCAACTCCCGAACTTCGCCGCGTGCGAAGAACGGATCGTGGACGAATACATCGCTGCGTTCGAGAAGGTCTGGGCGCATCTGCAACCGGCATGAGTGGCGGGTTTGTGGTCAATCACGCGGCAGGCGCCGTGATCTCGATCATGACGCCGCGTGTGGTTTCGGGTTTGAGGAAAGCGGATTGACGGCCCCGCGGACCGCTGCGGGGTTTCGGATCGCGGGAGACCAAGCCCTGTTTCGGCAGTTCTTCCATCGCCTTCGGAACGCTATTCACCCGGAAACACAGGTGGTGCAATCCCTCGCCGTGCCTCCGCAGATGTTCGCTCAGTGGATGCTCGGGCGTCAACGGCTCGACCAGTTGCAGGTGGCCGCCGCCGAGGTCGAGATGGGTGAGGCGGACGTTTTGGTCGGCCATTACCTCGCTGAAGAGCAGCGGCAGACCGAGTTTATCGCGGTAGAACTTGAGCGCGTCCTCGGTGTTTTTGACGACGATGGCGACGTGATCGAATGCTTCAAACATGGTGTTTCTCCTGAATCAAGCTACATCCTTCCCAAGCGAATGGATTGCGTGAATCGCTCTCTCATTAACACCTCGCTTTAGCGAGGTGCTGGGCGGGAACAAAAGCGACTGAACCGCTTCAGCGGTTTTCCTGCGGCGCTCCAAAACCGCTGAAGCGGTTTCTCGTCTCACGCATCGAACATCACCCCACTGAAGTGGGGTGTGAATGAGAGTGCGCATGCGGGCCATCGGAACGGGTACGAAGGGATCGAATTACAGCGCCAGCGCGTGTCGGCGCGAAACGACTTCCGCCAGCAGCACGTAATAGCCGTTGAGGAAGGCGTTGCGGAACAACTGCACGGGGCCGTAGTGCTCGAACTCCGCCACTTTCAGCCCATCTTCGAACCACGCTTGACGAAACGCCGTGAATTTCTCGCACAACTCGTCAATCACCGGCTGCGGGGTCTCGGCTTCGATGCGCGAGACGACCGGCGTGTTCGCGCCGATCAGTTCCTCCGCAGTGCTCCAGTTGATCGTGATCTCGATCTCGCCGCCGACCAACTCGGTGAAATGATGGATGCCGCGCGCGCCGCCACCGAGCAACTTCGTCTGGTAGCCGCGCTTCTTGAGCAACCGGTATTGTTTGCGGGCAATGGCGCAACCGGCCTGCTTGAGCGCTTCGGGTGAAACTTTGATGCCCTCGCGCTTGGCGACTTTCTCCAGGTACTCGTCAAAGATCCCGCTGATGTGCGTCACATAAAACGGCGGACGCTTGCCGGTGCGCTTCGCCGCTTTCTCATAGCTCTCGCAGATGGCGATGGCTTGCGAAAGTGCGAACACCTCCGTGGCGCAGATCGGCACGTTGGCTTCGACGGCGGCCTCGATGGCCTGGATCCCCGGCGCCGTCACGGGAATCTTCGTCATGAAATTCGGCCCGAGCGCGCGGTAGCTCTTCATGGCGCGGATGACGGATTTCGCGTCTTCGTCCCAGCGCGGGTCACTCTGGATGGTGACGAATCCACACTTGCCACCGCTTTGTTCGTACAACGGGCGGAAACGTTCGATCACCCGCTTCGCCGTGCGCTGATAGACCAGGTCCGCCGCCTCGTCGTCGTTGCGCGTCTCGCGAATCGCAGAATCAATGACGCTGTGCAGGTACTCCTTGTCGCTCTTCACGAGCTTGGAGCAAAAAGCGGGGTTTGTCGTGCAACTGATTGCGCCCGCCGCGATGGCCTTCTCCGTGTCGGCCCCGGAAGGATTGTTCACCCAGAAACGGGTTGGAGTCTGTTTGTGGACCTGGTGGAAATAACCCGTGCTCATAGATGCCTTGGGAAGTTCGTGTACGCCGCGGAAAGCCCGATGTCAAGATGAGCCACGACAGACGAGCCCCGGTCGGGGGTGGGGGGGAAGCCCCAAACGGGCGGGCAC
>CAZOTB010000020.1:0-8456 GCA_964582645.1 uncultured Verrucomicrobiota bacterium | reverse complement strand
GATTCCGCCGAATCGCCTCTTATGGCTGGAACGCCCATCCAAACAGCGCGGCCTGCTTCAGCTTGAGCCGCAAACGCACCGGCCCACGCGTCGGAAACTTCAGCACCTTCTTCGGCCCCGCGCCGATGTCGGTACCGAACGTGAACGGGATGTCCACGGCGTCCATCGGCCCCGCGATGGGCGGACGGATATCGAGGTCGTAGTCGGTCAGGGGCGCGCCGCGTTCGTCGTCGAAGCTGACGGCGATGTGTCCGCCGCGCTCGATGCGGACGTTCAGCGTGAGCCGACCGGCCTCCCAATTCAGCGGCGCGCTGACCAGTTCGCCTTCGGTGTCGCCCGCCGAGTAGCCGATCCAGCGGTCGCGCTTGGTCGCCAGCAACATGATCTCGGTTGCCTTCACGATTTCCTCGCCCCAGGGGTTATGCTGGTAATGCTGCACGGGGGTTTGGCTCACGTAGAGGAAATGTTCATCGCCTTCGAGCATCGGCCGTCCTTGCGCGGGGATGAACATCGCGCCGCGCATCCCTGCCGGCCTGCCGTCGGCGATGTAGAGCGACCGGGCCAACTCGCGTCGCCACTGGATGCCGTCGTAGCGGCCGGGGGAGGCGTGACCTGCGCGTCCATCACGTCGAAGCCCTCCGGCCCGCCCGAGCCGGAGACATCGTTGCCGAACTGGTCGCGCGTGTACTGGTCCAGAAGCGCATTGTTCGGTGTGAGCTTGTCGGGCGCTTCGATGAGATTGAGAGCCGGCTTCTCCCAGTCGAGGCCGTTGGCCGAAGTGGCGTAACAAATCCGCATGTGGATGTCGTTCATCGGCGGCTTGCTCTGGCGGCCGTTGAGATACCACCTCTTCCACTGGCCCGGCGCTTCGCGGAGGATGGTGCCGTACATCTGCCCCGGCTTGATCACCGGCTCGCGCCGCTTGAGGCACGGAGGCTCGACGAACCGCGTCAGGAAACGCGTGTCCTCGATCAAACGCGCGTCAATCAAAGCGTAGCTTTGTTTCTGCATCATGCTCCGGTTTTGTCGGTACGGTTTGCAGGCTTCAGCGTCCATGTCTGAAGTTTGCCGTGGCGGTACAACGCGTCCACATCGAGATCGGGACTCATCAATCCAGCCTCGGCGACCTGGACATACCGCATTCCGATCGCTTCCGCCAGCACCGGATGGCGCGGCATCCGCCGCAGTTGGATCTCGGCGGGCAACCCGCCATCGGCAATGGCCAAGCAACTCTCCGCGAACGCCCGGTAGAGGTGATTGCTCCCGATTCGTTCGCCGACCTCGCCGATCGTGGCCGGCAGGCAACCCGTCTTCCCGACGTGGGCGAGCAGAAGATTCGCGTTCTGGACGAGCGCCGCTCGGTTGAGTCCCGCCCGTTCGGGATAGAAGACGAGGTTTTGCGTCGGCCCGAGCACGTCTCTGCGCGTCACGCGGGCGGGCGGCGTGCCGTGTCGGGACGTGTGCACGATCGCCTGCGCCATCGCCACGAGCAATTCCGCCGGACTGAACCGTTGGGGGAGCAGGATTTCGTTCTTCGCGCAGATCGGCCGGCTGGCGGCGATGATTTCCTTGAACGCGAGTTCGGCCGGCTGCGTGCCGTACTTGCGGACGATCTCGCCGATGGAGAGCGGCTGCAATCGCCGGTCGGCCCGGATCGAGCGGGCGAGCCGGCGGAAGTTGGCGAGCGAGCGTTTGACCTGCTGCGGCGTGTACCGGGCCGGTTGGCCGTAGCTGCCCCACTCCTTGGCCGGGAGGTTGATTCCGTTGGGCGACCAGAACCGGTCGATGAACTCCGCCAGCCGCACCCGTTGCGGATGATACAGCAGCAGCGACAGAAACGGCTGGCGTGGCGCGAGACAGGACTTGATGTGGGCGTTGAACCGCCGCATCTGGGCCCGAAAGGCGGCGTGGCTGTGATAGTGGTCGTCGAAGCCATCGAAGAACGCGCGAAACGGCGGCGCGCCTGCGAGCGTGGGGCTCGACCACGGCAAGCCGAGCGCCCCCGCATACCAGCTCACACTGTAGAGGGGCGGCGCGGCCGGGAAGGCGTAGATGTAGGGCAGCCCGAGCAACGCGGCGGCGCGTTGCGAGTGCGGCGTGGTGAATTGGTTGTGGGCACTCAACGCGCACGCGGGCCGACCGAACACCTCCCGGATGATTTCCACCCCGGCGCGTTCGTGACGCAGCGCCTCGGCGACGCCTTCCTCCCAGCTCTGGCGCTGGACGTACTCTGGACTGCATGGGTGCCGGGCGCTGCGGGTGTGCAGGCCGACCTCGTGCGGCGCGAGCGAGTCAATCACGTCCTGCCGTTTGCGCTGCCGAAGTTGGAGCGCGCGGTCGCCGATGAAAAGAAACGTCCCGCGCAATCCCTCCTCGGTCAGAATGGTGGCGAGTTCCTGGATGCTGTCGTCGTTGCCCACCTCGGGCGGGCTGAAGATGTCCTCGACGTCGAACAGCAGCGCGACATCGAGCGGTTGTGGGCGTCGAGGTTTCATTCGGGTGTGTTGATCGTCGCAGCGCTTCGATAGCTCATGTTTGGAGTCCACGCTTTAGCTTGTCTGGTGCGCGTGTTGCGAAGCAAGCTGAAGCTGGTACTCCGAACGAAAGCAGTGAACACGCTTACCGCAGATTCTCATGTAGCCCGTGCCTTTCGGTGAGTTTGCGGCGATACACGCCTGCGCCCCAATCCAAATCGGTAACGAGGATGAATCCGCCGCCGTATCGCCAGCGGCCGCCCGCCCGGGCGTGGCGCACGATGACTCTTTGCAGCGCGGTTTCCTGCGGAGCTTCTTCGAGTTTTGCGTACTTCCTCCCGAAAACTCGTTCCCAAGTCTGGTTGTCGTTCGCGCCGGGCATCGGGTAGAGATACCACTCCCGCAAAAACCGCCGGATGTTCGACGCGGGCGGGAGGTGATGGTCGAATTGCGGATCGAGCAACCATGACTCGCACGTGAAGATACGGTGTGTGCGCTCAGGGAAATGGGCGGGGAAAAACATCGTCGCCCGTTGCATTGACTCGCCACACGCGGCGTGGTCCATCGGTCCGCTGGCGGGGATGTGGACAGCCAGGGTCGGCTCGCCCTTGCGGAGGACTTCCTGCCAGTCGTCGCGACGGAGTTTTGTGCTTTTCGGCGAGGCAACGCCGGTGGGGTGGATGGCATGGCCCCGGATCGAATCGTCGGACTCGCAAAACTCGGCGGTCCAGGCAGCCGCTTTGTCGTGAACGCCGTCCGCGCCGTCGAACTGCCCATCGGCGCGAAAGCGCATGCCGTTGCCGGCGAGCAACACGACACGCCCATCGTCCCGATGCCGGTAGCCATGAAAATCATGTCCGAACGAATCGAGGCAAAACTGCAAGCGACCGAGTTGATAGAGGCGGCCCGCGAGGTGGTTCGTGAGCCAGTTCATGGCGGTGAAGCCCCACGTGTCGTGCTGCGTGTGGTGTGCTCGAATCCACAATTCGATGTCCGAGAGCGTGTCGCGCGTGACCGAGTCGGGGATGTTGCGTTTGCGATGCAGCGCCTGAACGTGCGGCCACCCCGACAGACAGACGATGGCGTAGAACATCCCCGCTCCTTCATGGACGTGGGCCGGGATGGGCGGGAAGACGTTGAGCCGGGCCCGCTTTGGATCCGGGGCGAGGAAAAGCATCCGATGGAAATGCCACGCGAGCATTCGCAATTCCACGACTTCCCGAAACATCCGCAAGGAATCCAGCAGTACCGAGCGCACTTCCGTGGAGATGCGGAGGAAGTCGCAGGCTTCGCTCACAAACGGTTTCTCCAGGAACGGCATCGCTCGGGCGGGCAGGCTTGTCTGCGAGGCTGCCCAGTCGTTTTCCGAGATCGCGTCGGTTGCGGAAAGACCCAATCGCTTCCGCACACGCGTAAAGGTGCTGGGTGACGCAATCATCCGGTTCGCAGTGGTTGGCATTGGTCGCGGCGGCACAAGCTGGAAGCTCGCGCCACGCTACGGAGTGAATCGCACGCCTCCCAACAACCACGAGACGGGGACTTTCCAGTCCGTCACGGTGACGTCCTCGCGCCATTTCCCGTATGCCGCTCCCGTGCCGAATCCTTTGGAAGGCCACCACTCGGCATGGCCGTCCACGAAGGAAAAGTTCAGGCCGCCGCTCTGGTGACGCGGGTATGGGAGCGCGCCTCCGCCCAGACCGTACACGGTGGTCTCGAAATGGGTGTTGTCTTCCGGTTCCCAGGTGTAGGACTCGGCGACCAGAAAGATGCGGGAGGTGTTTCGCACCTCGTTCAAGGAGTGCATCACCCAGCCGGCGGCGACGTTGGCGGGGGCGCTGTACACGAAATAGAAGTGCGCGCCGTACGGCCACCAGGTTTCGTCGGCGTGCAGCCCCGGGCAGGCGCGTTGTTTGTTGTCATACCGGACCAATACGTCGCCCTGGAGATAGTTGGTGATGGCGACGATCCAGCGCTGGTCGCCGACTGGAACGGTTGTGGCGTTGCCGGTGCCGTTGATCCAGCCGTTGTTATCCTCCGCCATCAGAAGCGAAGCCACATTGACCTGCTTGAGATGGTTCATGCAGACGGCGCGCCGGCCCGATTCCTTTGCCCGTTGCAGCGCGGGCAACAAAAGCGCCGCGAGGATGGCAATGATGGCGACGACGACGAGCAGTTCGATCAAGGTGAAGCTCGTCCTCCGGTCGACCAGCGTCATTGTTGCCTGCGGAGATGGCTAAGGGGAGCGGCGGCGTCCCCAGAGAATGAATCCACCCAGGGCAAGCAGGGCCACGCACGACGGCTCCGGCACCAGCGTAAAGGTGATGTTGTCCAAGCCCAGGTTGCCGCTCGTGCCGAAGACGAGATACAACGTGGTGTTGTCCACGCCGATGTTCGGAGTGTAAGTGGCAAGCCCGCTGACGGTCACGCCCCCATCGGGTCCGGCCGACCACAATGTGCGCGGGTTGGCGGTGAGCGCGTCGGTCTGCACCTTGATCGTCAACCCGCCCAGCGTCCCGCCCAACCAACTGCTCACGTCAAAGCTCGACAACTTCACGTACCCGGTCGGGTTGCTGATCGCGATGTAGTTGTACCAGGACACTCCCGCAGCGGGAAACACGACATTGGTCAGACCGGGGTAGCCGGTGTCCCAGAAGTCGACGTAGCCGGGCCCGGAAGAACTGATCGGATCTGAGATCAAGAACCACCCGTAGGAGACCGTCACGCCGGGGGTGTATCCACCATTCGCGCCGTACCGGTAGTAATTGCCGCCGAATGATCCGCTCGGATCAAAATCGGTGACCTCGTCCCCGTAGGTTTGTGGGATAAACGAGAAATTCGCTATCGGAGTTGTCTTGCCGGCATCGGAAAAGATGTCGAACGTCAACTGCGTCGCTGTGGCCGATGAACCGATGCAGACCACCGCCATCGCTGCCGTCAAGCCAATCCGAGACCTGAACCAACTCATCTGTGTCCTCCCTCTTGCTCCATCCTGCAAAGGCAAGATTTCCCGTACCCACGTCCCAGATTATGGCGCGACCCTCGCGGGACGGCAAGGGGCGCGTTTTGACGAACATTAGGACATTCTTGGCAAAGGGCCGGGGTTGCTACGGCACGGGCGAGCGAGTACAGATATCGCCGGAATGAGAAAGCGGACGCCGACCGAGCCGATCATTTTCGACGAAGTGTTTCGCCGCCGGCCCGGGCTGACCGAGTACCTCAACTACCCGACCGCACTCGCCCGCGACCTCTGGGAACACGTCATCGTCATCGGCACATCCCGCTGTGAGCGCGGTCACAACCAGACCGTGGGCGGCCTGCGAACGGGTTATTTGCTCCACTACGTCGTCCGCGGAGAGTTGCAGCACACAGTGGACGGGAAGAAGTTCCCCGTGCGAACCGGGCAGGCTTGCCTGCTCGACTTCGGAAAACCACACCACCAACTGAACCCCCGGCCCGCGCCCGTGCTGCTGTGGTGGATTTTGTTCGACAGCCGTGACATGCCGCGCATCTTTGCCGAACTGGGCGCGGAACGAGATCCCGTTTTCGGAGATCTGGATCGTCGGCGATTCAAGGAACTGTTCTGGCAGCTCTGGGAACTGACGGCGAAACGTCCGGTGGCCTACGAAGCCAAGTCGCACGCCGTGTTGAACTGCCTGCTCGCGGAACTGTTCGCCTCCCGACTCCAACGCACCATCGCCCCCAGCTTGATCCCGCGCAAGTCCGCGCTTTCGCCGAAAGTCCGCCTGGCCGTGTCCATCTTCGAGCAAATCTACTACGAGAACATCGGCCTCAAACAACTGCAGGCGGCGATCGGGATGGATATGTACCATTTCGCCCGCAAGTTCCGGCAGGAAGTCGGGATATCGCCCATCCGCTACCTCAACCGGGTCCGCATCGAACAGGCGAAACGCTTGCTCGCGACCACCGACAAGTCGGTCGCGCAGATCGCGTGCTTGGTGGGCATCCCGGACCAGAATTATCTCGCCCGCCTGTTCTACCGGCAGGCCGGTGTCACACCGCAGAGATATCGCAAGCAAAACCGGGAGCGACCACCGGGCGAGATGCGAAGCAAAGTGTGAGTCACCGCCCGGACTTCGTGGATGGAATCGCTCTTCGGTGCTCGCACGGCAGGGTGGCATTTTTGGATCGAAGTAGTCAACCCTCTCGACTTCGAGGCCTGGCTGTTCCATACGAGCACCGGGCCGTCATGGAGCCTCTGCAGCCACCCATCACGGTCCTGTAATTGCGTGTCACAAACTCCCACCGGAGACTCTGTCGGTTTTCGCGGAACGCCGGCAGAAGGTCGCCGGGATTGTCCCGACCCACATCTCCGGCTTGGCGACATTGAACGGCCGGTATGCCTTGCTCGTGATCCATTCCCCGTCACAATAGATCGCGGACTGCGTGAAGGTCGGCGTCAGCAGCGTTCCCGTTGGGCCGAGCACTTCGAGGAACGCATCAATCACCGCGTCCGCGCCGCCCTCGATGTGACCGAACGCCGAGAGCGAGCTGTGAACCAGCGTCAAGTCGCCCGCGTTCAGGCCCGCTTCACGTAACGCCCGAACGATGTCCGGCTTGCGGATGCTCCGGGTGTGCGTCACGCCGAGATAGCCGTATTCGGCGAGGTGTTCGATGGCGCTGATGTACTTCTTGATCTCGCCCCTGGAAAACTGCCTCTCGTAAACCCATTCGTTGTACTCGATCAACTCCTTGAGCGACTTCCTGCCGTCGGCGTGGGCTAGTACGCTCACGAACGGTCCATAGATCGCCTTGTCCGGGAGGTCTATCCGTTTCTCCTTCGGCACGGCTGCCTGGTCGTGCGCCGAACCGGGAGCGATGCGGCGAAGAATAGTGCTCGCCGCCAGAGTATCACCGCATTTGCGCCTGTCTATCCCCTCGCACTAAAAGTGCGGTTTTGCTGACACGCAAACTGTGCGGTTTTGCTCGCACCGCGACATGGTTCACCGATGCCTTCGGGCGTATCTGGCGCTCGCCCCCGGTGTAGCGTGGGCTGTCCGTACTTGCTATGCGTCCGGGAAGCCGGCGCAAGCGTTTGGAGTACAAGCTTTAGCTTGTCTTCACCGGCCGCTTCCCCGCGCAAGCTCAACCTTGTACTCCAAACGAAAGGACAGCTCCCTCAACACCGCTCGGCTTTCACCACGGAGCCAACTCCCAGACGCACCTTGCTCGCAGTCTCCCACGGCATTGCGTTTGACAGGGCAACGACAGCGCTCATAACCTGCCTCGGAACACAAACGCTGCGTCGCCTGAATGTTGTGCGTAAAGACTCTGCATGAGCCAGAAATCATCCAAAACCAGTTTCACTCGTTATCCGGTTATCTCCCATGGCGCAGAGTATTTGGTCATGGGTCACCTGATGCGACGGAACATCCTCGCCTACAAAGCGCCACCGAACAACGAAGGATACGATATCATCTGCATCCATCCCGAACCTCGAACCACAACGAAGCAGATCCGCGTTCAGGTTAAGAGCAGGCTGGCAACCGATTGCGACCGGGGTTTTCCCGTCAAGGCTACTTCATTCGACGCCTTTGATTATCTGGTCGTGGCCTTCCTCAATGTGGGATACTTCATGCAGATGAGGAAACGACATGGGGTTCTCGAAGGCTCACGCGAGCCGGAGTTTTACACTTTTCCGGTTTCGTTCATCCGCAAGCATCACGACACATCAAGCTCTTGGCACAAGGTCAGGACGCGCGGGCTGGACATCACAGCGTACAAGAACGGTCTTGGATTCGAGCAGATAGCCAAGGACTTGGGCATTCCGTACCCGGACAAGCCGCATTGAAACAAACACCGGACAGTTCGTGAAGAGTTCAGTGATACTCTTCTTGATGGCGTGCTGCCTTTTCTGTTTCCATGCTTTGACCTCCCCGGAGCGTGAAATAGCTGTGGTCGTTGTTCGAAGCTCCGTTCGGAGCGTCCTGTTTATGGTAACCAGATGCAATCTTTCCCGAGCTC
>CAZOTB010000019.1:0-55618 GCA_964582645.1 uncultured Verrucomicrobiota bacterium | reverse complement strand
TAGGTGCTCGGAGAAGAAAAGGCCAAGAGCTATTACCAGGCGCTCAAGGACAACGACGTCCGCGTGTTCGAGGGCAACTCCGTCGCCTGCGAGCAGGTGGCGCGAGGACATTGTCTCATCGGCATCACCGACACGGATGACTTCTGGGAACGCAAGTCGAAGGGTCTGCCGATCGAGATGGTCTATCCCGACCAAGCGCCTTCGCCCTCCACTCTCAACCCGCAACCTTCAACTCCTCTCGGCTGCTGCGTGATCCCCAACACCGTGTCCCTCGTCCGTGGTCGCAAGGATCAGACAATTGCTGTCCGGCTGCTCGAGTACCTGTGCAGCCGGGAGACCGAGGAGAAACTTGCCTTCGGTCCGTCGCGCCAGATACCCATGATGGGAAATGACATCCCGGTGCCCCCGGGAGTGAAGAAGCTTTCCGAACTGAAGCCAATGAAGGTGGAGGATGATGGCGTGGCCGAAGCCCTGCCTTCGGTCACAGAGTTCTTGCAGAAACTTTTCGCGCGATGACTCCGCTCACGAACAGTTTGTTGATTGCTCTTGCCTCGACCGTGCTCGCCTGTCTGCTTGGCGTTCTGGCCGCGTTCGCCCTCGTTGCCGGTTCGCCCAATCGCCGTTTCGCGCTGGCGCTGCTCGCTCTCAGCGCGCTCCCGCTGCTTGTCCCCAATTACATCCTCGTCAGTTTCTGGATGGAAGCGCTCGGCGCGAACGGCTGGCTTTCCCGGCTGATAGCTGATGGCAACGCCGTGACTCTGACCGGCCTCTGGCCGACGATGCTCGTGCTCGCCTTGATCTATTGGTCGCCGGTGGCGTTGATCTGCTATTTCACGCTGACGCGAATGGACCGCGCCATGATCGAGGCAGCGGATCTCTCGCTGGGCAAGACGCGCGCCCGGCTGCAGGTCGTGGCACCACTGCTCTGGCCGTCGGTCGCCGCTGGGGCCGCGCTGGTCTTCGTGCTGACATTCTCCAATTTCTCCGTTCCCGCCACATTCCAGGTGCGCACGATCCAGAACGAGATCTACGTCCAGTTCAACACGAACTTTGATGTAAGCGCGGCGTTTCTGGCTGCGATGCCACAGTTGATCTCGGTTGCTGTTGTCGGCGGGCTTCTGTGGTGCATTCCCCGGCGAAGACCGTGGATTGCCGTCACCGCTCGCCATGCGGAACAGGCCAATGTGGGAGGCGCCTCGGTGCGCCGACTGTTGGGCGTTCTCTTCCTTGCCGGGCTCATGCTACTCAGCGCGGGTGCGCCGTTGCTGCGATCATTCAACGCCGTCTTTCAAGGGAAGGTTCTCTGGCAAACCCTCATCGTCTCCGCCCACCAGATTTGGAACAGCTTTTGGTTTGCAATCCTCGCGGCGACAATCATCGTCTTCCTTTCATTTCTGACGATCTGCATCGGACGACCGCGGCCGGTCGGCCCCCGACCGAGGTCGGGGCTCCCACATTGGCAGCCCGGTTGGCATGCGCTGCTTCTGGTTCCTTTCGTCCTCCCCGAAGTCCTCATCGGCATCTCACTCATCGCTCTCTTCAACCGTCCCTCGCTGCAAGTGATCTACACCTCGGTCGCAATCGTTCTGATTGCGTTCGTCGTGCGCTATTTCATCGTCGGCAAACTCGCCGTCTCAGTCGGACGCAGCCATCTCGATCCGTCGTTGCTCGAAGCGGCGGAACTCGCCGGTCTCTCTCGAATCTCGATGTTCTGGAAAATCCAACTCCCCCTTCTGAGTCGCTGGCTGTTCGCCGGCTGGTGGCTCGTCTATCTCTTCTGCCTCGCCGACGTGGGCAGCTTGGTGCTGATCTACCCCCCCGGCTGCGATACCGTACCCATCCGCATTTTCAACTTGTTGCACTACGGCTACGATGCGCAGGTGTCGGCGTTGTGTCTGGTGATGCTGGTGCTGGGGGCAGTCCCGATGATCCTGTTGCCACGAATTTCACGAATGGTCACGAATGATCGAGTGCGTCCAACTTAGAAAATCCTTCGGCTCAGTCGTCGCGCTGACCGGGTTGAACCTTTCCATCGCGAAAGGCGAGTGCGTGGCGCTGCTCGGACCGTCGGGAAGCGGCAAGACGACGTTGCTGCGATTGATCGCCGGGTTTGAACACGCGGACAACGGACATGTTTCGATTGAGGGCACGATCGTGAGCAACCATGCCGTTCACGTCGAGCCGGCGAAGCGTGGCGTGGGGATGGTGTTCCAGCAACTCGCTCTTTGGCCGCACCTCACGGTCGAGCGACACCTCCGGCTCGTGCTCCATGCGTGGCCGGGAGCGGATCGGACGCGGCGAGCGGGAGAAATGTTGGAGTTGGTGAGACTTGGCGACAAACAGAAGCGGTACCCGCACGAGCTTTCGGGCGGCGAACAACAACGGCTGGCACTGGCCCGGGCGCTTGCGCCGTCGCCGAAGATCCTTCTGCTCGACGAACCGCTCTCCAATCTTGATCCCGAGTTGCGGAGAGAGTTGAGGGAGGAACTGAAGCGGGTGATCCAAGCGGCGAACACCACTACGTTGATGGTGACGCATCTGCCGGATGACGCGGAAGCACTGGCGACAAGAGTCTTGCGAATGGAGAAAGGCAGGATCGTATGAACCACGGAGGCACGGAGACACGGAGCTTATTGTTGGTCTCTCTGTGTCTCTGTGTCTCCGTGGTTCCAATCGGCTGCTCTCGCCACTCGGACAGCGAACTCCACAGCCAGTTCTTTTCCCGCGTCCAGATCATCGGCGGCAAGGGCGTCGGCCTCGGCCGCTTCTCCAAGCCGCGTTCGGTGATTGTGGATCGCAACGACAACCTCTACGTCGTGGACATGACCGCCCGGGTGCAGAAGTTCGATCCGAGCGGGAAGTTCGTGAAGTTCTGGCAGATGACCCAAACCCAACTCGGCAAACCCAAGGGCATGGGCATCGACCACGATGGCAACATCATGGTCGTCGAACCGCACTACGATAGCGTCAATCACTACTCCCCGGAGGGCAAGTTCCTCCGCAAATGGGGCAAATCGGGGCTCGCGCCGGGGGAGCTTCACATCCCGCGCAATGTGGTAGCCGACCGGGACGGCAACTTGATCGTGTGCGAGTACAACCCGGTCAACCGCGTGCAAGTCTTCGATCCCCGGGGCGAAACGTTGCTGCAGTACTGGGGCGGACTCGGCAGCAGCGACGGACAATTCAGTCGTCCCGAAGGCGTGGCGGTGGATCGCGACGGCAATGTGCTGGTGGCCGATTCGTGCAACCATCGCATCCAGAAGTTTTCCGCTTCCGGGAAGTTCCTCGCCGCGTTCGGGAAAGCGGGTTTGGCGTCAGGCGAACTCAATTTCCCCTACGACGTGAAGCTCGATTCTGAGGGACGCATTTTCGTGTGCGAGTACGGAAACAGTCGTATCCAGGTGTTCGACGCCACCGGCAAGTCGCTCGAAACCTTTGGCGAACTCGGCATGGATCGCCATCAGTTCAACAACCCGTGGAGCATCGCCTTCGACTCGAAGGGAAATCTGTACGTGGCGGACGCCGGCAACCATCGAGTGGTGAAATTAGTGAGGAAAGCAACGGACTGAACATTCAACATCGAACGTTCAACATTCAACATCCAAGAGGGATGCGGAGGCGTTGATGATAACGAAAGGCGGAAACGTGGAACCCAGGAAGTTTGACCTTGAAGAACGGCTGCGGGAGTATTCCGCGGCGATCATCCGACTTGTCGAAACACTGCCAGCTACTCGTGCCGGCAACCATGTGGCGGGACAACTCCTGCGATGCGGCACCTCGCCTTATCCGAATCACGGTGAAGCACAATCTGCAGAATCTCCTGGCGATTTCATTCACAAGATGAAGGTCTGCCTCAAGGAGCTTCGCGAGACCTATCGTTGGTTGCGTCTTATCAAGCGCGTCCCGCTCCTCAAGCCGGACTCGGAAGTTGATCCGCTACTCGCGGAGACAACAGAGTTGATCAAGATTTTCTATTCCAGTATCCGCACCGCTGAGCGAAGGAAGCAGGAAGGATCGGCAAAGTAAATTGATGGACCAATTCCACCTTGGATGTTGGATGTTGAATGTTGGATGTTGAACGTTAAGTCTTTTCGATGCGCCTCCACTTCACCAACCCTCTCTACCTGCTTCTGCTCCTGGCGCTACCAGGCATCGTCTGGCTCTCATGGAAATCCCTAGCCGACCTCGGCACGTGGCGGAAGTGGACCTCTCTCGGCGTGCGCATCATTATCCTGCTCGCGTTGATCCTAGGGCTGGCGGGCATCCAGCTCATGCGCCCGACCGATTCGTTGGCGGTCTTCTACCTTCTCGACCGCTCGGAAAGCATCCCTGCCGGCTACCTCGATGCGATGCTCAAGTACGTCAACGAATCCTCTGCCAAGAAACAACGCGATGACAAGGCAGGCGTCCTGGTGTTCGGCGGGGACGCCAGCATTGAGTTGCCGGCTTCCGAAAAACTCGAGATGGCCAAGTTGTACTCCGTCATCTCCGCCGAACGCACCGACATCGCGGGCGCGCTGCGACTGGCGATGGCGGCGTTCCCTGAAAACACCCAGAAGCGCATCGTGCTCATCTCCGACGGCAACGAAAACATCGGCGACGCGTTGACCGAGGCGCTCTCGGCGCAATCGAGCGGGGTGCAGATTGATGTCGTGCCGGTCAAGTACGAGCACCGCGGCGAGGTGATGGTGCAGAAGATGGGCGTGCCGGGAGGAGTGAAAAAGGGCGAGACGTTCGAGACGAAGATTTACATCACGGCCGAGCAGGCGGGCCCGGCCAAGATGCGGCTGTTCCGTAACGGGCAGTACATGGGCGAACAACAGGTCGAGCTCAGCGCGGGAAAAAACCTGTTCACGTTTCCGCAGACTCTCGAAGAGCCGGGATTCTACACCTACAACGTGGACGTCGAAGCACCGCAGGATTCGGTTCCGCAAAACAATCACGGGGTTGCATTCGTCAACGTGCGCGGCGAACCGCGCGTGCTCTATGTGGACAGCGATTCGAGTCATACCGCCGAGTTGGCCAACGCGATGCGCTCGGCGAAGATCGTCGTGGACGTGAAAGGACTCGACGGGTTGCCGACTTCCATGGCCGAGTTGCAGAACTACGACGCGGTCGTGCTGGGCAACATCGCCGCGGGCGACCTGAGCGACCGGCAAATGAAATGGTTCGAGAGCGCCGTGCGCGATTTCGGCGTCGGCCTGGTTTGCATCGGCGGGGACAACAGCTACGCCGCGGGCGGCTACCGGGGCACGCCGCTCGAAGACATCCTGCCGGTGAGCATGGAGTTGAGCAGCAAGAAAGTGCTCCCAAGCGGCGCGTTGGCGATCGTGTGTCACGCGACCGAGTTTCCCAACGGCAATTTGTGGGCGCGCGAGATCGCGTTGTCGGCACTCAACTCACTCGGGCCGCAGGACCAGATGGGCGTCGTGCTCTGGGATGGACAGGACCGCTGGCTGTTCGACGTGCAGCCGGTGGGCGACAAGAAAGCGTTTGCGAAAATGATCTCAGGAATGAACCCGGGCGACATGCCGAGTTTCGTCAACATTATGCAGATGGCCCACAAGTCGTTGAAGAACGCCAAGGCGCACCTCAAGCACATGATCATCTTCAGCGACGGCGATCCGCAGACTCCGACATCATCCGAACTGAAAGCGATCACCGACGACAAGATCACCATCAGCACCGTCATGATCGGCGGACACGTTTCGCCCGGCAACATGCAGATGATGGCCCAGGCGGGCGGCGGCCGGTTCTACGACGTGCGTTCCGCAGACGACCTGCCGCAGATTTTCATCAAGGAAGCGGCGGTCATTCTCAAATCGGCCATCTTCGAAGAACCGTTCCGTCCACAGGTGGTGGACCCGACCGAACTCATCCGCGGCATCGCGGCGAACGAATACCCTCCGTTACAAGGATACGTCGCGACGACGCCCAAGCCTCGCGCGGAGATGCCGCTGGTGTCGCAACACGGCGACCCGGTGTTGGCGCATTGGAACTTCGGCCTTGGCCGCACCGTTGCGTTCACGTCCGACTCGAAACCGAAGTGGGCAAAAGCGTGGCTTGGCTGGGAGAAATGGAGCAAATTCTGGTCGCAGACCGTCAAATGGAGCGTGCGCAGCCTCGAGACAACCGATTACGAGACGAGTATCAGCATCGAAGGCGGCACGGCGAAGCTCACCGTGGACGCAATAGACGCCCAGGGCAATTACCAGAATTTCCTCCCGCTCCAGGCTGTCGTCGTGTCGCCGAAAGGCGAGGCGTCGCGCGTCGTTCTCGAACAAAAGGGCCCGGGACGCTACGAAATCGAATTTCCTGCGAGCGAAGTGGGCGCCTACATGGTCAATGTAGGTGTGGTCAAAGACGGCCAGCAGCGGACTTCGCAGATCGTCGGCGCGGCGGTGTCGTACTCGCCCGAGTTCCAAGCGAACACGCCAAACGAATTTCTCCTCCGCAAACTGGCTGAAACGACCAAGGGCAAATTGCTCGATCCGCGCGCGGGCGACAGTCCGTTCGCCCACGACCGGGTGATCACTCGCGTACCGCGCGACATCTGGGAGCCGTTGTTCATGCTGGCGATCTGCCTGCTGCCGCTCGATGTCGGCCTGCGACGAATCATGATCGAGCGCGAGCAGATGCTCAAGGCGTGGAACTGGACGCTCGATCGCGTGCCGTTCCTCAAACGCAAGCCGCACCTCGAACAACGCGACGAAGCGATGGAAGCCTTGCTGGCACGCAAAGCGAAAGTGCGCGAGCAGGTGACGCAAGCCGCCGCGGCCCGGGCAGATTTGTTCCAACCAACGGAAGCGGCGGCGGACGTAACCTCACGTGGAACGGCAAGCGCGGAGCGGGGAGCAGCGCCCCCCGTGGGGGCAGCACCGAAACAACCCGAGCCGAAACCGGCCGCGGAGGAAGGCGGGTACACGAAAAAGTTGCTCGAAGCGAAGAAGCGGGCGCAGAAGAAATGAACGGTCAAGCTTCCAGCGAAACGTCACCGGAACCCAATGTGGGAGGCGCCTCCGTGCGCCGACCGATGCCGGCTGCCACGTCCAAGCCGGTCGGCGCGCGGAGGCGCCTCCCACATTGGGGTCTCAGTAGATTCAACCGGCGTTCCAGAACATGGGTTGATACTGACGCTCTTACATTCACAACTCTGCTTGCAGTGGTTGTCAGCATCCTTCTGCCTTGCCTCGCTTCGTTCGCCGCCGACCTCAAAGTCACCATCTCCCCCGGCTTGAACGGCGCTGCCAAAAGCGGGAACTGGACGTGTTTCCGGCTGCACTGCGTCAACGAAGGCACGCCGTTCTCGGGCGTGGCGACGGCGCAGCCGTTCTCGGCGAGCGACGAGGCACTGCCCGAATCGTTCGAGACGCCGGTCTCGCTCCCGCGCGGTTCCAAGAAGGCAATCTTCCTCTACGTTCCGTACGACGGACAAGTCTCCTACTGGCGCGTGCAGTTGAGCGCCCGGAGGGGGCGTTCGGAACGGGTCGCCTACGAGGAGAAGATCAGTTCCGCGATCGGACCGCAACGCTACGTCCGATTCCTGACGGTGCCGAGCGACAACCTGCTGCTGGTCGGTCTCACCCGCAAACTCGCGGCAGATTCGCAGCCGGCATGGAAACCGAAGAACAACACGCGCACCATCCAACTCACGGCAATGAGCGTGGACGAACTGCCCGACCGCTGGATCGGGTTGGACGCAGCCGACGCTGTGGTGGCGACGACCGATGTGTTTCAGGGGGCAATGAACGACCGGCTCGAAGCGATGCTGCAATGGATCGCCACCGGCGGACACCTGATTGTGGTGCCGAATGCGACCACCAGCGGCCCGTTTCACCCGCAATGGGCGAAGGTCTTTGGCACGCAGATCACGACCACGGTGCCGTTTGAGGCGGACGGCCCGTTCACCCATCGCTACGGCGCGCCACCCGAGAAATGTTTGCGCTCGATGTACGACGGCATGGCCGACGAAACGCTCCTCGCGGACGACCGCGGCCCGCTGTTGTTCCGCAAACGGCACGGGCTGGGCACGATCACCTTCACCGCGGCGGACATGCTCGGCCCATCGTGGCGGAACTGGCCCGGGCTGGCGAGCGCGTGGCAGGACCTGCTCGCACCGAGCCTTCTCACCGGCGAAGAGCGCGTCCTGCGATCGCGGGTCAGTTACGGCTACGACTACCAGTCGCAGAACCTCATCAACGGCCTGCGCCAGATTCCCGCGTTGCGCCCGCCGTCGTTTGCCATGCTCGGCGCGTACCTGTGCCTCTATCTGTTCGTGATGGTGGTGGTGAACTACCTGGTGCTGCGACGGCTCGACAAAAAGGAGTGGAGCTTGCTGACGTTCCCGGCCATCGCCATCGTGTTTGGCATTGGCGCCTATTGGAGCGGCTATTTTCTCCGCGGCGGCGTCTCGGTGTTGCATCAGGTGAACCTCGTCGAACTGGCCGCCGACGAGCCCCGGGGGGTGGCGCGCTCGTTCCTCGGCTACTTCTCGGCGGTGCGCGAGCCGTGTCGCCTGACCCTGCCGCGCGACAGCTTCCCGCAATACCTGTTGTTCAACTATCACAACCCCGGCGGGCGTGAACGGGACGTGCCGCCATTGCGGGTTGTGGAAGGCGAACACCCAACGGCTTCTGCGCCGATTTCGGTCTGGACGATGCGGACATTCCAGAACGATGTCCCGGTGGAACTTCGGAAGGGCATCCGGGGCCAGATCACGCTCGTCGAGAGCAACAATATTCTCCGGGCGGCCGGTTGGGTCGAAAACAACCTGCCGTGGAATCTCCAGCAAGCGAGCATCCTGATCGGACCCAATTTCGGAAATCAGGGTGCCCACCTACCCACGGGCAAGCGCACGGAGATTCGATGGCAGCCCAATAGTTCGGTGACCGCTTTCGGCAACCATCCCGGCATCGGCAACCAGGCGGCCGTCGCCGCGTGTCAATGGTGGTACAAGTCGAAACAGATGCCGGGCCATGCGTACCTCGTCGCCCGGCTGGCCGCGAGTAGCCTGGAAGAACTCGACATCCAGTCCCGCCACAATTCGCGTCAGCAGGAGACGATCGTCGTGGTGCGGTTGCCGATCGAGGTGCCGGCGACGCAAAAGCAGTTCGGACCGAATTGGTGGGAGCCCGCTGTCCTGCAGGCCGACACGAGCAACTTGAACGTGTACAACTGGCAGCAGAAGAACTGTTTTCAGATCAATCGCGGCACGGTCACGTTGCGATATCATCTGCTCGGGCATTCACCCGGTAAACAACTCAAATCGTTGCGTCTCTATTTCAACCCCCAGGCCGGAAGCGCTCCGGTCGCCGGATCGGTGTCGGTCTGGAACCATCGTCAGGCCGTGTGGAAGAAGGCCGAAACCGGGAAGCCGACGGAGTTTGTCGCGGGCGAAGTATTTGATTCGATCCATGGGACGTTGGATGTGAAAGTGGACGCGGGTCAGGGTTACATGCAACTGCAGCCGCAGTTCGTGCAGGTGACAGGGGAGGCGGAATGAAACAGAAGGTAACTGGGAATTGGTTACTGGTAATCGGGAGCGCGTTGCTCTGCGGATTGCCAACAAGCCATTCCCAATTACCAATTACCACCCGATGATCTCCATCCGCAATCTCAGCAAAAACTACAACGGCAAGCCAGCGCTGGCCGACCTGTGCCTCGACATCCCGCAGGGCGAAGTGTTCGGTTACATCGGTCCGAACGGCGCCGGCAAGACCACCACCATCCGCATCCTGGCCACCTTGCTGACGCCGTCGGGAGGCGAATTTCAAATCGACGGCACGCGCAACATCCGCGAGATTCGCCGATTGGTGGGTTACATGCCCGACTTCATCGGGTTCGAGGACGAGATCAAGGTGTGGGAGTACCTCGATTTCTTTTGCGGCGCGTACAAGCTGCCGCTCGCGAAGCGACGTGGCCTCATTGACGACGTGCTGGCGCTCACCGATCTGGTCGAAAAACGCGACGCGTACGTCGAGACGCTCTCGCGAGGCATGCAGCAACGTCTCACGCTCGCCAAGACGTTACTCCACGACCCGAAGGTCCTCGTGCTCGACGAACCCGCGAGCGGACTCGATCCCCGGGCGCGCATCGAGTTGCGCGAATTGCTCAAAACGCTGCGCGGCATGGGCAAGACGATCTTCATTTCGTCGCATATCCTGAGCGAACTCGCCGACTTCTGCACGATGATCGGCATCATCGAACGCGGCAAACTGCTCGCCTCGGGTCGAATCGAGGACATTCAGCGCGGCCTGAGCGCCAGCAAGAAGGTGCGCATGCGATTCATCGAGAACCCCGGTACTGCTTCGGAGTTCTTGAAACAACAGCCCGGCGTGGCGGACGTCGAAGCCGCGGAGGAAAAGATTACCTTCGTTCTCCACGGAGACGACCGAGCCTTAAGTCGGTTGCTCGCGGCCCTGGTGCAGCAAGGTCATGCATTTACGACCGTCGAAGAACTCTCCAGCAATCTCGATCACGTCTTCCTCAGCGTCACGAAAGGCCACGTGTCATGAACCTTGCCTCCATCCTCCATCCTCCATCCTCCATTCTCTCCCGGCTCCGCCTCTTCCTTCTCGACCACCCGCTTCTGCTCCGCGAGGTGCGGACGCGGATGCGGGGAACGCGGACGTTCATCATCGTCGGCGTGTACGACCTGTTGCTGATCCTCTTCATGGGCTTGATCTACGCCTCGCACGTCTCGCGCGGCCAGTGGCAGTACAGCAACGTCGAACTTGGTCGATCCATCTTTGGCTGGGTTTCCTACGCCCAGTTGGTGTTGATGCTGTTGATTGCGCCGGGAATCACCAGCGGCTCGATCGCCACCGAGCGGGAACGCCGCAGCCTGGACGTGATGGCGATCAGCCTGCTCACGCCGCGCGAAATCGTCTGGGGTAAGCTGTTGTCCTCGACGTCGTTCTCGCTGGTGTTGCTGATCTCGTCGGTGCCGCTCATTGGCATCTGCTTCATGTTCGGAGGACTTGGACCAGTGGAACTGGCGAAAACGCTGGTGCTGATCGTCGCCTCGATTCTGTTCTACAGCAGCATGGCGGTGTTCTTCTCGGCGGCCTGCAAACGCACCGTGGTCGCGGTGGTGCTGACGTTTGTCTGCGTGCTGGCGATCACGCTGGGGCTTCCGCTGCTGTTGGTGATGCTCAAAGAGGTGTTCGATTTTCAATGGAATGACCTCTGGCCGGTGTGCATGCTGATTTCCTCCCCGTTTGCAATGGTGACGGTGGTCTTTCCGCATGAGTTCGGCACCCTCTCGCTCCGGGAACCGATGTGGTTTCTCCATTCGGTGCTACACGTGGGATTGGCGCTCGTCTGGCTGACGTTCGCGGCGCGGTTCGTCGCCTATCCGAAAGCGAAGGAATAGGGTGCGTAGTTGCAGCCGCCCGCGCCGAGGGCAGCCGCGGTCAGCGCCCGCGGCTGCAATTGCCCAGCGAGCAAAGCAATTCATAGCTGATCGTGTCCGCTGCCTCCGCGAGTCGGGCGACCGATACGTTCGGGCCGATCAACTCCGCCTCATCGCCGACCGCGACGCCGCGGATGCGCGTCACGTCCACCAGGAATTGATCCATGCACACCCGGCCGACCACCGGCGCGCGTTTGCCATGCAGCCACACCCAACCGCGGTTGCTCAACGCGCGCGGGTACCCATCGCCATAACCCGCGCCGATGAGCGCGATCCGGGAGCGCCGGTTCGTGCGAAAGGTGCCGCCGTAGCTGAGGCGGCTGCCGGCCGGCACGTCCTTGACCTGCAACACGGGTGCCGTCACGCGCAGCACCGGGCGAAATCCATCCAGAGTGTGGTGTCCACCATACGCGGCGATGCCGACGCGCATCATGTCGAGATGGAACTCCGGTTGTGGCAACGCGCTGCTCGCGCCGAGGTGTACGAGGTCGAACCGGCAGGGGGCGCGTCGGACGAATTCGAGCAGACGCGCCAGTTGCTGCCGGCTGGAAGGCAAATCGGAATCGGCGCTGGCGAGATGGGAATAGACCCCCTCGATCCGCAGATGCCAGCAACGCAACATACGCGGCAATTCCTTGAGAACGTCCCCGGGAGCAAACCCGAGTCGTCCCATACCGGTATCGAGCTTCAGATGCACGGTGGCCGGCTGGTTCAGTCTCGTGCTCACCCGATGGACCGTTCTGGCCGTGGCAAGGTCGGTGATGGTGAGCGTCAGCCGGTTCAGGATCGCCAACGGGAGACTCTCGGCCGGTGTGGTTGAGAAAACAAGTATCGGAAGCCTGATCCCGTGCTCGCGCAACCGGGCGCCCTCCCCGGCACAGAACACACCAAGCCAGTCCACGCCAAGCCATTGCGCGGTGCGCGCGATTTCCACGGCGCCATGCCCATACGCGTTCTTCTTCACGGCGAGCAGCAGTTTCACCCGTGGACCGATTCTGCGGCGAATCTGGCGCAGGTTGTGGCGGAAGGCGGCGTGGTCGAGGGTGGTGGAGAGTGAGTCCGACATCACGGAGATGCTACGAGCGGCATGACGCGTGTCGAGCTTGCGTTTGGAGTTCAAGCCTCAGCTTGTGCTGGGAACGACGCTCGCAGACAAGCTGAAGCTTGAACTACGAACGCTGGCGCCCAATTCATCCCGCCTCGAACAACTCAGACCGGATGCCTCTTCTACTTCCCCTGCCGGCGGCGTTTGACCCGCAACTGCGCGAGCGAACGCTCCAGCGCGGCGGTGACGGTGGCGACTTCTTCGTCGGTGAGCTTCTGTTGCAACGCGGCCTCGGCGCGTTTGCGCGCCTCCTCGGCTTTGGCTTCGTCAATGTGATCGGCGTCGGTCGCCATCTCGGTGAGCACCGATACGTGATCGCCGGTTACTTCCACGAATCCGGCACCCACCGCAAAATGGAGTGTCTGGCCGCTCTTTTGAATCACCAATTCGCCAGCCTGAAGCTGTGTAATGAGCGGCATGTGCTCCGGCAGCACGCCGAATTCGCCCTCGCTGCCGGGGATCACGACCTGATCCACGTCGTCGCAGAACGCGCGACCCTCGGGTGTGACTACTTCCAATCGAATCGTTGCCATAGATGGTAATTGGTAATTGGTGATTGGTAATTGGAAATCAGTAATCGGCTATTCGTGCCCAATTACCGATTGCCATTCACCAGTTACCCTTCTTTAATCTCCTCGATCCCGCCCTTCATGTAGAAGTTCTGCTCGGCCACGTCGTCGTGCTTGCCGTCGAGGATTTCCTTGAAGCCTTTGACCGTGTCTTTGACGGGCACGCGCTTGCCTTCGCGGCCGGTAAACACCGCGGCCACCTCGAAGGGCTGACTCAGGAAACGCTGAATCTTGCGGGCGCGATACACCGTCAGCTTGTCCTCGGGCGAAAGCTCGTCCATGCCGAGAATCGCGATGATGTCTTGCAGGTCCTTGTACCGTTGCAGCACCTTCTGCACGCCGCGCGCCACCTGGTAGTGTTCCTCGCCCACGATCTCGGGCGTCAACGCGCGCGAAGTGGACGCGAGCGGGTCCACCGCGGGATAGATTCCCAGCTCGGCGATCGAACGTTCGAGCACGATCGTGGCATCGAGGTGGGCAAACGTCGTCGCAGGCGCGGGATCGGTCAGGTCGTCGGCGGGAACGTAGATTGCCTGGAACGACGTGATCGAGCCTTTCTTGGTCGAAGTGATCCGTTCCTGCAACTCGCCCATCTCAGCGGCGAGCGTCGGTTGATACCCGACGGCGCTCGGCGTGCGTCCGAGCAGCGCCGAGACCTCCGAGCCGGCCTGCGAGAAGCGGAAGATGTTGTCAATGAACAGCAGCACGTCCTGATTTTTCTCGTCGCGGAAGTATTCTGTGATGGCCAGTCCCGACAACGCCACGCGCAAACGCGCCCCGGGCGGTTCGTTCATCTGGCCATAAACGAGCGCGACCTTGGACTTGCTGAGGTCTTTCTGGTTGATGACGCCCGCCTCGGACATTTCGTGATAGAGGTCGTTGCCCTCGCGTGTACGCTCACCGACGCCCGCGAACACCGAGTAGCCGCCGTGAGTCTTGGCGATGTTGTTGATCAACTCCATGATGACGACCGTCTTGCCGACGCCCGCGCCGCCGAACGCGCCGACCTTGCCGCCCTTGGTGAACGGACAAATCAGGTCAATGACCTTGATGCCCGTCTCGAGAATCTGCGCCTTCACGTCCTGATCCATCAACGTCGGTGCGGCACGATGGATCGGATACCGCTTTTCGTGCTGCACCGGCCCGCGCTCGTCCACGGGATCTCCGGTGACGTTGATGACGCGTCCCATGACGCCGTCGCCCACGGGCACGGTGATCGGCCCGCCCGTGTCCTCGACGGCCATGCCGCGCTTGAGGCCGTCGGTCGAGCCCATGGCCACCGCGCGCACCCAGTTGTCGCCGAGTTGCTGCGAAACCTCGAGGGTTAACGTCGTGGGCTTGCCGGCGGAGTCGAATTTGACCTTGAGCGCCTGGTGAATCGACGGCAACGCGTTCGCGAATTCGACATCCACGACCGGGCCGATGACTTGAACAATTTTTCCTGTGTTTGCCATAACCTCGTTCCTCGGAATGACTAATGACTAATGACTAATGACTAATGACTAATCAAATCCCAATGTTCCAATCAGTTGTCGCTTCTGCCTTTGCGAACGATGGCGACGAAGATCAGGTGCAACTCTTTCGCTTCCTGCCAGAGCAGCCGCAAATCGTCCTTCATGCCCGGCTCGGCTGCGGCCATCATTCTCAGCCAATACTTCGTCTCTCGTGCTTCTTTCCTGCAAACTCCAATCTTGTGCAAAAAATCATTCTTCGATTCTGCATCATCCGCCTCGCAGTAGTTCGCTCCCATGCTCGTTCCTGCTTTGACAAGCTGCGTGATCAGCGGCGTATTCACCGGGTTGACCGGCACCCGCTTCGCAAAACGAATTACTGCCTCTCCAAACTTTGCCGTCCTCTCTTCCAGATGATACTTGCGCTTAGGCTTGTCTCCCTCATTAGTCATTAGACGTTAGGCCTTAGTCATTCTCGGCTTTAGCCGAGCGCCATTTGCGCGGTGGCGATTTCCAACAGTTCCTTCGTAATGCCGGCCTGACGGATCTTGTTGTACTCGAGCGTCAAATCCTTGATGAGCTGGTTGGCGTTGTCGGTTGCGTTCTTCATGGCGACCATGCGCGCGCTGTGCTCGCTGGCCTTGGCGTGGAGCAGAAAATACCACATGGCGTAATTCACGATGTGGGGAAGGATCGCGTTCAAGACCTCGGTCGCGTCGGGTTCGAACTCGTACGAACTGGCCTCGGCGGGGGCGGCTTCGACCGCTGCCGGCTGCTCTTCGCCGATTCCCTTGTCCTCGACCTGGGGTACGTGCCCCACCGGGAGCAACTGAATCAATCGCGGCCGCTGGGTCAAGGTGTTGACAAATTCACTGACCAGCACATCCACGCGATCCACCTTTTTCTGCGTGTACAAATCCTGGACAAACTTCGCGATGGAGCGCGCCTCCGCGAAGCTGAAACTGTCGCGCACCTCGAAATCTGCCACCAGGTTTCGTTTGGTCCGCGCGATGAACGCCTTTCCCTTGCGTCCCACCGTCACGAACGACGTGGTGGCGGTGTCGAATGTGGCAGCCTGACGGAGCAGGTTCGTGTTCAACGCGCCGCATAATCCCTTGTCGGTCGTGATCAGCAGTACACAGACGTTGTTCCCTCCGCGCCGCTCCAGCAGCGGATGTGCATCCTGGGTGACGCGGCCCTGGCCGGATTTCAGGATCCGGTTGATCAACTGGGCGTACGGGCGTCCCGCGAGCGCGGCCTGTTGGGCCTTGCGCATCTTCGACGCGGCCACCATCTGCATCGCCTTGGTGATCTGCGATGTGTTCTGGATCGAACGAATGCGGCGGCGTATATCGCGTGTGTTGGCCATGGGTTAGGGATTGGTAATGGGTAATCGGTAATCGGTAATTCGTGATTCGGCGTTCATAAGACGAAGCCGCCTTGGCGTCAACTCGTTTTGTAAGCTGACTCACGACTTATGATCCCGCCCGACAAGTTTTGGTTCGGCCCAGAGCGACTTGAACAGCATCCAACTACTTCAGCAGAAACTGGAGCATAGCAGCACGCCAGGGTTCCTCCGCATCAAGAATTGATCCCAGCTCCCTTGACATGGTGTTGTCGCTACGATGCGACGACGGGCCCGCCGGTTTCACGGAAGGGTTTTTCAACAGAACCAAAATTGATGAGCTGACGCTGGGAAGCCCGCTGAACGCGCAAATCGAAAGCCAAGCCTATTCCTTAAAATTGTTCAACCTGTCGGAACTCGAGGGTCCATTTGCCCGGCTCCCGCAGGAGTTCATGCACATCTTCGCGGACAAGATCGTATTGACCGCTCCCTCCCTCTTCGTGGGGGATCAAACGGACCCATCCAATATCCAATGGCAGCGAAAAGGCAAGTTCGACAAGCCCACCCCGGCTTGAGCCGGGAATCGTGCCTTCGAAAGCAACGCGGGTCATCCGCGGATCTTTGGGCATTTTGTCCAATGCGTACCAAGGTTGCTCAGGGACGATCAGTTCGTAAAAAGCACCCATCTTGGCTGCCACTTCCGGAGCGTGTTGGCCATCAAGGATGTAACTTTCAGGCTCGTAATAGATGAACTCTTTGGGGCACGGCTCTCCAAGCTGCCACCTCAGGGGGACAATTTTCTCCAAATAGGCAGGAAAGAACTGAACCCCTAAGATCTCCATTTTTTCCTTCAATCGCTCTTGCACCACGTAAGTACCTTCGGTTGCAACAATCTCCGGACAAGCAGGCCCTATACGTTGAAGGAGGAAACTTCCAACGACCGCAGGACCTCTCAAGGCGCGTATCTGACTTGCAAATTCAGGCACCAGGTGGCAAACCTCCTCAACAATCTCGTCGTATTTTTCCCACGTTGGAACAGGCTTGGTTCTACGATATTGAATTTTTTGGGGTAGGGGTAGACGCAACGTCTTTCTTTTCTTGCGTTCACCTTCCACGCTTGGGAGCCAAATTTGGCGCATTGCCCAGAAGCTGTACAATACCCATTCGAAGTCATCCTTCTGCGTTTTTGTTCTGACGTGGAACCATTTCATCAGAAACCGTATACGTCGCCAGCATCTAGCCGCTGATTCCCATCTATTAGGAGTTCCTCGGCATTGTCAAACATGCGTTGACGGAATTGCTTCATCTCTGGGTTGGGTTGGAGGTTGTCCCAAATCCAGCGGAGCCAGTAGAACCATCCTGCCACATTTATCGTTTCTCCGATGGTTTCCCCGAGCACGTAATCGCTACGTAGTGGTAGCGAATCCACGGCCGCCTCAACATCACCCGCTGCTGCATAGACAACGAAGATCCCAAAACCGATCACGATGCCCGTCGTATGATCCAGAATCGGCTTGGTTACAATGCGGCACTTCATGCCGATCTTGGCAAGCGCAGCGGCGACTGCACCCTTCCTAGCAGACGCCCATTCAACAATGAACTGCTTTTTCTGAGGTTCTAGGCCAAGACTGAGCGCATTCAGCCATCTACTGTGAGAAAATGTCGTTCCATGTGTCGACTTGCCTTTGGCGAGTACCTCTTTCCATACGTTGTCACCCTTCATATCTTCTAGATGCGCTCGAATCATCGCAGCATCAGCATCGGGATTCGCATTTTTCCAATGCTGCCATTCTTGGTTCCATGTCCGCCCCTCATAAGTCGCCGAGCCTTTCACCCGGTGGAGTGCGTCGGGCTCTTGAGTGTGATCGCGCACGTCCAAAATCCAGCCAAACTCCGCGCTGTCAATGTCCAACCCCTTCGATTCGAAAAAAGCTCGGAGGACTGGTGCCTGCGGGAGCATGTGGTGCCAATCAGGGTAGAGTGCTACTTCTGCCGGGTCAACCTTCGCGTTATGAAACCCAGTGAAGACGATCCGATCTCCTGTAATCGTGACCAGTTCTTCGACGCCTGCCGAAGGGTAGTTCGTGGTTGTCGTTGGAAGCGCAGGAGGCCAGGTGAGTTCGCTTTCATCGATCACATATTCCTGACAGCCGGTAAGTTTAAGCCAGAAACTGACGGTGCGAGTTTCATTGCTCCACCATGCCGGAGATTCCCCTCGATAGGTGACCAGTGACAGATCGAGGGGTTCTCCAGGTGCCCGAGCGTAGTCAACGCCCGTGAACGTAAAGAACACCGGCGTGTTGGGCCGATACTCTTGCGGCGCCGTAAAGGTGATGCTGTTGCTACTCACTGGGCTGGAGGCCCAATCAAATGTTATTAACTCGTAATCTGTGGTCCCATCTCCATCCGTGTCTTCTATCCGGTAAAGGCGCCGTTCCGATTCGCCGATTCCGAGTGACCAAGAGCTTGGTTGATTTGCGGGGCCAAACAGATGGGACGTGTCAATCGGATCTCTCAACGGCACGTCTGTCAAATCAGGAATCCCGCTTACCGTTATGCAGCTGACGCTCGGCTGGCGGCTATACAAGGTGTTGGTCTCAATCAAAGCATCAATGGAAAATTGCGTCGCCACATAAGCAGGACCAAACCCGGCTACCGCCCAGTTATCGTTTCCACAGAAGTTTTCTGCTTCCGGTGACCTTATAATCTGTCTCCCCGGCTCGCCCGATGAATGAAGGTATCCAGTTAACCCCTTCTTCCTCACGATTTGGTATCCTTCAGCCAACCCGGGAGGGATAGGACGTGACTGGCCGCTGGCTGTGGTAAGGGCACCATTCAACGAAGTGAAACTGCCATTAGTTGCAACCGCCACAGGTGTCGTTGTCGTGAATGACCGGTTTCCGTTTCCATCTGCTGTTCCCAAAGAAGTTCCAACCCCGTTTATCGTGACGCTCACAACCTCGGACTCATTGGGCTGCCCTTCATTCCATTTCGCACTGACGTAACCGCTGACTGTCTGCGATGTCCCGTTTGCAAACGCGCCAAAGGTAGGTGAAGTAATTGCAGCCCGGTATGCTGTCGTGCGAGTGATTCTAAACACGACGGAGTTATTGTTTGCAGAACTGCTGGATGCTCTGACGATCAGGATGTTGGTCTGTAGTGGGAGCGAGACTACGGCGCCGAAGTCGTTGCTTTTCACATTAAATGTGAATGGCTCAGCAAAGTTCACGGACCCTGATACCGAGGTGTTTGGGCCGCCCAAAACCCCCTGTATCCAAATGGCGCCAACGTCGGGCATTTCCGTTACAGTGCTGATGTTGAAATTCGTTGGCGCAGGTGTGCAGGGGCTGCTCGTGTCCACGGTGAACGTCGCCGAGGCCGTGTTGGTGTTGCCCGCCAGATCTGAGATTGAGGTGACCCAAGCATGCGAGCCAGAGGACAAGCCAGACAGTCTGGCCAGCGCGCCTTGACTCTGGACATCGAAGAGCGATGTGATGTCGTTGCCATCCAGTTCTGCGTGCAGTGACGCCAGATCCAGGGCCGAGACTTCGTCGCTGTACTGAACCACTAGCAAGATCTCGTTGGTGCAAACCGTTTGGCCGTCGGCAGGCTCGCCCGTCAGGGTCGGCAAGGTCTTATCAATGCTCACTGCGGCTGTAGCCGAGTTCGTGTTGCCGGCGTTGTCAACCGCGATGCCCTCGCCTATCTGATCAGCGCCTTCCTGGGTAAGCGTCACGTCGGGGGTGACGAAAGCCACGCCGCTTTCGCTGTCGGTCGCCTGGAAATGCACGACGACGTCGGTCTTGTTCCAGCCCGAAGCATTGGGTTCCGGTTGGAGTACTGGAGTGATGGAAGGCGGGGTGGTGTCTGGCTCGGAGCCCGAGGAATTCACGGTAATAGTGAAGGAACAGCTCGCGCTCAAACTGTTCGCATCGATCACGGTGCAGTTGACCGTGGTGTCACCCAGGGAGAAGGCGGTGCCACTCGCGGGTTCACAGTTCACCGTGCCAGGTTCACAGTTGTCGGAGGCACTGGCGCTGAAGCTGACTACGGCGTTTGTCTCACCAGTCGCAATGTTGGTGGTGATGTTCGCGGGACAGGAGATGGTCGGCGCCTGGTTGTCATTCACCATTACGGTAAACGAACATGAACCATTGTTCCCGGCCGCATCGGTCGAGGAGCAGTTGACCGTGTTGGTGCCATTGTTGAAGGTCGAGCCGGACGACGGCGAGCAGGTGACGGAGGGCGAGCTGTCGCAGTTGTCCGAGGCGGATGCCGAGAAGCTGACGTTGGAGGAACACAGGCCGCTTGCTGTGTTGACGGTGACGTCGCCGGGACAAGTCACAGCGGGCGCTTCGGCATCGTTGACAGTGACCGTGAATGAACAGGTGCCGGTGTTGCCGGCCGTATCCGTCGAGGAACAATTCACCGTGTTGGTGCCTTTGTTGAAAGTCGAGCCAGAAGCGGGAGAACAGGTAACCGAAGTCGTTCCGTCGTGCGAATCGGTCGCGCTGGCCGAGAACGTGACTGCGCGATTGCATGTGCCCGAAGCGGTGTTCGTAGTGATATTGGCAGGGCAGGCGACGACGGGCGCGGTGCGGTCAATGACCACGTGTACGACGGCGCTCGTGCCGATCACGCCGCTGTAATAGCCAGCACTGTAGGCGGTAGCCTGAAAACTGTTCGTTCCTTCGTTGAGCGTTGAGAGTTGAGCGTTGAACGTTTTCTGGCTGCTCACAATCCCAGCCGGGTTTTCATAACTCCCAACTACAGTGCCTGAGTGCATAAGTGCCACAGTGCCTACGTAGCCGATGGTGTTCGAATAGGAGACGGCGACGTTGAGGGTCGTCGCATTGGTCAGATAGTTATCGGGTGGACTGCTGATCCATACCGTCGGCGGACGCGCGCTCACCACCGCATCCCGGTAACAGGCGATCACGGAGTTGGTGTTGCCGTTGCCCACAGCATCGGGGGCGAAATCGCGAAGGATGCGAACCTCGGAGAGGTTGCCCACCAACAACGTGGTTGAAGCCGCCTGCGCCGAAGCGTTCCCCAGCGTCAGCGGATACTCGTTGCTCTCGACGACTTCATTAGACAAGACGTTGCCGTCGCCGCATTGCACGCCGTCCACGTAAAAATGCACGTTGCGTGTCAGCGTGTTCGTCGCCGGGCGCGCGCCGTCATAGACCACGGCCACGTGATGCCACTGGCCGTTGGTGGGCGAAATCAATCCGCCGCCGATCGAAGTGACCGCCTCCTGATCGTTTGCCCGCAACGCCAGTTGTCCGTCGCTGCCGCTGAAGCGGAAGGCCAGCCCGGCATTGGCACCCAGGCCGCGCGGGTGTTCGTCGCTGACGATCCGCGCCGCGTTGTTGTTGTTGGCATCGGTGTTCTCGCGTTTGACCCAGGCCAGGATCGTGAACCGCCCCGAGCCGACCAGTGGATTGTAGCTCGATGCGCTCTGGGCGGCCGGCGTGTTCTGGCCCGAGCCACTGTCGGGAAACGAAATGCTGCCGTTGGCGCTTCCGCGCCCGCTCGGGACGTTCGTTGCGAATGTCGCCCCATTGCGCAGCGTCAGATTGCCCATCGACCCGTCAGTGCCGACGTTCACCGCGTTGCTGCCGGTGCCGTACGTGGTCATGTACTCATTCAAGATCGCGTTGTTCGGCACGTCGCCCGAACACCCTGTGCCCACCAACGGCGTCACCACCACCGTCTGCGCACAGGTGTTGGTTTGACCATCGTTGCTGATCGCCGTCCAAGTCACCGTGTTCGTGCCCAGCGGGAATTGCGCAGGCGCGTTGTTGGTTAGGCTCGACACACCGCAGCCGCCGCTGATCGTCGGTGAACCCAAAGCCACGCCGCTCGCGTGGTCCTGACCAATGTCGGCGTACACGCTCAGGTTACCGGGGCAGGTCACCTGCAACGTCCCCGAATGCGGATAGGCGTCGCGATAACAGGCGATGATGGCATTCGTCGAGCCATCGCCGACAGCGTCCGGGGAGTACCCGCGCAGAATGTGGACTTCATCCAGCTTGCCGACCAACGCATTGGCCACGCCCCGGCTGACGGAGGAGTTGCCCAGGGTAAGCCGGTTGGTATTGGCCGTGACGGCGATGTTCGTCAACACGTTGCCGTCGCCGCGTTGGACACCGTCCACGTAGAAATGGGCGTTGCGCGTGAGCGTGTTGGTCGCTGGACGGGTGCTGTCGAAGACCACCGCGACATGATGCCACGCGCCGTTGGTCGGCGAAATTCCGCCCACGCTCGTGCTCACTTCCTTGCCGTTGACTCGTAGGGCGAGCGTCCCGCTTGTCCCGGAAAAGCGGAACTCGAAGCCCGCAGTCGTGTTCGTGAGCGTGGTCGAGGACGTGTCGCTGACGATGCGGGCCGAGGTGTTGCTATTCGTGCTCGTGCTCTCGCGTTTGACCCAGGCCATGATGGTGAAGTTGCTGGCGTTGGCGAGCGCATCGTAGTTGGTGCCCGACTCGATGGCCGGCGTGGTCGAGCCGCTGCCGCTATTGGGGAAATCGGCGCTCCAGCCGCAGGCCGTGCCAGCGTCGGGAGTGTTCGTGCTGAAGGTCACGCTGTTGATCATCACCGCGTTGCCCACCGCGCCATCCGTGCCGCTATTGGCGGTGTTCGTGCCGCTGCCTTCGTCAAAGACATACTCCGCGACCACGGCGCTGTTCGTGCCGTCGCCGGGGCAGCCGGTTTCGGCAAGGAGCCAAGCGCCTTGCTGATTGAGCGCAACAACTGCCAGCAGCGCGAGGCGTGTCAAAGGAACCGGGTTTTCATTCATGAGTGCCTCCTTGCCTATTCCAACTCTGTGTTTCCCCGCGTTTCAAAACTCCTCTGCTGAAGACGGCGCTGCAACCACGGCGGGAAATGGGAGTTGAGAGCTGTGAGCGGGGCGAGAAAAGAGTCGAGGGAATCAGGGTCGCTGATCGCCGGCACAAGAACGCAGTCGGGCCGACTCGCTCTACAAGAGGAACAACGACGGGACAACAACGACGGGACAACAACGACGGGACAACAACGATTGTGACATGGTATTCACAAGTTCCGTTTCCGTTCCGGTCGCACCTTTACTGGAAGGAGAGAACCGACGGCAACGAAATTGATGAGAAACTTGTTCACAAAACGGGAGACGCAAACCCTTGCCACTGGCAAGGATAAACAGTGGAATGGCGCGCTCTGAATAACTCCGTGAAAACGGAGATCGTGATTGGAAATTAGTTACCCGGTCATGCCGCCTTTCGGAGGTTCGATGCGCCGTTCGTATTCGCCGCCGGCTCGAAGTGCGCCAGCTTGAGCAAGGCGATCAGCTCGCTCACATTTGCCTGCCCCGGGGCCACCGCCTTCTCGAACGCGCCATAAACCAGCACGGAGCCGAGACTCGCCAGCAGCAGCCGGGAGAGCGTCGCAACCCGGCCCATGCCCATCGTGGCGAGGTTCGGCCGGGGGTGACCCGACTGAACTTCGGCCAGCCGAAGCACATCGTCGTTCGATTGCAGCATCGTGGCGAGTTTCACCACATCCGCACCCATCGCTTCGGCGACGCGGACTTTCGTCTGCAATGCTTTCGTGTTCGGCGTCCGTTGAAAATCGTGGTAGGACAAAATCATCGTCTTGCGCTGTGCCTCGCATTGCTTCTTCAGCGCGCGCACCATCGCGCGTTCACTCATTTCGATGTCAACGGCGTCGGCGAGATCGAGCAACGCTTCGTATCGCCGGGCGCGCTCCGCCGCGGAATCGGTGGCATGCCCGCCCTCGGCCTTGCCACGGATGGTGACGATGACCGGTAGCGTTGCACGCAGCAAGCCGATCTGGCGGCGCACACGAGGCAGATCGTTCGTCCCCCAGAGGTCCACGCGCGCTTCCCACAAGTCCACGCCGGCAATCGGCAACGCCTGCGTGCCGTGGTCGGCCTTCGCCCACACGGCGACAAGCCGGGGGAAGCGACCGAGGGCGACTGTGCCGATTTTTATTTGCTGTGACATACGCCAAACCGAGAACCGAGAACCGAGAACCGAGAACCGCTACGCCTTCAACGTCAGTTTGTAGGTCTCCTTGAACTCCGTGACCGTGGCCTTCAAGAGATTCGTCAGTTCGTCATCAATTGCTTTTTTCTTCAAGATCGTGGCCAGCGCGTCCGCTTTGCGCGTCTGCAGGAACTCGGTCAGCTTCGTTTGGAAATCCTTCACCTTGTCGGCCGGGATGTCGTCCACAAAACCGTTCATCACGCTCCACAACACCACAATCTCAATTTCGACGGGGATCGGGTTGTATTGCGGTTGCTTGAAAATCTCGACGATGCGCTGGCCTCGCTCGAGTTGCGCCTTCGTCTTCGCGTCGAGATCGCTTCCGAACTGCGCGAACGCCGCCAATTCGCGGAACTGCGCCAGGTCGAGCTTGATCTTGCCGCCGACCTGTTTCATCGCCTTGACCTGAGCGGCAGAACCAACGCGGCTGACGGACAACCCGACCGAGATGGCGGGCCGCACGCCCTGATAGAACAAATCGGTTTCCAGATAAATCTGTCCGTCCGTGATTGAAATGACGTTGGTCGGGATGTACGCCGAGACGTCACCGGCTTGCGTCTCGATGATCGGCAACGCCGTGAGCGAGCCGTTGCCGCTTTTCTCGTTCAGGCGCGCCGAGCGCTCGAGCAACCGGCTGTGCAGATAGAACACATCGCCCGGGTACGCCTCGCGTCCGGACGGCCGCTTGAGCACCAGCGACACCTGCCGGTAGGCAACGGCGTGCTTCGAAAGATCATCGTAGCAGATCAGCGCGTCCATTCCGTTGTCCATGAACCACTCGCCCATCGCGCAGCCGCAGAACGGCGCGAGGTACTGGTTGGTGGCGGTGTCGGACGCCGCCGAGCACACGACGATGGTGTAATCCATCGCGCCCGCTTCTTCGAGCACGGCGATCGTGCGCGCGACGCTCGATTGTTTCTGGCCGACCGCGACGTAGATGGAATACAAGGGCCGGTATTCCTTGTCGCCCGCCTTCTCGGCGGCCTTGTTCAGCTTGGCGTTGTTGATGATGGTATCAATGCAGATCGTGGTCTTGCCCGTCGAACGGTCGCCGATGATCAACTCGCGCTGGCCGCGTCCGATGGGGATCATCGTGTCGATCGCAAGAATGCCGGTCTGCACCGGCTGGCTGACCGAGCGGCGTTTGATGATGCCGGGGGCGATTTTCTCGACAGGATAAGTCGTGTCGCTCTTGATCGGGCCTTTGCCATCAATCGGCACGCCCAGCGGAGTCACGACGCGGCCAAGCAGTCCTTTCCCGACGGGGACAGAGAGGAGCCGTGTGGTGGTCTGGACTTCGTCGCCTTCTTTGACGTGGTTGTACTCGCCGAGCAGGATGCAGCCGACCTCGGTTTCTTCGAGATTGAGCGCGAGGCCGTACAGTTCGTTCCCGTGCGGGTCGTTGGGG
Source organism: uncultured Verrucomicrobiota bacterium (assembly GCA_964582645.1). Classification (GTDB taxonomy): domain Bacteria; phylum Verrucomicrobiota; class Verrucomicrobiia; order Palsa-1439; family CAZOTB01; genus CAZOTB01. The sequence goes on along the minus strand of CAZOTB010000019.1, from coordinate 30,282 downwards.
AACTTGATCATCTCGTTGGCCATGCAGTCGGTGAGTCCCTCGATCTTGGCCACGCCGTCGCCGATCTCGCGGACGACGCCCACGTTTTTCCTGGCGACGCCTGTCTTGAGCTGCGCGATTTCTTTTTCGATGTCTTGAACCAATGTTGCCATATTTGACTCCTGCGTAATTGGTAACTGGAAATTAGCGATTGGTAATCGGAAAAGTACCCTCTTCGACCAATTACCAATTACGAATTACCGATTACCACCCTTCAAACTCTCCAACCGGTACGCCACGCTTCCATCCCACACGTCGCTGCCGACGGTGATTCGCAGACCACCGATCAACGCCGGGTTGACGCGGAAGTTGGCGGCCACCGGCCTGTGATAAACCTGCTGCAACCGCTGCTGGATCGCCGTGCGCTGGTCGGCGCCGATCTCGGTGGCGCTCTCGATGTTCGCCGTGTTGCGCGCGATCTCGAGCCGAACCAATCGTTGCAGCACGGCCAACATCGCCAGGAAATGCCGCGGTTTTTCGCGCACCACAGCCGCCACGACCGCTCGCGCCCGGGCTTCGTCAAGCACGTCGTTGACGAAGCAACCTCGAAAGAGGCGGCGGGCGTTTCGCTTTGCGTCTTTGGGGATTTTCATGGGTCGGTGATTGGTAATCGGTAATTCGTAATTGGTAAGTGGAGGCCGTCCTCGGTGTCGGCTGCCGCCGAAACCAATTACCCTTTACCAGTCAACCAATTTCCATTCTCCTCCTCACGTCGCCAACTCCTTCGTCGTCTCCTCGGTCAGCCGCTGCTGATCCGCCGGCGTCAACACCTTGCCAGTGACCTTGGCCGTCGTCCCGACGACCAAAGCCACGATGTCCCGACGGGCGTCCGCGATCATGCGTTCGCGTTCGACGGCGATCTGCTGCTGGGCGCGACGCAACTCCGCCTCGGCCTGCTGCCGCGCTTCGGCGACTGTGCGTTCCTTGAACTGGTCGGAGGAACGACGCGCCTCGGCGATAATCTGTTCCGCCTGGGTGCTCGCCTCAGTCAGCACTTTGGCGCGTTGCTCCTGCGTGGACGCCAACTCGGCCTTGATCTTGTCGGCGTTGGCCATGCTTTCGGCGATGCGCTGTTTGCGCTCGTCGAGCATGGCCAGGATCGGCTTGTAGGCGAACCGATGCAACACCCACAGCACGATGCAGAAGTTCACCGTTGTGGCGATGAACCGCGCCCAATCAATGCCGAAGCGCTGGAAGAACTCCGTGACTTGTTCCATGACTTACCTCAGTTGCAATGCGGGCGGGACCGCAGACGCGTCCCGACCCCATGTTCGACCAACCTGTGGTTACTTGCCCAGGAACAACGCGTAGAACGCGATTGCCTCGGCCAACGCCATGCCAATGATGCCGATGGTCAGGATCTTGCCGAACGCGCCGGGGTTGCGCCCCACGGCCTGCGTTGCGCCAAGGCCCGTCAGACCGACACCGATCGCCGCGCCGGCACCTGCGAAGGCGACGGCGAAGTTACTAGTGAAGAACGAGGTTACTACTTCTGCTAACATGTGTTTCTCCCTTTCTATTTAACGATTCCAACCAACAACTGATTAAACTGACGAAGTCAGATCAGATGATCTTCTCATTCACACCCCCACTTCAGTGGGGTGGTCCACAAAATCCAGCCAGCACGAACCGCTTCAGCGGTTTTTGCCGGGCGTCCAAAACCGCTGAAGCGGTTGGAACCTTGATCCGTACTCACAACACCCCACTGAAGTGGGGTGTCAATGAGAACACCCAGAGTTGACCGAGTTTGGATCGAATCCAACATCGTCAAAGTCCACCAATCACCAACTCAGTGCGCCTCTTCCTCGTGCTGGCACATCATGGCCGTGAACACCGCAGTCAACAGCATGAACACGAGCGCCTGCACGAAACCAACCAAAATCTCCAGCCCGTAGAACGGCAGCGGCAGCAGGTACGCGAAGATGCTGCCCATCTTTTCCAACAGGTTCTCGCCCGCGAAAATGTTGCCGTAGAGACGCAACGGGAGCGAGACCTGCCGGAACAGGATCGAGATCAACTCGATCACGCCGACCAGAAAGAACAGCGGCATCAACGCCCATTTGAGCGCGCCTTCCAGACCGCCCTTGACGCCGAAGATGTGATTGAGCATGCCGAGCGGACCAACCTCGGTCAGCGACCAGTAGATCCAGACGAAGAAATACGCCGTCGCCATCGCCAGCGGCAGGTTCAGGTCCGCCGTGGCCGCCCGGAAGATCGGCACGGCATGTTCGCCGGTGGGGTTGTAGGTCACATTGCCAAAGAACGGAAACAGCCCCAGCCAGTTGGCGGTGAGAATGAGAATGAAAATCGTGGCAAAGAACCAGAACGTCCGCTTCACCAGGTGGCTGCCAAGGATTCCCTCCAGCACGTCGTAGAGTGACTCGACCATGAACTCGAAGAAATTCTGCCAACCAGTCGGCACGAGCGCCATGCGACGCGTCGCAAGCACGGCGCCAAGCACGAGCAACCCGGTAACGATCCACAGCACAAACATCGCGTTCGTGACCGGGATCGGTCCGAGATGACCGAGCGGTTCGCCGAATAAAGGTATTGAGTGCTCCGCCCCGTGGGCAGCACCTGCTTCCGCAGTCATAAAGAAAATACTTCGCGCTTTTCCGTCTTGGATCAGGATATTCCGACACCCTTGGCGCAGGTATTGGACTATGGTCCCACAACCAGCTCTGGGTAAAGCGGCGGGCAATCTAGGAAAGGGGTTTGGTCAATGCAACAACTTTTTTGTGAAAAATTTCACAAGCGCAGAAGGAGAGGCGACTCGCCTGTTCATGCCGCCCAGCCTGCGGACGACCGGCCTGGGGGCGCATCTGCAAGTTGCCGGTTGGACGCGCTGAAACAAGCGGAAGCGTGAACTCCGAACCGAACCCTCACAATGCTTGCGTTTGGAGTTCAAGCTTCAGCTTGTCGGAGTACCATCCATCAAAGGATGCCCCCTGGACAGGTGGGAAGCCTGTCCTGCCTTGTGTTGCCGCCCGGCTTCAGTTACAACGAGGCAACTCATGGAATCACAACCGATCACTCTCAAACACGGCTGGCACGTGTTGCATCTCTATTATCGCGTGGACCGCGCGCGGTGGGAGTCGCTTTCAGCCGAGCAACGCGCTCGAAGCAAACAGGCGTTCAGCGATGTTGTCGAACAGGCCAACAAGGAGAAGGATACCCAGCTTTTTACCTACGCTGTAATCGGCACCAAGGCCGACCTCGGCATCTGGCTGCTCGCCGCCGACCTGCATCGGTTGACCCACTGGCAGAATGCCGTCACCACGTCGTTCGCTGCGGGATCGTTGCAGCCGGTGTACTCGTACTTCTCGGTCACCGAACTCAGCGAATACACCACGACCGAGGAGGAGTTTACCAAGCAGCTTGTGGATGAGGAGAAGCTCGAAGCCGGCTCCGAGAAGTTCAAGACCCGGCTCGAAGAATGGCGCGCGCGCATGACCAAATACAACAAGGACCGGCTCTATCCCGTCCTGCCCGAACGCAAGGTGATGGCATTCTATCCGATGCTCAAGCGTCGCGGCGAACACAAGAATTGGTACTCGCTCCATTTTGAGACCCGCAAGCAACTCATGGCCGGACACGCCAAGGTCGGACGCAAGTACGCGGGGCGCATCCTGCAACTCATCACCGGCTCAACAGGACTCGATGATTGGGAATGGGGCGTCACCCTTCTCGCGGAGTCGGTCGAGCCGATCAAGGAGATCGTCTATGAGATGCGCTTCGACGAAGTCAGCGGTCAGTACGCCGAGTTCGGACCGTTTTACCTTGGAGTGAGGCTGAAATGCCCCGAGTTGTTCGTCCGACTGGCGCTCTAACACCGGGGCGGCGTGAAGGAACAGCCCGTCCATCGCGAGCGGCAGGCGTTTGATCTGCGGCCGTCGTCGTTGCTGCAAAACATCGTCGTCGTGCTCATGGAGCCGGAGGTGGCGGGGAACATCGGCTCGACGGCGCGCGCGTTGAAGACGATGGGGCTCAGTCACTTGGTTGTGGTGAATGGCCCCGACTTTCTCGCCAGCGCCGACGCGCGCAAAATGGGGCATCGCTCCTGGGACATCCTCGAATCCGCTCGGCGCGTCGGCTCGTTCGAGGAAGCGGTCGCCGATACGCGCTACGTCGTGGGGACGACCCACCGGCACCGCGGCAAGCACCTGCCGAAGATTGACCCCGTCCATGATGCGGCCAGAGAAATCGCCGCGCGCGCCAGGGTCGGACGCGTCGCGATCGTGTTCGGCACCGAGGATTATGGACTCCGGGATGAGATTCTGCAGAAGTGCAACGCGCTGGCTTCGATTCCGACCGCCGCGCGCGAACCGTCGCTGAACCTCGCGCAGGCGGTGATGATTTTCTGTTACGAAGTGTTCCTGGCGAGTCTCGACGCGCCGCCGAAGCAGAAGTTGGATCTGGCGTCGGTCGCGGAGATGGAACTGCTGTACGAGCGCATGATCGAGACGCTTGTGCCGATCGGGTTTCAACCGCACCACGGGAAGCCGGAGTCGTTCAAGCGCGCATTACGACGCGTATTCGGCCGGGCGCCACTCGAGAAGCAGGATCTGCGGCTGTTGCACCGGATTTTCCAACAGATGGATTTCTACGCGAAACGTCATCCGTGAAGCGCGCGACGCTGTTCACGTCTTCCGCAGCAGCCGCAGCGACTGGGGCGGCAATTCGAGCAGGCTCGATTTTTCGCCCGATTGCAGGTCTTCGAGTCCAAACCCGAGTTTGATCCGCTCGGTCGCGGCACCGTAGTTGGCGAACGCCAGGTAGAACTCCTCGTTCACAAAGGCGCTGCACACAACCTCCGTGGGCAGCTTGCCGCCCAGAAAACTCGCGTCGCTGATCTCGAGAAAGGCGCGCGTCCCGTCCGTGGTCATCCGCCGGTAGAGTTTGAGGTAATGAAACCAGCGCGGCTTGATCGAACTGCGTCCCGGCGCGGCGTCCCACCAGCCGTGCGTGGGAGGCACGCCCAGGCGACGGAGTTCCGCGATGCGTTTGCAGTGGCGGAACCAGTGATCGTCGAGGTACTCGACGTTCGGGTTGGAGGCGCGTTCGCCGGTCATCGGTCGCCCGCCGCACAGGATCGGGAACATCAAATAGGGAATGCAACTGGCGAACAGCATCGCCTCCTCGCTCTCTGGCATGCGCGTCCAGTCGGGGATCACCAGCGTGAACGGCTCCCACTGCCGCGCCCTGGCGCGCAGCTCGGCGAGTCCTTTGACGCCTTCGCCGATGCAGAGGTAGTCGTAGAACTTCTGTTTGCACGGCGGACGCTCGGAGCCGCCGAAGTGATTGATGACAATGCCGCGATGGCGTTTCACGAGCGCGTGGATCTGGCCGAGAAAATCCTCCAGCGAACCGTAGGATTCCGCCGTGTCGTGAAAGGCGTTCACGTGTTCCTCGCCGGGCCGCTCGCCGGCCTCGACGTACGGGTAGAAGCCCATGTCGTTGTAGATGCCGTCCACGCCGTCGTGGCCAAGGATCAGGTCCACCCTCTCCAGGAAAAACGAACGCCAGCCCGGGCTGCGCGGTGACATGTACGCGTAGCGCCAGTACATCTCATCGAGCCGGTTCGCCGTGGCGGCCCACTCGGGCCGGTAGTGTTTGCTGCGGTGATCGAGGAAGCCCGAGGAAACGTACGGCACGATTTTCATTCGCGCCCGATGCACCATGCGCACGAACTTCGTCCAACCATCCGGATCGTACGCCGAGAACTTGTCCGCGCCGTGCAACTCGATCGAATCGTTCCATTCCTCATGCACCTTGATCAACTCGACGCCATGGGTCGCGTACTCGGCGAGCAGTTTTTCGTCGCGGTCGTCGGGATCAATGTAGCGGTCGGTCGGGTATTCGTTCAGGTTGTACCAGACGTGGCCCGCGATGTAGCCGTGGACGAACTGGCGGGTGAGGCATCCTGTGATGGTTTCGTTGGCCAGCTTGAGATTCTCGAGACGCCGGCGCTCATGCAGTCCTGCTACGGACGCCATGTCATGCCTCCTTGTTTGTCCCCGCTGCCAGACGCGCCGCGAAGTTGATCGCAGCGATCATGCTCGACGGATCGGCGACACCTTTCCCCGCGATGTCGTACGCCGTGCCGTGATCGGGCGAAGTGCGGATGATGGGCAGTCCCACAGTCCAGTTCACTCCGCTTTCAAATGCCCACATCTTCAACGGGATCAGGCCTTGATCGTGGTACATCACCACTTCGGCGTCAAACCGATTCTGCCGCGCCAGCACAAAAAGTGCGTCCGCCGCCAACGGGCCGGTTACCGTCATGCCGCTCGCTCTTGCTGCTTCGACGGCGGGCGCGATGACTTCGATCTCCTCCTTTCCGAACGCGCCGTGTTCGCCTGCGTGCGGATTCAAGCCCGCCACGCCGATGCGCGGATGTGGTAACCCGAGTAACCGCATCGCGTCGTTCGCCAACCCGATCACCTCGACGATTCGCTCCTTGCGCAACGCGCTGCTCACGCGCACCAACGGCATGTGCGTGGTAACCAGCGCGACATGCAATCCGCCTCCCACCATCATCATGGCGTACTTCTCGGTGCGGGTGAGCGAGGCGAGCATCTCGGTGTGGCCCGGGAACTCGTAGCCCGCCGCGTGCAGGCCCTCCTTATTGATAGGAGCGGTCACGAGCGCGGCGAGTTCGCCCGCGAGACAGCGGCGCGTTCCCTCCTCGATCCACTGTGCTGCTGCCCGCCCGGCCTCGGCGCTCACCCGGGCCGGAGGGACATCGAGTGGTCGGCCGATCACTTCGTAACGGAAGCGCGGATCGAGCTTGCCGCTGTCGAGAGCTTTTCGCACAACTTCCGGCCCGATGCCGGCGACGTCGCCCAATGTAATACCGATGACGCCTGCTGCCATGACCGCAGAGTAAGGGAATCGCGACTCCAGCGCAACGCTGGCGGCGTGCTGGATTTCCGAGCGGGCTTCGGGTAGAACGCCGGCATGGCAGACCATCTTCGACGAAGCCACTCCCCGTGAATCACCCCGCAAAACACCGTCTCGTCCGTTACCATCTCCGCATCGCGCTCGATCCCCGCAACTGGCGCAACGAAGAACGCGCCCTGTGGAAGGTGATTCGCGCGGCGAAAATCAACGAGGTGATGTTCTTCGTGCCGCATGCCGAGGAACGCTCGCCCGGGCTCGGCACGGACGCCGAGAACGCAAGGATGGCCGCCGTGCTTGCGCCCACGTTCGCCCGGCTGCGTCGGCGAGGCATCGAACCTTCGATCAACATTTTCTGGACGGTGTCGTTCAGCAATTTTCCGTCGCTCCAACGGGACCTGCGTAAGCGCTTTCGGTTTCGCTGGGCCGTGGATGTGAATGGAAGGCACAGCATCGCGGCAGCCTGCCCGCTCGACCCGGCGTGGCGGAAACAGGTGCAGCGCATGTATCGCACCTACGCCCGGCTCAAGCCCACCCGGATGTGGCTCGATGACGACGTGCGGATGACCCTGCGCGCCGACATGCATTCACCCTGCGTGTGCAATGTCTGCCTCGGCGAGATGAAACGGCGGACGGGCCGGCAGTTCACGCGCGGAGAGCTTGTGAAAGCAATTCTGGCCGACCCGAGTGATGTAGCTGCGAGCGTAAGCGAGCGGACTCCCCGGCCACTCGCTCACGCTCGCGGCTACACGAATCCGGTCCGCAACGCGTGGCTCGATTTTCAGGAGGAACTGGAACGCGGCATCATCAGCGAACTCGTGCGCGCAATCCACGAGGAAAGCCCCGACACGCAGATCGGCTTCATGTTTTCGCCGCTGGAGATTCACTCGGCGGAAGGACGTCGCTGGGAAGCATTGATCGCGGCGCTCGATACGCCGAGGCCGTTCTGCCGGCCAATGATTGGCCCGTACACCGAGATGACCGGTCTCGGCATCGCGTCGGCTTTGAACGCCACCCGGCTCGCCCAGGCAGCGCTGCCGCCGAATGTCGTCCTTGCGCCGGAGATCGAAAATTATCCCCACACGCGATTCACCAAGTCCGCCGCCCTCGTGCGCGCCGATATGATCCTCGGCCACTTGATGGGCATTCACGAGATGACCTTCGCGGTCTTCCGCAGCAGCGGGCGTCTGGACCTGGAATTACGCCGCGAAAATGTCTGGCCACGAACGCTCGCCGAGCTGAAACCGATGCTGCAAGCCATCGCCGACCTCGGCATCACGCGCGACCAGGCCCGGGGCGTTTCATTGTTCTGGCACGAGGAGACATGTCGTCACACGCGCGGCGTGGCCGGCGAACCGAAGCCGATTTTTCTCTATCGCGAGCGACCTTGGGATCAGGCGTTGCCGCTCCTGGGCATCGCCACCCGCTACGGTGTGGGCGATGTAACAGCATTGAGCGGCGAACAAGTGGACTGTCTTGACGACGCGGCGCTGCGGTCCGTCTTTTCCCGGGGCGTGGTGCTCGACGCGCGCGCAGCGGAGTCGTTGTTGCTTCGCGGCAAGGGCGAACTGGCTGGTGTACGGCGCCGTGCGCGAGACGTCGGTGTGGCGATTGAGACGATCGAGGATAAGGCATTCGGCGGAATCACCGGCGATCCGATGAACGATCGCTGGCTCGGCACCGCGTGGCAGTTCGAGTGGATGCCGGGCGCGCGGATCATCTCGCGGCTGCGGGATTTCGAGGGACGCAGAACGGGACACGGCGTCGTGCTGTTTGAAAACTCACTGGGCGGTCGCGTGGCGGTGCTTCCGTTCGACGGACAGGTCCGGGAAGTCTTTTCGCTCGGCGTGGGGTTTCCTCCGCTGGCGTCGCCGTCGTTCTTGTGTTACACGCGACAGGCCCAGTGGCGCGACGTGCTCGAATGGCTGGGACGCGCGCCGCTGCCATTGTTCGTGCCCGAGGCGCCGAGCGTGTATCCGCTGCTCGTCGAGCAGCCGGGACGCTTGATCGTCGGCGTGGCAAATCTGCTGGCCGATGTAATCCCCTCGCTGAAGCTCCGGATTCGAAAACCATCGTTCCCCATCCGTCGCGTGCGTGTGCTGTCCTCGACTGGCGAGTGGCGGATTTGCCGAAGTCGGAGTCGTTCGGTGGCGAAGGGAACGCTCACCATCGAGACAGGCCTCGCGCCAGGCTACCTCGACGTTGCAACATTGATCCTGGAGTAATCCCGATGAAGAACATCGTCCCAAGTTTCGTCGTTCTATTCCTTGCCGGAGCGAGTGCGCTGGCGGAAACGAACCCGCCGGTTTATCTCTGGTTCGAGCCGGAGTGGTTCGAGGGCGTCGAGGGGAGTTTCGGCTACTCCTCGGGGCCGGCGAGCTACAAGGCGACCGGTCACTGGGGCATCGCCGGACCCGGTATCAGCCCCGAGTGGAGCACGGGTGGCGAGAGCGAATGGAACTCGATCGGCGCGCCTCCGAACGAAACGAAAGCGGAATGTCGCCGCGAGTTCGTCGTGCCGCGTGCGGGCAAATACCGGCTGTGGGTTCGTTACTACGATCACCGAGGCAGGACGGAGCCCTTCACCGCCACGATCCAGCAAGCCGGCAAAACTGCGATCTCAGGTGAGCTGGGAACGCAGCCGGTGGTGCCGCCCAACGACGAGTTCCAACTCTACTGGGGCTTTTCGTTCGGCTGGGGCAGCATCGAGGGCGAACTCAAGGAGGGCGCGGCGCGGTTGGGCATCGAGATCAACAAGCCCGGCGAGGCGTGGCGGCAGGTGGACGCCGTGTTGATCACCGACGATTTGACTTACGTCCCCGTGGCCCGGGAAAAACCGCCGTTCGCCTATGTAGCCGCGGCCACGAGCGAACGGTCTGCCGAGCCACTCGCTCACGCTCGCGGCTACGAGCCCTCGAACAAACGCCCGAAGCTCGGCGGCCAGGATTTCACAATGTGGGTCAACGCCACGTCAAACCAGAAAGACAACTGGAAATGGTGGGCGGAGCAGAACCCCGACACGCTGACGTTGTTCGATTGGTTCTTCGCGCTGGCGCATCCGTACGACATATCCGGGGCATTCACGAAACAGTTCGCGGGACAGAAGAACCTGCCCTTCATGAGCTGGCCGCACTCGCTGCCGGGGATTTATCTCGGCCACAAACCCGATCTCTCCCCCGGCCAGCCGATCCGCCGATGGCTGGAGCGGACCAAGACGCCATTCTTCATCATGACCAATTACGCCCACCCGGCTTACGACGAGACCAACGGCCCGGCCACGTACGCAGCATTGACCGGCCCGCTGGCGGCGCAGTTCCTCGGTTACATCCACGGCGAGGCGGTGGGAACACTGGGCGTGGCGTTCGCGCACCAGCCGCTTGGCAAGACACGCCGCGAACACGTTGAAGCGCTCGGGGCCTCGTTCCTGAAGCAACAGGCCGACCTGTGGAGCAAGCTGTACAAAACGACCGTCTCCCCGGCGCACTGGGCCAAGGGCATCTCCTGTCTCTCGTGTCAGAGCATCTCGATTGCGCATCTGTTCCTGGAGATGGGCTCCGAGACCATCGGCTACGAAGTGGACTCCACCAACATCCACGTCCCGATGCGGATCGCGTTCGCCCGCGGCGCGGCGCGGCAGTACGGACGCTCCTGGATCAACTACGCGAGCGGCAACTTCGGTGATGCCTGCAACTATTTCACACAGGAACCAATCGGCGCGCGCGGGGCGAAGAGTTGGTTTCACAGCAAGTACGCGATCACCGACGGCGTCAGCATCACCTGGTATCGCAAGCTCTATTACCTGAACTACCTCAGCGGCGCCGGTGCGATCTATTGGGAGCAGGGACTCGGCAACCAATGGATTCTGCCCGGCCCCGGCACGCACCCCGTCCAGCTTTCGCCGTTCGGCAGGGCGACGGAGGAATTCCAGGCGTTCGTGGATCGCGTGGGCGACCGCGGCGAGCCGTACACGCCGATCGCGATTCTCTTGAACTACGGCCACGGCTACGATCGCTTGAATTATCAATGCCGGATGCTCGAAGTGTTTCCAGAGAACCGGAGCGACCTCGAATTGCGCGAGTTGTTCAACTTCTGCTGGTATCCCGTCGGCGTCGTCGAAGGCCAACCGCAGGCGCCCGACGTGCAGAGCATGCCGAACGGCAGGTACGGAAACATTTTCGACGTGCTCGTGGATCGTCCCGCACGCGCGAAAGCGATGTTCGATTATCCCGTGGTCATCGCTGCCGGCGACGTGGACCTTGTGGCGATCCAGCCCGACGTCGAGGAGTATGTGAAGAAGGGCGGCACGCTCGTGGTCAATGCCGCCGCGAGCAAGGGGCTGTCGCCGAAGTTGCTGGGGCTCAAGTTGACCGGCAGGACGAGCCTCGCCTCCGCCTGGATGCCTGTGGCCGGAGCATTGCAACCGACCACGCCGTTCGAGGTGGCCGGGGTTGAACTCGAAGGTGCCGCGCCAATTGCCACCGCTGATTCGAAGTTGCCTCTCATCACCCGCCACAAGGTGGGCTCCGGCTCGGTCATCGTCACCCTCGTTCCCCACATGATCGGCCTCGACGAACGCGCGCATCCCGCCTTACCATGGCTGATGGATGGACTTACCGAAAAACTCCTCCCCGTGGAAGTGCGGCTACCGGACGGCGCGCGACCATCGGGCGAAATCATGTATCAGGTCAACAAGAGCAAGGACGGCTGGGTCGTGATGCTCATGAACAACCAGGGCGTGGACAAAACTCAGAACGGCATCGCGCGCGTGGATCGGACCAAGTACGTGGATATAGCATTGTACACTTCCCTGCCTGTCAAATCCGCCACAGAGTTCACCCAACCGCGCAAGTTGCAGCCGACACGAACGGCAACTGGAATCGAAATTCTCGTCCGCATTCATCCTGGCGACGTACAAGTGGTTGCGTTGCAATCCCCGTAGCCCGTCCGACATCACCCAATTGAGGGGAATGTAGTGTGTGATTATCGCTACAGGTGTAGCGTATTCCGAACACCTACGAACCCTGCGTTTTCGCGCCAAGTTGGGATGCTGCGAGGCGGAGCAACGACTTTCGTGCTTCCCATGCCCGGCGTCCTTGATACTCCGCTGGCCATAATGGGAGTGGGAGCAACGGATCGAGTTGGAATGCGGCGCGCCACATGGCTCGGTCAGTGCGGATCAGCCCGAACAGCTCACGCGGGTGAAGTCTGGTCTTTTGCAACTGTTGCGTTGCATCCAGTGTGAACTTTTCGTATGCGCGGTAAGCATCGTTGATCTTCGCGAAAGGCCAGGCGGCCTTGACGAGAGCCGAGTCGGCGAATCCGCGCGTGCATCGGCATTCCAGAATCGTGAACGACTCCGCGTCATCCCGAAACTGCTTCAACGTATCGGCCATGTCGGCGACCGGATCGGGCGAAATCCACACAGAATCCTGCAAGTATCCGAAGCCGTGCGCCCGCAGCCAACGCAGGAGTTTGGCCCGATGCGACTGCAGCGAGAGTGGAAGATCGAACACAAATTGTCGCCACACGCCATCCCACTTTCGTTGCCAACTCGCCTCGGGATCACGCCCGCCGCAGACCCGCAATCGTCCAGACTCCGTGATGGTGAACACCCAATGCTTGCCCTTGCCATCGTTTTGACGGGCGAGAAATTTCTTCGCCTCGAGGTAGTGAACTCGGCTCAGCAGGCCGTTCTTGTAGAGCCATCCCTCGTACGATTGATCCCAATTGCGGAAGGTGGGGAACATCATCATGTCCACTCCATACGCCATCAGAATCAAGACCTCCTCGGCTACCAGCTTTGCATTCATGGGATTTTGATACCAAAGTCTGCGCTTTGTTGTCGAGAATCAAGTGTTTGTAGAGCGCTACACCTGTAGCGGCATCTGAACAGTGCATCTGTCGCCATTAAGGGGGAAACGCTCCCGGGAAACGCTCCGTACTTGCAACTTCCCAGAAAACCAGACTCAATGTGGCCCGTGAATATTGCCTTGATCGGCGCGCACCAGGACGACGAGATGTTCTGTCTCGGCACGCTTCTGAAATTCCGCGCCCAGAAGCGGCATCGGTTTTCGTTCATCTATCTCACCAATGGCGAGAAAGGCATCAGCGACGACCCAAAGTCCGACTACGCCGCGACGGCGAAATTGCGCGCCCGGGAAGTAGCCAGGGTCGCGAAGGAGTTCAAGGGAACGCTCGACATCATCCCGAACCCGGATGAAGGCTTGTTCGACTCCTACACCAACCGCCTCGCCGTGCTCGAATGCATCCGACGCCACAAGATTGATCTCGTCTTCACCCACTACACCAGTGAGTACAACCTCGACCATAACATCACCTCGGAGATTGTGTTCCAGGCGACGATGCTTGCCAACATTGCTTCCATCCGCACGGAGAGCCCGGCGCTGAAGCGTGACCCCAAGATATTCTACATGAACCCCGGGGAAGGCTACGGCTTTGAGGGAACCCATTTCGTCGAGATCCCCGCCCGGCTCGTGGACGAGATGATCCGCATCATGGGCCACCACAAATCGCAGATGGACGTCGCGCGTCGGATGCTGGTTGATTACCGAGTCATGATCCGGGAACGGCTGCGGCGCGTCGGCGAACGCGTCGGGGTGCCGTATGCCGAGGTCTATCGTCCATGCCTGGCTGACCGGCGAGTACCGCTGGCAAGCATGCTGCCATCATGAAAATCACCAAAGTCGAACCGATCATTCTCCAAGGCAAATCGAAGTACTCCAACCCGACCGGAACAGAGGAAGCGCACGGTATTTTTCAATGTCTTGTGATTCGGATCGAGACCGACACCGGTCTCGTCGGCTGGAGCGACGTCGAGACGCAGCCTTCCGTCGCGGCGGCGGCGATCAAGGCGGGGGAAAGTGGCTCGGGACTGTTCGAAGGGCTGGCGAGTTTGCTGATTGGCCGGGACCCGTTCGATGTCGAGACGATTTGGGACGACCTCTATCAGGGCAGCATCTACTACGGTCGGCGCGGCGCGGCGTTGCAGGCGATCTCCGGCATGGATATCGCCCTGCACGACATTATCGGCAAAGCGACCGGCCTGCCCGTGCACAAGGTTCTCGGCGGCGCGCGACGCGACAAGGTGCGTGCCTATGCCTCTACCCTCTTCCGTAACACTCCCGATGCGATGCGCAAGGCTTGCGCGGGGTACATCGCGAAGGGATTCACTGCGATTAAGTTCGGTTGGGGTTGTTTCGGTCAGGACCAGAAGCTCGATGAAGCGCTCGTCGCGGCGGCTCGAAAGGAAATCGGTCCCGACGTGGCGCTGCTGGTGGATCCGGGTTGGCGCGTACCGCGCAGCGCCGCCGATGCGATCGAAACGGCGAAGATGCTGGCCGGCTACGGCGTGTTTTGGATGGAAGATTTCATGCACCCCGAGGATTACGTCGGGTATCGCAAAGTGGCCGACGCGAACACCGGCGTCCGCATCGCCGCTGGCGAACAGGAATGCACGGCGTGGGGTTTCTCACGGCTCATCCGGGAAGGTGGTGTGCAGGTGGCCCAGCCCGATCTGTCTCGCTGCGGCGGATTGACCCACGCCCGCAAGATCGCTTGGATCGCCCGGGAACACTCCGCGGACGTCTGCCCGCATGCGTGGCTCACCGACCTGCTCACCGCCGCGTCGCTCCACTTCAATGCCACGCTCCCGCGCAGTTTGTTCCTCGAATACAATGTCTCCTCGAACCCGATGCAGCGCGACATCATCGCCAACCCGATCGCGCTCAACCGCGACGGCACGATGAATGTGCCGCAAGCGTCCGGCCTCGGCATCGAGATCAACGAGGAAGCCGTGGCGCGGTACCGGGTGGCTTGATCAGGGATTCCCGAACACCCGGGGCAGTTTTCCCCGGAAACCGTCTTCGAAGACCGCGGTCTCGCCCAGGCGAACCCTGTCACCTTCACGAAGCATCGGCGTGGTCCACAACACATCGGCGCCTTCCCGTGACTCCATCAGCACGACAAGCGCTTCTCTGCGGTCACGGGGCGAGAGCTGCGAGACGGCGATCTCGCCTTCTACGATTTGGCGCATGGTGTGGTCGTTCTTGCCTTGCGGGTAATAGGCCCAGCCTTCGTGGATGCGAATGATGCCGTAGATCGGATGCTGCCGCACGGCCGCTTGGAGCGCAGCCACGATCTGCGCCTGCTCGATGCCGGGCGGGATCGGCTGGAGCGAGCCTTCGCCTTTCTCGGTGACGACGAACACCAGCGGCACGTGAGTGCCATCGCGTGCGGTGGTGTCCTTCGCCATCTGAAGGAGTTCTTCCGCGAACTGCCGGAAGCAGGCGGCTTTGTTCTCGGAGTTCCAGTTTTCCAACGCGGATGCCATGGCAACATGATACCGAGGTCCATGCCGTGGGAGCAACCTTTCTCTCACAATCGCATTGCCGGCAGGGTTTCTGCCGCGCATACTCCGCGGCTCATTTGGAAGCGAGAGAACCATGCACAACGAACTGCTGATTGGCGTCATCGGCGCGGGCGGACGCGGCTGGCTTGCTTGCGCGGCGCATAAGCCCGACGCGGGCGTGCGCGTGGTCGCGGGTGCGGACACCGACCCGAAGGCCTTCGAGAAGTTCCGCCGCTGGTACGGCGCGGACGCGTTGACCACCACGGATTACCGGGAAGTGCTCGCGCGTCCCGAGATTGGCGCCGTCTTCGTGACCACACCCGACTATTTGCATGAAGAACACGCCGTGGCCGCGCTCGAGGCTGGCAAGCACGTCTATCTCGAGAAACCGATGGCGATTACGATCGCGGGGTGCGACCGGATTCTGCGCACAGCCTACGAACGCAAACGCAAGCTTTACCTCGGCCACAACATGCGCCACATGAGTTTCGTTCAGAAGATGAAGCAGTTGATTGACGGCGGCGCCATCGGTGAGGTCAAGACGGGCTGGTGCCGGCATTTTGTTGCGTACGGCGGCGATGCGTACTTCAAGGACTGGCACGCCGAACGGAGTAAAACCACGAGCCTGTTGCTGCAAAAGGCCGCGCACGACATTGACGTGCTGCACTGGCTCTGCGGTGGACACAGCGTCCGCGTCAACGCAATGGGCGGACTGACCCTCTACGATCGCATCACGGACCGGCATCCGCCCAGCGAGCGCGGCGACGCGAGCTGGCACAAGGAAAACTGGCCGCCGCTTTCGCAGAAGGGTCTCAACCCGGTCATTGACGTCGAGGACATCAGCATGCTCCAGGCGCGGCTCGATAACGGCGTATTCATCGCCTACCAGCAGTGTCACTTCACGCCCGATGGCTGGCGCAACTTCACGATCATCGGCACGGAGGGACGCATCGAGAACTTCGGTGACCATCCCGGCAACTGCGTCGTCCGACTTTGGAACAAGCGCCACGACTACACCGAGAAGGGCGACCAGGAGTTTGTCATGGCCAGGGAAACGGGAGGCCACGGCGGGGCCGACGACAAGATCGTCGAGGAATTTGTCCGTTACGTGCGCGAGGGCGGTACGATCACGACCTCCGCCATCGCCGCGCGGCACAGTGTGGCCACCGGCTGCATGGCGGCCGAATCACTGCGAAATGGCGGTGTGCCGATGGACATTCCGCCCGTGGATCCGGTCGTGGCGGCCTACTTCGAAGCGGATGTGCGGTGAAACTGCGTTCGGAGTCGAGCCCTTCAGCGCGGACATCAGATATCTGCTCCCGTGGCAAGTCCGCGCTGAAGGGATCTACTACAAAGAATCTGCCGGCATCTGCTTCACTCCCTGGCGGTGTGCTGTCCGTCAAGGGGCTGCGCTTTCGGTGTGGCGAACAAGGACGCCACGATGGAAATGGTTAACAAGCCGAGCACGACCGACAACGAAACCCACGTCGGCATTTTCCAGAAATCGGCGATCAGCATCTTCGCCCCGATAAACGACAACACAAGCGCCAGCCCGTACTTGAGATAGACGAATCGGTACACGACGTGCGCGATCAGGAAGTACAGCGACCGCAGCCCGAGCACGGCGCAGATGTTCGAGGTATAGACGATGAACGGATCGGTGGTGACGGCGAAAATGGCGGGGATCGAATCCACGGCAAAGACGAGATCAATGAAGTTGAGCACGACCAGCACCAGCGCCAGTGGCGTGAACATCAACTTCCCGTTGTGATGCGCGAGAAACTTTTCCTCCACGTAATCGGGTGTGACCGACATGAACCTCCGGCAGAGCCTCAGGACAATGTTCTTTTCCAGCTCGACCTCTTGCTCCTGCGGGAACAGCATCTTGATTCCCGTGAAGAGCAGGAACAACCCGAACAGGTACAGCACCCAGTGGAATCGGGTCACCAGCGCCACGCCCAGGCCGATCATCAGTCCGCGCAACACGAACGCGCCGAGCACGCCCCACACGAGCAGCCGGTGTTGGTAGCGCATTGGCACGCGGAAGTAGGTCATCACCACCACGAACACCAGGATGTTGTCCATGCTCAACGAGTATTCGATGACGTAGCCGGTGAGGAACTCGATGCCGGAGCTCGGACCCTTCCAGTGCCAGACAAAGCCGTTGAACGCCAGCGAGAGCGTCACCCACACGGCAGTCCACGCGCCCGCCTCTTTGACCGACACGGCGTGCGACTTTTTGTGGAAGACGAACAGGTCCAGCGCCAACACGATCAACACAGCTACATGAAACGCGACCCAGAAGATCAGCGGGGTAGGTTCAACGGTTTGCGCAGGCATTTCTTTTTGCCGCGCGGTTATAGGGGAACAAGCGGCGTTTGTCTATGCAGACTGGACGCGATTTTGGAGACATTGGATGACTGATCGAACGGCGACGGAAGGACCCTTCCATCAGTCCTGACGCTGTGGAGCGGACCGAGGCGCTACTTGCCGTCGTACGGCAGGTAGCCGATGAAGCCGGTGATCTTCCATTGCCGGCCGCGTTTGCGCAGCCAGTAGTGAGTCTGCCAGCGCATACGGAATTTCCCGCCGGAGCGCAGCACGGTGCTGCCGAAGAATTTCTTTCGCGCCAATGCCCGTCCGTGGGAAATATCAATCACATCGAGGCGGACGGAGCGATCGAAGAACTCCATCCAGGTTTCGTTCTTCGGCCGGTGCTTCAATCCCCACCGGGCGGATTCGATCCACGCTTTCTCGTAGGGAGCGATCACGGGGTAATCGAGTTTCCACTCATCCGGGTTTGGCTTGAAATGGGCATTGTACCCGCAGAAGTCGCGGTCGAAGCGTTTCTTGCACTTCGCGAAGCTGCCGCTGCACCAGCCTTTGAAATCCTCCGGCATCAAGATCTGCCAGATCGCCCGGCGATCCGCGTCGCGGTGTGGATTCTTTGAGAATGGCTTTCTCATGTGTCTCCTCCTGGTTTGCTCGATTCCGAATCTAATGGTCTTTTCCATCCCAACACAACGCCGATTTACCCTTGCCCGCCGGCTTCAAATGCGCTAATCGTGCCCCGGCAACGGTCATTCACGTGCAAGTTCCGGGCACTACCAAACAAGCGTGCATCCTCGGCTTGGTGTCATTCCTGATGAGCACCGGGTCGTTCGTCTCCCTTTCCTTCGCACAAGCAACCGGGGCCGGCACCGCGGAAGAGCCGGACATCTCGCAATCCTCGACCTCGGCGATGGAAAAGGAGGCCGACCGGCTGGTCACGCAGCGCAACTACGCCAAGGCGACGCCGTTGTTGCAGGAACTGGCGACTCGGTTCGCCGATACCACCAGCCCGCAGCTTCTCCTGAAGCTCGAACGCCTTCTCTACCATCTCGGCATCGGCCAGATGGAAGGCGGCAAGATCGAGGAGGCGATCGAGACGTTCACCAAGTACATGGAGAAGTTTCCCAAGGACAATCGTGCCCGCTACGTGCTCGCGTTGCTCGGCGATTGCCAGCGTCGGTTGGAGAACTGGAGCGACGCCATCGCCGCGTACGAGCGTCTGATGGCGGAGTACCAACTCGAATACCGGCTTTCCGGCGAGGTGATGACGAAGCTGGCGGACAGTTACGTGGCCGAGCGCAACTGGGACAAGGCGATCCCGTTGCTGGAGCGGGTGTGGAAGGAAATCCGCGACCCCGAAGCGCGTGGGAGGGCTGCCACGGCGCTGGCGCAGGGATATATCGAAAAGGATCGCGTCGAAGAGATTGTGGCGCTGCTGCCGGCGATCCAGTCCCGGGCTTCCCGGGCGCGGTACGAGGCTGAGTTCAACCTGACGCTCATCCGCGGCGCGGATACGCAGTTCGCCCGCAAGAAGTTCCCGCTGGCGCTGATGCTGTACCAGCTCGCGCTGACGAAGGAGGAGTTGCTCCGCTACTACGATTGGCGAGAGAAACAACTCGCCGAGTTGCGTCGGACGCTGCTCCAGCGCGGCGAGGAGATCAGCCGGGTGCTCGACGTGGACGAGGAAGTGCAACGGCTGAAAGCGCAGCGCGAGGCGTTGAAGGAAGCCGAGTCGTACACGGAGGAGCTGCGCTTCCGGCTGGCCCAGACGTTCTTCAGCCTGGGCCGGCAATGGGAGGCGTTCTGGGTGTTTTGGGGCTTGTGGCGCGATTACCCGCAGAGTCCGAACGGCGAGCAGGCGTTGTTCGCGGCGTTCACGCTCGCAGGGGAACTGGACCTCTACGAGCGAGCGGTCGAGTTGGGCGACGCCTACATGAAGGACTTCGAGACCGGCGACAACTACGATGAGTTGACGCTCGCGTTCGGGCAGTTGCACAGCAAGCACAAGGAGTTCGACAAGGCGATCGCGGTGTTCAAGAAGGCGCTCGAGGTCCATCCCGAGCATGCCTATTCCGAACAGGTGACGTTCCAGATCGGCTACTGCCTGTTCCAGAAAGAGGAATTCGACAGGGCGCTCGAGATCTTTACCGGCTTCCGCGGGAAATCCTCCGACTCGCTCGTGCGCGAAGCGTCGGATTACTGGATTGGGCTGACCTACATGTTCAAGAAGGACTACAAGGTCGCGCACGAGGAGTTCGCCGACTTTCTCGCGCGGTATCTCAGCGGCGATTATTACGAGGACGCGAGTTTCCGAGTCGGCGTGGCCGCGTACGGGATGCTCGATTTCCCCGAAGCCCGGGAGCGGCTGAATGCGTTCACCCGCCGGTTCCCCGACAGCAAACTCGTCCCCGAGGCATACTCGTTCCTCGGCGACATCGCCGGCGCGGAGGGCAAACTCGCCGAGGCGGTCGAGCATTACAAGAAGGTCGAGACGGTGACGACGAACCAGGTGCACATTGATTACGCGTCATTTCAGATCGGCAAGATTCTCGAGGTGAAGAAGGATTGGCAGGGCACGGTGGATTTTTTCCAGCGCTACTTGCGCCAATACGAGTTGCGCGGTCTGTACACCGAGGCCATCTGGCGAATCGGGTTCGGAAAGAAACAGCTCGGGGATGTCAAAGGCATGCTCGACGAGTACTGGGCTGCGGTCAAAAAGTACGGCAACGATCCCGGCGCGATCGGCATTGACCTGATCATCCGAGATTGGATCAGCTCGTACAAGACCGCCACCGGCGACGAGCCGCGCGCGGTGTTGGAGAAAGAGCTCGCCGACGCCGAGTCAGGCGGCAAACGCGCGATGGCGTTGCGGCTGCGCATGGCGCTCTCGATTGTGGACCCAAAGCTGCCGACGCCATCGTTGAAGGAGGACGACCTGCCGTTTGCGAGCCCCGCCGTGCTGGTGTGGATCGGTGAACAGACGCAGACGCAGCAGCCGGTCCTTGCACGCAAGGCGTTCCTGCGCGTGCTCGATGTGTACGGTGGAACGGAATGGACCGAGCCCGCGATGCTGCAGCTTGCGGAGTTGGATGCGAAGACCAAGGAGTACAAGAAAGCAGCGGAATGGTTTGCCCGGGTGCAAGAGCAATTTCCGACCTCCGACAAAGCAGGCTTCGCACTCAAGCGTCAGGGCGACATGCTCAAGGAGCAGAAGAAGTACAAGGAAGCAATCGCGCTCTACGAACAGGTGCTCAAGGTGCGCGAGTACCGCGGCCCGTTGTGGCCCGAGTGTCTCTACCAGATCGGCCAGTCCTTTCTGGACCAGGGCAACTACCGCGAGGCGTTCGCGTACTTTCAGCGGATTTACGTGCTCTACGGCAACTACGCCGACTGGGTGGCGCGGGCATATTTGCAGAGCGCAATGTGTCTGGAAAAGCTCAACCAGCGCCAGGATGCCCTCCGCACCTACCAGGAGATGCTGACGAAGGAGCGGCTGAAGAAACTGCCCGAGTATGCCGAGGCGGAGAAACGGTTGGCGAGGCTGCAATGAACATTTCAGGCAACCAACGCAAGCGAAAGCTTGTACTCCGAACGCTCCAAGCAATCGTTTGGAGTACAAGCTTTAGCTTGCTTCCTTCCAGTCACGCCCAATCCCCCGGCGTCCCCGTCGTCCTCGTTCTCACCAAAGGCGGCACCAGCGAAGCCATGCTCGTGGGCAAGAGCGACACGGCGGTGAAGCTCCGCCCGCCCGGCGGCGCGGCGGGGGAATATCAGATTCCCTTCGACCAGATCACCGAGGTGCGGTTTACTTTCCCGGAAACGGTCACCCAAGCGCAGGCCGCGTTCAGCCAGGGACAATTCGAGCAGGCCGCGGCGTTGCTGCGACCCATCGTCACGCCGATGCTGCCGTATCTCGATCTGCCGGGGAACAACGCGCTGCCGATCGTGTTCTGGTTTGGCGACACGTTGCGCCGGGCAAACAAACTCGACGAGGCGCTTACCGTGTACGATGCCGTTCGCACCACTGCCAAAGCTCCTGACTCCACTCGCGGCGCGGTCTGGGCGGCGCATTGTCACGCCGCGCTCGGCCGAACGGACCAGGCGTTGCGCGTGCTCGACCTTGCCGGGCAAGTGAAACGCGACAGCGATTTGTTCCCGCTCTGTCAAATGGTGCGGGCGCAGGCGCGGTTTGCCGCCAAGGACACGCTCGCGGCGCTCGACGATGTAGCGCAGGCCCTCGCGTTCGCCCGGATCGAGTCTGAATTGTACCCGGACTCGCTCTTCCTCGCTGCCCAGTGCTACGAAGTCCTCGGCGCGACCAACGCGATGAGCACGCGTCTCGTTCAACTCACGATCCCGGGCACGAACCGCACGGTCGCCGTCGCCGCGAACACCAACGTGGTGTTCGGCTTGACTGGCAATACCAATTACGCCAACGTAGCCCGCAGCATTTACCAGGAGATCGTGACGAAGTATCCGAACTCATCTGCTGCGCAGAAGAGCCAGCCGAAATTGCCGCCGCCCAGCGCGTCGGCCACCAACAAGACAGAAGCCAGCACGAATAACTGAGGAAATCCCATGAAGCGATTGCTCCCCGTCCCTCTTGCCGCTGCGGCGGTTCTCGCCCTGATCGGCTTCGGCGTGTTTGAACTCGCGGCTCAGACACCCGCCGCCGCACCGGCTGCCGCGCCGAGTGCCTCCCCAACACCCACGGTGGTCCAGGCTGCCGCCAAGGACAAGACGTTTTGGGAAGTCATCAAACAAGGTGGCATCATGATGATCCCGATGGGATTGACCTCGATCACGATGATCGCGCTGGTGATTGACGGCTTCATGCGACTGCGCAACGAAAAGCTGGCGCCGCCCCAGATCGTCGAGAATATGCGCTCCTATTTCCGTGCCGGGGACTACAACGGCGCATTCCAGGCTTGCAAACAGCATCCGTCGCTGTTCAGCAACGTCGTGCGCGTCGGACTCAGCATGCTCGGACACGGACGCGAGGCCTGTGAGCGCGCCATGGAAGATGCGTTGGCGAAAGAGGTATCCACGCTCGGGACGCGCATCCGGTATCTCTCGGTCATCGGCGTCGTGTCGCCGATGCTCGGGTTGACGGGCACGGTGCTGGGCATGATCAGCGCGTTCAGCACCATCGGCTCGGCCGGCATCGGCGATCCCTCCGCGCTTGCCGCGGCCATCGGCGAAGTGCTCGTGGCGACAGCGACGGGATTGTTCATTGCGATTCCAGCCTTCGCGTTTTACTACGTGTTCAGCAACCGCATCACCGCCGTGACCGCGTTCTCCGAGGATGTGATCAGCAATCTCTTCCGCGGGATGCCGTATGAGGAATTTCGCGGGTTGGAGGTGGGCGACGAACCCGTCTATGCCGCGCCGCCGAATCCCGATTTGTATGCGCGTTCGGCCCCGGCGCCCGCCGAAGCCGCTCCCGTGGAGGAGCCGGTCGAGCAGGAGGAAGAGGAGCCGGTCGCGCAACCGGTCGTGTGCGCCGCGCCGCGGCCGGTCGCCAAGGCGGTACCCCAAGTGGCCGCCAAAGCGAAGCGTCCCTCGTCGCCGAAGGTCAGTTGTCCGAATTGCCAGCAACCCGTCGTGGTGGGAGTGCTCGCGTGCCCGCATTGTCAGACCGAGTTGAACTGGGGGATACCGGCGAGGTGAAAAGCATGAAGCATGATCGTCCACGCGTCACTTCGTCCTCGTCCTCGGACGATCGAAATTCGGGGACGAGGACGAGAAGGCTGGACTTGATATGAGAATGCGCCGGCACATGCCCGAGGAAGAGTTGGAGTTCCAGATCGCTCCGATGGTGGACGTGTTGTTGTGCCTGCTGGTGTTCTTCATCATGATCACCTCGGCAAGCGTGCTGCGTTCCGACCGTACCATCACGCTGCCGGTCGCGCCGAACAGCACCAAAAAGGAAACTTCGCGCGCCGAGGCGTTGCTCAATGTCCGCTGGAATCACGAGGAAAAGAAGGGATTTGTGACGCTCGAGGAAACCAAACACCAAAACCTCGAGAACCTCACGCTCGTGCTCGCGCCCCGCTGGAACGCAAACAACGCCTACCGCGCTGTGATTCGCGCCGACCGCGAGTGCCCGGCCCAGTACGTCGAGAAAGTCATGGCGGCGTGCGCGCAGGCGGGGATTCAGGACATCACGTTTTCCGTGTTGAACCGGGACTGATATGCGTGCCAAGCCCTACAAGAGCGACAACATCCAGTTCCAGATCGCGCCGATGGTGGACATCATCTTCATTCTCATTCTCTTTTTCATGGTCTCGGCGGGGTCGGTGAAAGTGGAGAACGAACTGAGCATCCGCCTGCCGGGCACGGTGCAGCAGAGTCACTCGGTGCAGATGATTGACGAACAAATCGTCGAGGTGCGCGAAGACGGCCAGATCGTACTCAACGATCAACCGTACGATTCGCCGACCGACCGCGACCTGCCACAGTTGCTGGTGACGCTGAAACGGTTCAAGGAAATGGCCGACGCGACCCAGACGCCCGCGTTGATCACGGTGTTGAGCGCGCCGAATGCGAAATACGAGCGCGTGATTGATGTGCTCAACGTCTGCACCGCCGCGAAAGTGTCCGACGTGACATTTGCCGTATCGGGAGGCGACACATGATCTCGCGCTCCACACGCCAGAAGCTCTTCCCGTGGTACTACTCGCTCAGCAAGAAAACGCGGCAGCGGTTGACCGGTGTCTTCATCATCAGCATCGCCATCCATTGCGTGTTCCTGGCGACCATGGGTGGCGTGGTGGTGTTCAAGCATTTCCGTCGGCCACCCGCGCAGTTCAAGACTCCGCCACCGCCGCCCGAGCGCATCCAGCCGCGCCTGCTCGAATACAAGGTCAAGGTTGCCGAGCAACAGAAAAAAAGCGGACGTCCCACCTCCACACCGCGCCTGACCGCGCAGGGCATCGGCGCGATTTCGTTGCCGGAGGTGAAGACCGAATTGAAGCCCATCGCCACCAAGGCAGTGTCGAGTCTAACCAGTTTCGGCGGGAGTGGATTCGGCGAGGGTCTTGGCGGCGGCACCGGCGCCGGCGGGCTCGGACTCGGCGTGTCGCAGGTGAACTTTTTCGGCATTACCGACCGCGGCGAACGGATCGCGTTCCTGGTGGATTGCTCGCTGAGCATGCTCGAAGACCCCAAGGGCGGCATCCCGGGCTACGAGGCGGTGAAGGCGGAGTTGGTCAAGTACGTGAATCGGTTGTCGGAGGGGACGTTCTTCAACGTCATCATGTTCGCCACCGATGTGGATGTATTCCAGCCGAAGATGACTTTGGCCAACGCGGGAGCGAAGGAGGACTTGGAAAAGTGGATCAAGCCGTACAACAAGGACTGGAAGAACAATCGGCTCGGGAATCTCTATAACAACTGGCGGCGCTTCCAGGATCACGCCGGTGATTATTATGCCGGCGGCCTGCCGGCAAGCGGTGGCTCGACGCGCATGGACCTGGCGCTTGCGGCGGCGTTCGACATGGGCGCCGACACCATCTTTATTCTCAGTGATGGGTTGCCCGTCGTCGGCAAAATCCTTACCGGGAAGGAAAAGGAGCGCTACGACAAGATGATCGAGGAGTGGTACAAGACGCACAAAAAGCAGATCGAGAACTGGAAAGGCCCAACAGAGAAAGAGCAGAAGGCCATCCAGAAAGCGCAGGAGCAGTGGCAAGCGCAGATTCAGGCTGAGAACGACGCGCGCGCCAAGAAAGGTCTGCCGCCGAAAATTTTCGAGGGCGGACGCGGCGGCCCTGGCTGGGGACCACCGCCCCCGCCCGGGCCGGGGAGCTGGACGGCAGAGGAAATCATGGACCACCTCGAGAAGCTCCAGAAGGAAATGTACCTGGACAAGAAGCGCAAGCCGCCCCGGATCCATTGTGTCGGGTACCTGGCCGATCCGGCGGCGGAACAGTTTCTTCGAAACCTTGCGTCGAGCAACCACGGTCGCTTTCGCAAGATCAAGCCACTCGTGAAGCCGATCGTGATGAAGTGAGCCGCGTCACTTCGACGAGGGCACGAGCAGCGCGTGTGGCGAGGCAGCGAGGTAGTTCGGCACATTGAAGAACCACAGACTGCCGAGCGCGATCTGGGTGAAATGCCAGCACTGGCCGTCCGCGCCTTCGGGCACGGGGATGAAGATGAACTTGCCGCTGGTGTTGACCTCGCGCGCGATCGCGCCGTCGGGACCGTGCACGCGGTGCGGGCCGCCTTCCCAGAAGTATTGAATCTCTCGGGTACCCTTGGGCACATGGAAATACATCGGCTGCATCCAACCGGCGTGGAGCATGTTGTGGCCGCGGCGAAGCAGGAGTGTGCAAGCTCGGTCCGCTGCTGCTTCGATGCGCCAGCCGGCAGAGGAATCGTTGAAGTCGAGAAAGTACAATCCGGGTTTCGGCACCGGGATCGTCAGCCGGTGTTTCTCTCCGTCCAGAGGCAGCTTCGCTTCGGCGATGATCTTGCCGCTCGGGGTGAGGAACTTGTAGCTCGCCGCCGGTCGGTCGCGGTACCATGCGATGGTGCCGGTGACGATGGTGCATTCCAGCGGCTCGCCCTTCACACTGTAGAGCGCGTACTTTTCCCCGCCCTGGAATTGCTGGCCCGTGGGAGCGGACGGAGCGCCTGCGGCGCGGAGGGGAACGAGATTGGTCGAGAACGACTTCTCCTCGACCGGCTGCGGTTGGAAATGGGCCAGTCCTTCCTGAAACGCCGACTCGGTTTCCTCATGCGAGTACGGTGTCTCGACGGCCCACGGCTTGGGGCCGGGGGCGTTGAATGCCCACGATGGCTCGTCGAATTCCCGCGCGGCGGTCGTTGTCCATCCCTGGCGCATCGCCTCCCAGTGGTTCATGTAGGTGTACCGGGTGCGATAGACGTGCGTCAGCGCGGTCAGCGTCAGTTCCTTCCGCTTCGCTTTGTCCTTCTCGCGATCCAGCAGCCAACGCAGGTGAACGTAACGCAGGTATTGTTTGATCTGATCGAGCCGTGCCTGCACGTCGGGGTGGGCGCTGGCGAGCCGGGTGGCTTCCTCCACGTCGCGGAATCCGAGGGCGAGGAGATGCTCGCTCATCAACGGTTCGTTGCCGGGGTCGAACCGTTCGTAGTACCGCTGCATCACCGACGCAGCGGAACCGAACGCCTTCTCGTAGAAATCGGCGAGCAAGCTGTCCACGTTGGTTTTCGGATTCCACATCAATTTGTTGGCCACGTAATAGCCGCGGCCATGTGGTCCCCAGTTGTTGCCGCTCTCGCAATCCAGGCTGGTGGCGTTGTGTTTGATGTACCGCGGAATCTGTTGGCGGATGTACGGGATGTTCCCGCCGCGACCGCCCGGCAGCCGATCGAAATCCCAGAGCCAGACCGAGAAGTATTCGTAGAAGCCCATGTTCCGGCAGCGTTTCGGCCAGAGCTCGATCAGTTCATCAAAGCTGTATTGCCCGCGGATGAATCCTGCCGTGGACTGCACGTACACATTCGGCTCGAGATCGAACGATGGCGGTTCGCAGTGGTCGTTGTACGCGTACAGGCCGACCAGCTTGCCCGGGCACTCCGTCGCGATGACACGGGCGACTTCGTTGGCCAGACCGAACACGCGGTCGGAAATGCTGCCGAGTTTCTTGCAGCCGTCGCATTCACAATGACCGTCGCCGTCAGCGGTCTCGAGGGAAACCATGTCGGCGCTCGGGTGACGACGAAGATAGCCGACCGCCCATTGCGCGGCGATCTTGCGCACCTCGGGATTACTGACACAGAACTGCGGCCCCTGCCGTTTGCCGCCAGTGAGCGCGAGATACTCCGGGTGCGCGTCGAAAGCAGCCTGGTTGTCGGAGATGATCGTCTGCCACGCGTGGCCGCAATAGATGCTCAACGACATCGCCATCCGATTGTGCCGGCTCCACGCCGCGTAGTCATCGCGCGCCTTCTGGTCGAAAAGCCCGTAGCCGTACCAGATCCGCCGCGACCACAAAGCCGGGCGATCCGATTCGTTCAGCTTGACCGAAAGATTGGGGATAATCGGCATCACTTCCCATTCCTTCGCAGGAAACAACCACCGGCAGCCGATGTGTTCGAGCAACCGAAACGCCGCATGCGACGTCCCGAGATCAGTCGCGCCGATCAGCAGCAATCGTTTGCGCTCGGTGCGGATCGCGTATGCCTCCTTGCCGTCGTAGGTCCGGCGTATGACCAGGTCGCGCGCGAGCTTCTTGTTCGGAAACTCGGTGATTGTCCCAAGCACAATGCCGCTTGTGCCGTCGCCGGGTTGTACGGTGAACGGCGCACCTGTGATTCGCTGGAGATGCCCGGCCAGTTCCTCAGCGACTGCTTTCGTTTGTGCCGAAGCGTTTGTGGCGATGATCACGGACATCAGTGCTTTGCCGTCCGAGGCCAGCGGTAGATCGCCAAACACGACACATCCAGTTGAGCTCGCGAGCAGCAACAGAATCCAGATCGTTCGCATGAGACCCGATTGTGCTCAGGCGACCTGCTTGCCGTCGAATGGAAAAAAGTTGTCTTTTCGGCGTGGCCTCCCAGACTTGGCTGTTATGAGCACACGCCGACTCGATGGACAGGTCGCTTGGATCTCGGGAGCGGGATCGGGCATTGGAGAAGGAATCGCGCTGCGGTTCGCCGCAGAAGGCGCGAAGGTCGCGGTGGTGGAGTTGAACCCCGGTGCCGCGCGGGCGATGGCCAAGAGAATCACCGCCCGGGGCGGCAAGGCCATCGCGATCCCGTGCGACGTTTCGAACGAGAGACAGGTCGCCGCTTCGATCCGCAAGACGGTCGCGCATTTCGGCGGCCTCCAGATTCTCGTCAACAATGCCGGCATCGCGCACGTGAAACGGCTCGAAAACTACACCGAGAGGGAGTGGGACCAGCTTATGGGCGTGAACGTGAAATCCATCTTCTTCTCGGTCAAGCACGGCATCGCCCACCTGCGGAAAAACAAACGCAGCTACGTCGTCAACATCGGCTCGATCAGCAGCTTCGTTGGACAGGGCAACACGCCCGCGTACACGACCTCGAAGGGCGCCGTGTTGATGTTGAGCAAGTCCATCGCGCTGGATTACGCCGCCGACAACCTCCGTTGCAACTGCATCTGTCCCGGCATCACCGACACGCCGATGTTCCGTTACCACGTCAACAAGACGCCCAACCCGGCCGAGACGCTCGCAAAACGGCTGCGACGCGTACCACTCGGCATTGCGCTCACTCCCGACGACATCGCTCGCACGGCGGTGTATCTGGCGTGTGAGGATTCGGCCGGGGTCACCGGCACGTCGGTGATCGTGGACGCCGGCTACCTCGCGGCGGCAGAGTGGGGATAAGGGAAAATGACTAATGACTAGTTGGAACCTGGTGAACTGGCCGGGCATTTTTTGACCGGAGGCGGACATTTTCGTCCTTGGGAGTCGCTCGTTCGTGAGTCATTAGTCATTATCCCCTAGTCATTTCTTCACTTTTCCCCGGTGGCTTGTCTCCTGCTAAACAGTTCTCGGACAACTGTCTTTGCCCACTATGTACAACGAGTTTTACGGATTCAAAGAAGCACCGTTCAACATAACGCCGGACCCGAAGTTCTTGTTCTTCAGCGACAAGCACCGGGAGGCGTTCGATCATCTCTTGTTCGGCATCCGCGAGCGCAAAGGGTTCATCCAGATCACGGGCGAGGTCGGCTCGGGCAAGACCACCATCTGCCGGGCGCTGCTCGAACAACTCGGCCCCGAGTACAAAACCGCGCTCATCCTCAACCCGTGCATGACCGAGATGCAGTTGCTCAAGACGATCCTGCACGAGTTCGGCCTCAAAGCGCCGAAGCAGGACCGGCTCTCCTACATCGAGACTCTGAACCAATTTCTTCTCGAGCAACTCTCTCATGGCTTCGATGTGGTCCTGATCATTGACGAGGCGCAGGACATGGGGTTCGAACTGCTCGAACAGGTGCGCCTGCTTTCGAACCTCGAAACCGACCAGCGCAAACTGTTGCAGATCGTGTTGCTGGGTCAGCCCGAGTTGCGCGACAAGCTCAACGATCCGCGATTGCGCCAGCTTCGCCAACGCATCACCGTGCGATATCATCTCAAGCCGCTCTCCCGACAGGAGATGGAGTATTACATCCGTCATCGAATCCACGTCTCGGGCGGAAACGGTACGCCGAGCTTCAATCGCTGGGCGCTGCGCAAGATTTACAAGTACTCGAAGGGCACGCCCCGGCTCGTCAACGCCGTCTGCGACAAGACACTCCTGTGCGGCTACGTGACGAACACCGATCACTTCAACCTCGGTCACGTCCGCCGCGCCATCCAGGAACTGGAGGGCAACTTCGCATGAGTCTCGTCAATGAAGCGCTTCGCCGAGCGCGCACCCAGACTGCCGTGCAACAAGCCGGCAGCAGTCCGCTCGCCCATTTGAGCGGGCCGGTCGCCCAGCCGAGGCCGAAGGTTTCGGTGCCCACCGTCGTCATTGGCGTGGGCATCGGGTGCGTGGCGGTGGGAATTGCCTGCTCGATTCTGTTTTACCAAGCGACGCAGTACATGAAGATGGCGACGAGGCCGGTCGCGCCGGTGACCACGGCGGCGCCCGTTGCCAATGTGCAGCCCCGCGTGTCGCTGCCGGCACCGCTGCCG
>CAZOTB010000018.1:46948-55843 GCA_964582645.1 uncultured Verrucomicrobiota bacterium | reverse complement strand
CGAAGCCGGGAAACCGGATCGGCCACCAGCCGGAGCGGTTCGGCAGAATCCAGCGTTCCGCACCGAGCACTTCATCAATCGCCGCCCGAAGGCGGGGTGTGTACACGGCTTCGAAGGGCATCCCGGTTAGAAACTTCTTCAAATGCACCGTTGGCTGCTTCCAAGTCGAACGGTCGTCCGGGTCGAGGTTGATTTCCTTCCATACCAGCGCGCGAATCTCTGCCGCCAGTTCCGCGGGAAAGGCCTGGCGCACGATCGCGTAGCCGGACTCGATGAATTGTTCGATTTCTCCTGCGCCCAAGACTCTCATCGCAACTCTCCCGCTACAACCAGCCTACTTCAGCCGTAAGTCATACAACAGAATCTCTTCACGCCCGTCGCGGTTCGCAGCCGACAAAACCTTGCCATGCTGGTTATACACAACGCAGCCGCCCTTGCACGCGTACCGCCAACTTTTGCCGGTGCGATTGGTCACAAGCATCGGCGCACCAATGACACGGGCACGCTTGCCAAACACATCGTGACCCGGCAGCCGTTCGCGGTTGTTCGGATAAAACACAAGTTCCGGTTTCGTCGCCCGCGCTCGCTCGATGCAGCGCGGCGCTTCGCCGTCGGCGCAAATGAAACATGTCGCTTGCAGACCTGCGATCTGGAATGCTTCGGGGCCGTTCCCGCAATCGTACCGCGCCCATTCGTTGCGGTAGCCCTTGTCCGATTCCTCCCGCCAAAGCCAGGTCTTTCGGTACTTGTAGATGAACCCGCGCGGGCCGGTGAAGACCTGCGTAATGTAGTAGCGTCCGTTGTCCACTTCGGAGTGACCGTACGATAGATAGATCCCGAGCCGCTTGGCCATTGCTTCCAGTTGGCGCGCGCGGGGTCCGTTCGGGACGGCTTCGGCGAGTTTCTTCAGACGCGGAGTGTAGTCGCACAGCGTGCCTTCATGAAACATGACCAGCTCGGCACCCTGCGCGGCGGCGCGTTCCGAGAGAGCCTTGATCTTCCGGACATTGGCGTCCACACGCTCGGGACGCGCATCGAATTGCACCAACGCCACTCGGAGGATTCGAGTTCGCATGAAATCGTTCACTACTTGTAGTGCCGCAGGAAGCGCAAGCCTTTGCCGCTCTTGCCTTCGATCAGCTCGACCATGTTGGTCCGATTGACGACGCCACCCTGCATCTCGTAGCCGAGCGTGAACACCTCGGGCACGGTCTGCCATTTGCCATTCACTTCGCGCACTTCTTCGAGGTGATCGAGCAACAGCGTGTGGCGGTCCGCCTTGGCGCGCCCGGCGGCGAGGGATTGTGCGATCTCCTGCTGCGACCGCGCGACGGAAGAAATGTGCAGTTCATCGAGCGTGTGGGCGTCGCGGTAGGGGTTGCTCTCCAATTGAAGAACGAACTGATCCATTCCTTCCCACAGTGGCGCGTGCAACTGGATCGGCGGGATCGCAACGTTCCCGTTGAAGTACATTGTGACGGTGGATTGCGGGAGTCCTTTCCATGTGATGGCGACGTGATGCCAATCACCGGCTTTGAGCCGGGGAATTCGCGGGAAGCGGTTCGTGCCGGACTCGCCTTTCAGCGGGCCGGCAGTGTCTTCCGCGGTGACGACGTAAGGGTTTGCGGCGAACGTACCGTTGATCAGACCCAGGCTGGAAAAGAAGAAGTGGAAGTGATTGGTGGTCCAGATCGTCTGGTAGGAAAATCGGATCCGGGGATTGCTCTCGCCCGGTTTCATGATCTGAAAGAAGATGAAATACCCGCCGGGCTCGGGCACCACGTCGAGTCGCTGCCAGTACTCGATCGTTCCCTCGCCGGCATCGAGATGACCGGGAACGGGGTAAATGACAGAGTCGGCGTGGGCTGCGGAAACGAGAAGCAGCAAGCTGAAGCTGGAACTACATGCGCTTCGCCATATCTGCGCGAGCGTTCGTAGTTCAAGCTTCAGCTTGTTTGTGAACGTGTGTGCTTTCATTGTCGAGGTTTCCACCATTTCGGATATTCGGGTCGGAGGAACGGGATGGTTCGTTCCGCCAGCACCGCGCTGTCGCGTGTTGCCGTCACGATGAGGATGTAGGGACCGGGGCGCAACCAGCTCGTCGGCACGAACTGCTCGGTGGTTTCGTTGCCCTTGCCGGTCGTTTGCCCAAGGACGACGGATTGCGTGTCGCGCGACGCCTTGACGCTGTACGCGTAGGTGATCGTATTGGTCTCGCCCGGCAGGCTTGACTGGACAAACATGCCGCCTCGCCAGAGATGAAATGGAATCAACGAGGCTTGCATCGGGCCGCCGCCGTGGAACCCAAACCCGCCATTCGCAAATGAAACGCCATCGAGTGAGAATTGATAGCCGACGCGATATTCTCCTCGCGTGGCCGGGAAGGCCAGGCGAATGCGACGACGCGCGTCACCCGGCAAGAGAAGCTTCTCGGTTTCAAGCCGCCTGCCGTCCCCGTCTATCGGCGACACGTCCATCCGCACCGAAAGATTGGCTGGCTGCTGATCGGTGTTGACCAGTTCGACCATGCAACCCTGATTCGCGCCGCCCTCGAACTCGCCGGCTTCGAGAAAGCGGAACGCAAGCTGGCGTTCACTGAAGCGCAATTGCGTCGTCAGCCGGTTGGGCTTGGCGCCGAGGCTGGATTCGAGCAGCTCAATTTCGAGTGTGACCCCGGAAGCGACGATCTCCTGCCGGCTCCCCAGCCGGCGCAACGGCAGCGAGATTTCCGTCGTCCAGCCGTGTGTGCAGGCGGTCCCGGCTTGCTTCCACGAAGGGACGGCAGCCGGATCATCGGGTTCGAGTCGGCCGACACCTCCCCACGAACCCAGCTTGAGTTGGTTCCCGTTGGGAGCGGTGAGGGAAAGCGCGAGGCGGTCCTTCGACGCGGAGGCAGGCTGCATCGGAGTATTCGCGGGTCGCTCGTGCTGGATGGCGATGAAGAACACATCGGGCGACCAGCCCAGTGAGACCCGCGTGGAGAAGCTTTCCATCGAGCCTTCGCGCATCAGCGGTTGGAGCACGGTCGCCCCGCCCCATTCTTCCGCGTGGATCGCGCCGTCCATGACTGGGGCACGTCCGAGGAGCGGGACGGTGGCGAGCGGCTCGGCGGCCTGAATTGTAAGTGTTGTCACGAGCCACAAGACGGACACGCTTATAGTAGAGCGCTTCAGCGCGGGCTCGAAACTTGAACGCCGGTTCACCAAGACCGCGCTGAAGCGCTCTACTACAAACAAGCTAGCTCCGTTGTTCACGGCTTCGTGATCGGTCGAATCTCCAAATCATCCACGTGCGCGACCCCGACGCCGTGCATCGCGACGCTTACCTTGACCTGCTTTGTCTGTTCGCCCGCCTGGAATGGAATCGCGAACCGCAGCCAGCCGGGCGTCCGCTCGGCGATCTGAAAGGCATTCGGCTGGTAGCAGAACTCCGCTGGTGGATCGTACTGCACGCCTTCGCCGCTGACGGCCACGTTCATGAAGGTGTAATCGGGACGCGGGTTCGTTCCTTCCATCGTTGGACTCAGGTTGGCGTCCAACCGCACGAAGCCGGTCAACACGTGCCATCCCGGCGCGACAGAGCAAGGGGCGAACTCGGCGTAGCCGTTTCCGACGGGTTTGGTTTTCTCCATCCGCAACGAAGCGGCGCCGCCGTGCTTGATCGTCTCGTCACGTTTCAGGAACGGCTCCGTTTGGCCGGGTGGCGTGACGATGACCGCAGGCAGCGATTTGTCCTCTTCGATCCCACCCACGGTGAACATGTTGCCGTCGAAGTTGTCGGGATGCAGCTTCGGTTTGTCCGCTGAGATCTTGAGCATCCGGTAGCGCTGCGACAACAAATCCAGTGTCACCGCGCCGTCTTTGACCTCGACGAACTCCTGCGTGACCGCGTCTTCGCCGTAGAGTTTCTCGTTGCCCTTGAAGCCGAGTTTCTTGAGGTCGAGTCTCGCAACCAGTCCCGCGAGCGGCTCTTGCTCGTAGTTTGTGACGATCAGCAAAATGCGCTTGCCGGGGATGTAGTAGAAGCTGCCGTAGATTTCCGGCGTGCCGGGCGCGGTCAACGTCAACGTGTCCGCGTTCTCCCAGTACGGCTTCCAAATCGAGGTGTTGCCAACATCTATCCACTCCCACGCGTTCCACGTCTCGACGACGTTCGGCGTGCGCTGGTAGATGTGCTGGTAGCCGCGATAGACGTAGGCAGGATTGCCGGCAAACGCCAGACGCGGATTCGATCCGGCAACGAACAACGCCGCCATGCGCTCCACCGCGTGCAACGGATGACCCTTGAGGTTGCTCGATGTGACGAACCCATACGCCGTGCCGGTGTGTCGGACCCGCACGTCCTCTTGCGGATAACCTTCCTTCAACGTCGCCGCGCGTTCGAAGTTGCCCTCGCCAATCTCGTGAATGTCCACGAAACTGTCGAGGCAGTTGATCGGCGGCCCGGCCAGCGGGAAATAGCAGACTCCGTCGTTGCGCACGCCGCCGTGGAAGACGCGGTACAGCCGTTTGAAGTATTCGCGCGTGGCGAACAGGTTCTGGCTTGGCCAGAGCTTGCCGGTATGGTCGCGCCAGCCGCAGCCGTGATATTCGCTGCTGCACTCGACTTGCGGCGCGATCGTGTCGTGCCGCATACCGTCAATGCCCACGTCGCGTGCGTTGGCGGCGAAATTCGCCACGAGGAAATCGGTGAACGGAGAGTTGTAGCACGCGGTGAAACTCTTCCCAAGGTCGGAGCGCATTGGTTGCACAACCATCTCCGCGCCCCAGAGATCCCACTCCGGCAGGGAAGTCGGGATGCAAAACCAGCTTCCCCACGGACACATCTTCGCGCCGGTCTGATGGACGATATCGAATTGCTTCTTGAGTTTTGCCATCAACTCCGGATTGCGCCGGACAGGCTGTTGAAACCACTCGACGCCCGTCCATGCCCAGCCGAACATCAAGTTTACCTTCACGCGCGCGTATTGCATCCGTTTGATCCAACGATCGGTGTCCTCTTGCGTCGCGATCTTGCCACCTTCGAGTTGGTCGCCCGGCAACGACGGCAGGTAGGCTTGCTGATCGAATCGCAGAATGTCCGCGCCGAGCGGCACGGGTTTGGTCGGCGTGGCAATCAGGCCGAAGTAAATCTCGATCGGTTTGTCGAGCGTCACCTCGTGATCCACCATGTGGTACGTGGCGATCACCTGGTCGCCCACACGCGCGACCTCGACCGCTTCGTCCGGCTTCTTCACGCGCCAGCCTTTCATGGAATCGCAGAACCATTCCATGCCCACTTTGCTGTTGCCGAGGAAGTGCGTGTAGAAGACGGCGTTCTTCCAGGTGTTGGTCGGCACCTTGCCAATGTAGCGATTGAGCAACGTGCCTGGTCCGGGCGCTTTGCGGTAGGTGCTCATCATCTCGGCCACCTTGCCATCGTAGGGAATGATGAGATCGAGTTTCTCGATCTTGAACACAGGTGCTGCGGCAGGCGCCTCCCTCTCATTCACACCCCGCTTCAGCGGGGTGGTATCGGCGGCCCCATGAACTCCAACCACTTCAGCGGTTTTCCCGCCGCTGCCAAAACCGCTGAAGCGGTTGCCACCTTTCCCCTGCCCAGAACCACCCCGCTGAAGCGGTGTGTGAATGAGATCGGCTCTAGCGTCAGCAAGCGAGAAATCCACGCGAATCATTCCATCGAACTCGACTTTCGTTTTCGCCTTCAGCACCAACCCGCCGGACTCCTGTCGCGAGGCGAGCACGATCTCGGACGGCTTCTTCGACTCCAGCTTCAACTCCTTCAAATCCAGGTTCACTGCGTTGCCACCTGCGGTCACCACCAGCTTGATCGGGCCCGAGAGAAGCTCCACGGGCTTCCGCGGTGGCTCGGCCTTGGACAGCGGACTCGGCGTCGAGAGCACCGACACGGGCAGCGGGCCGGCAAACGTGTAGGTTCGTCCGAGTGTTTCGACCGTCGCGGTCATCTTGCCGGAGACATTTGCCTTCACGGGCGTCCACGGCTTTGGCACCTCCGGCTCGTAGCCCTCCGGCTTCGTGTGCCAATCGGGCGGCTCTTGCTTCTCAAACTTCGCCTCCGCCGATCCCAGCGCCTTGGGTGTGCCGTTGAGCACCTCCGCCTTGGCGACGTACTGCGCGGCGGGCCAGTCCTTCGACTTCAATTCGAACTGCGCGAAGCCCTTGCCGGCATCCATCGTCTCCGCCGCGACCGGCTTTCCGCCTGAAGCTGGCGCGACCGTCAACGCCACTTTCTTCACCTGCGCCAGCGTCGGCAACGTCGTGAAGTCCACGTCGAACCGCCGCTTGCCGTGCTCCAACTCGAACGAGTTCACCGCGAGACTCACGGGCGGCTCGACGCGCATCGGCAACCCGCCCGCGCCGAGTACCAGCTTCTTTTCGCCTTCGGCGGCGACGACCTGATACGTGAGCAGATACTCGCCGAGTTCCGTCGCCTTGATCGTGACGCTCCGATCCGACGCCGTGAGTGTTTTCTGGACCGGCTGTCCGACGGAGTCGAACTCTTTCAAGATCGTCGCGACGACATCCTCGAACTTCATCCCGTACGTGTTCGATCCACCGACGGTCGTGTTGTCGAGCATGTCAGCGAGTTTCGCGATCAAGCTCGGGTCGGCGGGCTTCGGCTGCTCCCTGCGCTTGTACAACTGCGCGACTACTTCCACACCGTCGGGCACGGTGCCGCTCAGGGAAATCGTCGCGCCCTCCCGGGCGAGGTCAAGCGCGCCATAGTCGAAGCGCACGCCGATCGGTTTTCCCGTGAAGACCAGCCAGCCGTCACGCGTGCCAGTCGCGGTCTGACGCCACCTCGCCCAGTACGACCACGCCGACACCGACGGGATCGGGGTGCGACGCACCGCGACGAAGTTGGCGCGCCACAACTCGCCCGGCGTCGGCGTCGGCGTATCGAGCGAGTCCGCGAACGGCAGCCGGCATTCCATTTCCCATCCGCCGGGGATGATCCGCGCCGCGTACTTCATCTTCGCGTTGTCCATCGGTGCGGCGTTGTGGGCCAGGTCGCGTCCCCAAAACTTCCCGCTGGCGGCGCCGCTGACGTGCCACTTTTCGTTCGACTGGAATTTCCCAAGCGGCACGAGGAACACATCCGCCGCGTCCTGGTTCGCCCACACATCGCTGGTGGCCGGGCCGCCGACGTATTCGGGCACGTCGTATCGCGCGGCGACAAACAACGCGTCTTTCGTGTATTGGATGAAGTACCGCGAACGGTGTTGCGCCGCCACGCCGCTGCGGAGAGTCGTGTTCTGTGAATCGTAAATCAGATCCGAGACGATACTCGCCGTCGCCCATTCGTCGTCGCTGATCGTGCCATCCACGGTTGGCTCCTTCTCCACGAGCGGCACGGCGATGACCGGAAATCGGAAGGATTGCCGCAGAAGCTCCTCGGAGGTGGGCGCGGCGGGCGATGAGGTTGATCCGAGCATGGCCACAACAGCCGCGATTGCTGCGAACGTTTTCAGTTTCATGACGACCTTTCCTCTTCTGGCTTGGTTGGGAAGTTACGTTTGCCGACTCGAAAACCTACCGGCGTGCACTGGTGACGTCCAGCGTTCTCGGCGGCAACTCCAATTTTCGTTTCCAGGTAAAATAGCGGGCAAGGTTATTCCTTCGTGCTGGGCGCGACCAGCAATGTCTTGCCGAACTTGCCCTCGATCCAGCGGCTTTCGGTCGGCTTCGGCACGCCTGCCGCGACTGATGGTGTCGAGGCAAATATCGGTTTGATGGTCTTGCCGTCGGGACTCCGCTCTGCTTCGTCGAAGTTCAACAGCAAAGTCGTGTAGCGGTCGGGCTGGAGCGGTTCCTTGGCGAAGAAGCCGAGTTGGTCGCGCGCGCGGGCGATGTTGCTGACGCGAACCTCGTCGAACGCAAGCTCACACGGGCCCTTGCACCAGTCGGTGCCCAGCCGCAGCACGGCGGTGCTCCGGAGTTTGTGGGCGAATGAACCGCTCAACTCCGACTCCCCGCCTTCGCCGTTGACGTGGATCCAGCGTTTGCGTCCTCGGAAACTCACGGCGAAGTGATGCCACGAGTTCGCCTTGGCGTCCGGGACGGCGGCGAGCAGGCTGTAGAGGAGACGGTCCCCGTTGGCGAAAACCTGGTTGTAGGTTTGCGTGACCATCTTTTTGTGTGTGGGATGAAACTCGGAGAACATGAATGCGTGGACTCCGTCGTGCGGATTGACCGGGTCGCCGTAATGGAGTTCGTAGGTGAAACCGCGGATGCGTTGCGCCTCGTGATGCGCCTGTGGATCGAACGCGAGCTTCACCCACATCTCGACGGTGAATTCGTCGAGGTCAACGAGACCCGCGGATGGCAGGGCGGGAGGTTCGGCCGCATCCGCAAACCGCAGAGCGAGAAGCAAAACTCCCAGCAAGCTAAAGCTTGTACTCCAAACCCCGGCAACCATTGTTCGGAGTACAAGCTTTAGCTTGCCGCCGCTCGTCCCAACGACTCTGGCTTTCACTTCGTCTCGATCCTGATCAGCCGGTAGCTCCTTACCGGTATCGTCACCTTCACCGTGTCTCCCGCGATGCCGTAATCATCATCGAGGAAACCATCGCGCGCGATGAGCTTCTTTCCGGTCAATCCGAGCTTCGCGAGGTCGAGCTTCACCTCGCCCTGCGCTTCCTCGCCGGTGAAGTTGGTAATGATGATCAGCACGGATTTCCCCTTGTGCCAATACAACGCACTGCGAAGCCGGTCGGGGCTCAGTTTCACATACTCACTACTGCGGAAGTACGGGGCGAACTCCGCGCTCTCGCACCCGAAGTCGTCGCTCAACATCCACCACAATGTCATCGGTGCGGAGACCTCGGGCACGCCATTCTTCGCGAAGTACGGGTTGTAGTTGCCGGCGATCGTC
>CAZOTB010000018.1:38105-46938 GCA_964582645.1 uncultured Verrucomicrobiota bacterium | reverse complement strand
TTGATTCGGCGCATTCGGGTCCACATGCCAGCAGGTCGGGCTGATATGGAAATCGCCCATGCGTAGCGAACCCTTCGAGAGCAAGATGTACATGAACGTCAGGTTCGGGCTGAACTTGTGTTCGCTGCCGCCTTTGGTGAGCGTCTGGTGCGGAATGCCCTGTCGGAACTGGCCGCAGTCGCCGTAGTCCTCGGGTTGCGCCATGTTATCCCACGCATCCGACGAGTAAAAGAAGCCGCCTTCGCCCGACATCCCAACGTCCACAAACCCGCAGATGAACGGCGACTTGCGCGCGCCGTGGCCGAGGTTGATGTGGCCGTCCTGGCGATATGTACTGCCGCTCGGTGACGCTGTTCTCGGAGAAGTTCTGGCCGTAGTAGCCGTTCAACCCGTGAAACTGCTCGAACCACGGCATGAGGATGCCGACATGGAGCGAGCGAGCGAGGTCGCGATCGTCGGCCTTCTCCTGGCTGGGCAACAACACCGCGCGGTCGTTCGTTCCCGATCCCGGCACCAACTCGACCATGCTGCCCATGTACTTCGCGCCAGCAATGCCGCCCTTGCCGTCACCGGCGGCGGTGTGAACAAGGTCGAAGAAAATGCTTGTCAGACCCCCTCAGATGCCTCCGAGGCGGTCGTCGTTTTCCGCCAAGAACCGCCTCGGAGGAACAATGGTCGAGTCTGTCCGCCGACGTGAAGGGCGACGCCTACGAGGGGCTTTTGCAGAAGAACGCCGAGGACGTGAAAGGCGGTGCGGGCCAGTATTTCACGCCGCGTCCGCTCATCGCCGCGATGGTGGACGTGGTCGCACCGCAACCGGGCCAGACGATCTGCGATCCCGCCTGCGGCACCGGCGGTTTCCTGCTCGCCGCGCACGATTACATCGCCAAACACCACGCACTCGACCGCGCCCAGAAGAAACGGCTCAAGAGCGGCACGCTGTTCGGCATCGAGTTGGTGGACAGCGTCGCCCGGCTCTGTTGCATGAACCTGTTGCTGCATGGGATTGCCGGTGAAGCCGACACCACCGACATTCCGGTCACCACCAAGGACGCGCTGGCCGGCAAGCACGGCGAATACGAGATCGTGCTGGCCAATCCGCCGTTCGGCGAGAAGAGCAGCGTGACCATCGTCAACGATGCCGGGGAGCAACAGAAGGAAAGCCTCGTCATCAACCGCGACGATTTCTGGGCTTCGACCAGCAACAAACAACTCAATTTCCTCCAGCACATCTTCACCATCCTCAAACAGCACGGACGCGCCGCGGTGGTGTTACCGGACAACGTGCTGTTTCAGGGCGGCGCCGGGGAGACGATCCGCCGCGAACTGCTCAAGCAGGCTGATGTGCACACGTTGTTGCGCCTGCCGACCGGCATCTTCTACGCGCAAGGCGT
Organism: uncultured Verrucomicrobiota bacterium; assembly: GCA_964582645.1. Taxonomy (GTDB): domain Bacteria; phylum Verrucomicrobiota; class Verrucomicrobiia; order Palsa-1439; family CAZOTB01; genus CAZOTB01. Next base: position 45,544 of record CAZOTB010000018.1, on the reverse strand, counting down.
GAAGGCCAACGTCCTGTTCTTCGACCGCAAACCCGCGCAGGAGAAACCGTGGACGGAGAAGCTGTGGATTTACGATCTCCGCACGAACAAACATTTCACCCTCAAAGAAAACACCCTCCAGCGCGCCGACCTCGATGATTTCGTAAAGTGTTACAACCCCAAGAACCGCCACACCCGCATGGAAAGCGAGCGGTTCAAAGCGTTCACTTACGACGAGCTATTGAAGCGCGACAAGGTCAACCTCGACATCTTCTGGTTGAAAGACGAAAGCCTCGAAGACAGCGCGAACCTACCGGCTCCGCATATCATCGCTCAGGAAATCAGTGATGACTTGGAGGCAGCACTGGAGCAGTTCGCCGAGATCGCCGAGGACTTGAAGAAGTAGAAGACAGTGTCGCGGTCAGGAAGTGCTTCGCTCAAGCCGAAACAGCAAATTCCCTCGGAAAACGATGTGTCCTGCGTGGAAATCGTGCCCAAGAACGGCAGTTCGTTGGTGACAGACAAGGTTTGTCACCAAAGAAAGTCGGAGAAGGGGTTCCTTCCTATCGGATCTTCCTTCTTGTCGCGTGTTAGCTTGCGCTCGCTCACCTCGGAGCGTCAAAGAGCGCTTTTACATCATTCTGCGAAAGCGCTCGATGGAAGACCATCACCTCGTCAATGGTCCCGGTGAAGTAGTAGAACTCATCGAGAGCGTGCGGGGCTCCATTGTTTGCCACGTGACCGACTCGGAACGGCGCTCGGTGCTCGTACACCAGCGAACGCGCTGTGGGCGATTTCCCCTGCAAGACGCCGTCTAGGTACAGACGGCTCTCCCTGGGATCCCACGTCCCCACGGCATGATGCCATTGGCCATCGTTGACGGCAGACTTCGATTCGAGGAGGGTGTCTTGAGAGCCGGTAAGCCAGCAGGCTTTCCCGCCACGACTCCGGGTGTCCACGTACAGAAAATATCCGTCCCTGCCGTAGCCGGCATAATGTGTGGCGACGATCGTCTGTTGAATCGGCGACGTGGCCGATGTCTTGAACCACGCGGCGACCGAGAAGGGCGTGTCCTTCGGGAACAGCCCCGAGCTCTCGTCGTAGTCCATGCAGAGGTAGTCACTCCTGCCGTTGAAGACGCGCGCGCCCCCGGATTTTCCCCGGGATGTCCATGTTGTTCCGTGCAGCCGGCCCTTGTTGCCCTTGCCGGTTTCATCGGAAGCGGTTTGGCGTTCATCCTGGTCGAAGCCGTAATGCAAGATGCAGTCGCGCCGGATCCCGCCGGCCAGCGTGGTAAGCCGCGCAACGTCCGTCAATGACACCGTGAGATCCGCGAACGCAGTGGTGAGTCGGATCGAGGAGAGGTTGATGAACCCATGAAGCTCGTCGCCGTTGGTGAAGCGAATCCTGGCGGTTTCTCTGTCGTCCTCGAACTCGACCGCTTCGACCAGTTTGAGCGGAACATCCATTTTTGCGAACGAAGTCTGGACCGGCAACGTCTTGATTCCCGGCATGCCCAGAATCCGCGAACCATCCCGCAACTCCACGGCAATTCGGATTGGGGCGTCGGGGTTGGTCGTTCGTTCGCGAGTGGATTTGGGATGCTCCCGAGCGGCTGCGAGGGTCAGGCTTGCGAGGAGCGAGAGCCAGAACAAGGAGGTCGTTCGCCTCATGCCCGGACCCTTACGTGGCGCAGAACTCCGTGTCAAGCCTGCCCGGGACGTCGTCAGAAGTCTCTGGCAGACAAGCTGAAGCTTGAACTACAAACGCTGGCGCCGAATTCGGAGCGGCTAACCCGTTTCGAGCTCCGCAATCGTCACCGCGCGGTGTTCGGCGGCGCTGCGATAGGCGGCGTCCACGAGCGCCATGGTCTTGAGATTGTCGCGACCGCTGATCGCGGGCGGTTTGCCGGTTTCCAACGCCACGAGCAGTTGTGCCATGGTACCGACAAACGCATCGGGAAACCAACTTTCCTTCCACGACGGCGTTTGGAAATCCTTGTCGCCCTTGCGCGCGTATTTGAGCCGGGAAGGCGTCGTGTACGGATCCTGACACCAGCCGATCTCGCCGATGGCCAGGCCCTCCAGTCCCTCGATGCGCCACCGGATGTAGATGTCCTTCGGGCAGCCTTCCTTGGCCGGGCCTGTCCATGTGTCGTCGAGCACGGTGCAGAGCGGTCCGTTCGGGAACTCCAGCATGTACGCGCAGATGCCGTCCGTGTGGGCGAACTTCGTCCGCGGATCGGGACGCGTATTGCAGTAAATCCGCGCCGGGTCGCCGAACCAATAGCGCATGCAATCGAGATGATGGATGGACATGATCCGCAACGTCGCCCAGCCCATCTCGGCCTGCCATGGCATCCAGTGCGGGATGCCGCGCATGTCAATCGTCGCCAGCACCGGGTTGCCGAGCATGCCGTTGTCGAGGAGCGTCTTTGCGGCGCGGACCGATTGGTCGTAGCGCATATTCTGGTTCACGGCGAGAACGATGCCGGCCTTCTCGCAGGCCTTCACCGCTTCGAGGGCGTCGGCGTAATTCATCCCGAGCGGCTTTTGCGCAAGGATGCCCTTTGCCGTCTTGCGCGCGCAGGCTTTCTTGATCAACCCGACCTGCGCGTTCGGTGGTACTGCGATGTCGAGCACCTCGATGGTTTTGTCATCGAGCAGTTGATCGTAGCCGTCGCACACCTTCGCGATATGGTGCTGGTCGGCGACCTTCTGCGCGTTCGCTTGGGAACGCGAGGCGATGGCGACGGGGTTGAACCCGGCTTTGCGATACGCAACCAGATGGCAATCGTTGACGATGAACCCGCTGCCAAGCACGCCGATGCGGTAGTCCTTCCGTTTCGGGAGCGGAGGATGGATGTTCAGTTCCATGTCGCGGCGCAGAGTGTTCTGGATTCGCGCAATGCGGTCAAGCGTTTTGGCGATCGTTCGTAGTAGAGCGCTTCAGCGCGGTCTTGATGCAGGAGGAAAAACTCACGACCGCGCTGAAGCGCTCTACGACAAACTAGCGAAGCCAATGCCGGTTCACGCAGTTCCGCGGCTTCTCGCCGGTCAGAACGCGCCGCACTTCCAGCGCGGCTTTCTCGCGCATCTCGACGAAAGCTTCCTCGGAATAGAACGCGGCGTGCGGGGTGATGATGAGCCGATCACGAAGATCGCTCCTTCCGCTGCGCCATTCACGGATCAATGGCTCCGCATCGGTGGGGGGCTCAACCTCGGTCACGTCCAGTCCCGCTGCGGCAACCCGACCGTTCAGGAGCGCGCGATGCAAAGCCTTGAGATCAATGACGGGTCCGCGCGCGGTGTTCACGATGACGCACCCGCGCTTGACCAACCGAAGCGTCTTGTCGTTGAGCATGTGACGCGTCTCGCTCGTGAGCGGCGTGTGAAGCGAGACGATGTCGGAGCGTTTCAGCAGGTCTTCGAGTTTCCACGCCCGGTCGTATTGGTGCGCCTTGTCCACGCCGTCGGGCAGATACGGATCGTAGAACAGAACCCGCAGCCCAAGCGACGCCGCGCGTTTGGCGGTGGCAGTGCCGATGCGTCCAAGTCCGACGATGCCGATGGTGCGACCCGTGAGCCGAAAGAGCGGTTGTACGCCGCGCCAGGCCCAACTGCCACGGTCGCGAACGGCTTCGTTGTGCTGCGTGATGCCGCGGGTCAGAGCGAGCAGCAACGCGATGGCGTGATCGGCTACCTCGTTGGTGCCGTAGTCCGGCACGTTGGTAACGACGATGCCGCGTTTGCCGGCAGCCTTGAGGTCAATGTTGTCAACGCCCACACCGCATCGCCCGATGACCTTGCAGCGATCGAGACGGGCGATGGTCTTCGCGCCCAGGTTTACCTCGTGCCACACGAGAATGCCGTCCGCGCGGCGGATGTCATCGGGCAATTTCGATTCGTGGTCGCAGCCGAGCAACGTCACCTTGGCGACATTGCGAAGGACGCGCTGCTCGACGTCGGCGGGCGGCTTCAGGAGATCGGTGACGAAGACGTTGAATTTTGCCATACGCATTGCGTACCGGTTCACGCCGTTTCTGGCCAGAAGAAAGCGCGGCGATAGTGACTCCACATCCTTGTCATTCACGCTGAAGCAATATAGAGTCCTGCCGTCTCATGTTGAACAGCATGAAAGCCTGCATCATTTCCCTTGCCGCGTTCTTGTTTCTCGGCTGCGGCATTCTCCCTGCCCAAACCAACACGCCCGCAGCGGCTTCCTCCGACGACAAGAACAAGAAGGTGTACGCGCTGGAGAAGCTCGTGCTCGAACCGCAGGAATTGGGATTGGAAGCGCAACGGACGATTGATGGCATGGTCATCAACACCAAGAGCCCGGTCAAGGTCGTCGCCAACGACGCCGAGCAGTCCTCGATGGTGATGTCGAGCGAGTTCCGCGACAAGAACCTGCGGTACGCCGCGCGCGGGATGCATTCCTGGATGACGGTCACGTACAAGTTGACCGACGAGGACAACAAACTCGTGACGGTTTATGTGATGGAGTTCGAAAGCAACAAACACGCGCGCCTCTCCGGCCTCGGCATCGTTTCGAACACGAAAGACGGCGAACCTGACCAGAAGGACGAGGAGTTCAAGGGCTCGCTGTTCTACAGCTACCTGCGCGGGCCGATCCTGCTCAAGGTGACGTGGTCGGACACGAAGAGCCCCGGCGTCGAGCGCATCATTGACGCGTACAAGACCCGGCTGCTGACGATGTAGCGGTTCGAGCCGGTTCGGTGTTGTCATTTCGCGTCGCCGTATTACGCTCTCGCCCACCTATGAATCAGCGCATCCTTTCCTCCTCCGCGAAGCTCGCCATTCACGGGGGCAAACCCATCCGAACTAAACCCATCCCCTACTCGTCCCACGGCACGAGCGAAATCGGGAAACGGGAGATTGACGCGGTCGTCAAGGTGCTCAAGCGCAAGACCATTTTCCGTTTTCTCAATAAGCCCGAAGTGTCCGAGTCGGCACAACTGGAAGCGGCGTACCGGAAGTACACCGGCAGCAAATACGCGCTCGCCATCGGCAGTGGCGGGACGACCTCGCTGGTGTCCGCGCTGGTCGGCCTCGGCGTCGGCGCGGGCGACGAAGTCATCATTCCCGGCTACACCTACATCGCCACGGCGGCGGCGTGCCTCTGCGTCAATGCCGTGCCCGTGATCTGCGAGATAGATCGTTCGTTGACGATGGAGCCGCGCGACATGGAGCGCAAAATCACGAGGTACACCCGCGCCATCATTCCCGTCCACATGCGCGGCACGCCGTGCCGGATGCGGGAGATCATGGCCATCGCGCGGAGACACAAACTCAAGGTGCTCGAGGACGTCGCGCAAGCCAACGGCGGCTCGTACCGCGGACGCAAGCTCGGCGCAATCGGGGACGTCGGCGCGTTCAGCTTCCAGCACTACAAAGTCATCACCTCCGGCGAAGGCGGGATGGTGATCACGAACGACAAGTCCACGTACCAACGCGCATGCATCGCGCACGATTCCGCGATGTGTTTCTGGAGCCGGGAAGGCTGGCAGGTGCGGCCGTTCGCGGGCGAGAACTACCGGATGTGTGAGATGCGCGCCGCGCTCGGGCTTACGCAGTTCGGCCGGCTGGAGGACATCCTGCGTCGCTGCCGCGCATTCAAGCGGCGGGTCGTGGCGGGCATCGGGGACTTGAAGCAGATCGAGTTGCAAGACGTGCCCGATCCGAAGGGCGACTGCGGCATCTCGCTCGCGTTCTACCTGCCCGACCCGAAACGTGCGCGGATGTTCTCGGAGGCGTTGAACAAGGAAGGCATCCCGAACGGCACCATGTTCAACCAGGGCATCCCCGATCGCCACATCTACTATCATTGGGACTACGTGTTGCACAAATGGTCGCGCGACCGGCTCGGACTGCCGTGGAGTCGCGCGGTGTACAAGGGCAGCGTAAGGTACTCCCGGAACATGTGTCCCAACACCCTCCACTGGCTCAGCAGGGCGGTTGTATTTCACATTCATCAACACCTCACCGCGCGCGATGCCGACGATATGATCCGCGGAATCCGCAAAGTGGCGCTCGCCTTGTAAACACGAAAAAACGTGGTTTTGGGCTGATATGCGCGAAGTTTCCGGCTTCGCGCGGAAAACGGACTTGCCTTTTCGACGCTCCCCTCTACACTCCGCCTCCAGTTCTCAGGGTCGCTTGGGGCACCCTGAGAACGAGGGTGTATGAGGACGTTTCGCTGCAAATCGTTGACGGGGATTACCGCATTGTGTCTTTCTCTCACGCCCTTCGTGTATCCACGGGCCGTCCAGGCCGAGGAGTGTGAGATTGATTTCCCTGCTCTCGTGCGCGCCATCACAGCCGTCGAATCCGGCGGCAACCCACGCGCAGTCGGCTCCGCAGGCGAGCGCGGGCTGATGCAGATCAAACTGCAAACGTGGCGCGAAGTGACGAAGAAGGAATTTGGCGAGCGCATCCCGTTTACTCGCGCGTTCGAGCCCGCGCTGAACCAGCAGGTCGGCCAGGCATATCTCGAACTCATCGCATCGCAACTCGCCCTGAACCGTGACAAACTCAACGACGACTTTCTCGCATTGCTCGTCGCCTCCTACCATCGGGGACCGCACTGCCTGGAGTCAGTCGGGTTCACGACGCGGCGGTTGTCGGCTTCCACTCGAGAGTATGTGGAGCGGGTGCTGAATCTTCACGGGCTCTATAGTTCACAGAACCAGATGCTGGCGATGGAAACGCATGGCCAGCCCCACGGCGGGGTCGCCACGGCGCCGAATTAACCAATCTCCTCCGCGGTAAGCGAGGGGGCAAATCGCAGTCAACAGTGATGCGATTTGCCCCCTCAGCGTTTTCACCCCTCAACCACCCAGGCGGAAATCAGCGCGCGCCGCACGGACTTTGCGCGGCCCGTTTCACGATCGCGCGTCGCTCCTCCTGCGAAAGCAGCCCTGCGCGCGCGAATGGACGAAGGCACTTCGCGATGGCGGTGACGTAGTGGCCATGTGACTTCCAGTTTCCTCCCTCGCAGGGCACGAGTTGTTCAATGCTGCAGCCGTCGGCATTGACGAGCGTGGCCGGAGGAGTATCGGGGCACCCGTCACGGTCGTCGGTCACTCCGTCGGCGTCACGATCTGTCGGTCCAGGCTCGGGCACCAGGGCGATGCCCACGCAAGAGCCAAGCCCCACCAACCCTGTGCAACCGGACTCAGGGGAGGTGAAAATCACCGCGTGCGCTGCCTGATCCACGACGTACAGTTGCCCGCTGCTCCCGGCCACGACGCCCCACGGGTTCAGGAAATCATCACAAGGCGTCAGCGGCGTTGCCGAGCAGTCGTCGCGACTGAGACGGACAAGGGCGGCATGTCCACAGCAGGCGATGCCGTTGGCCACATAGATGAAACCTTCCGTCACCGCCAGGCTCAACGGCATGCTGAAATGCTCGCTCTCGCAATGGAAGTCCTGTGCGCC
>CAZOTB010000018.1:0-38095 GCA_964582645.1 uncultured Verrucomicrobiota bacterium | reverse complement strand
GCCTCGTAGCCCCCGTAATCCATCACGTAGATGTGTCCGTCGGGCGCGAGCGCAACGCCGAACGGGTTGACGAACGAACCGCCAGACGCCACTTTTCTTTGTTCGCGACTCGCCGGATCAACACCGATTACTCCGCCGCCTCCACCAAAGGCCTCGGGGTCAACCACGAGGATTTCGCCTGTACGGCTAATGACGATGCCCTCCGGTTGGACGAGCAAGCCGCCGCACGAGACCGGGTGGTTCGTCTGCCGGTCGAGGTCCACCTGCATGATCGTCGGAATGAGCGTGTCGCCACGATCGCTGACTATGTAGTCCAAGTAGTAGATTTCGCCATTCAGTCCCACGGCCACGTCGAGCGGGAAAATGGACTCACTCTGGTAGAGCGTAGTCACGCTTCCCGTCTGCGGATTCACCTCGACGATGGATGGCGGAAGCCCCGGCGTGAACGGGTTGGCCACCACGAGATTGCCGGGGGTGCAGCGTGTCTGTGAGAATGCTTCGCACGTCAGAAGTGAGACTGCGATGGCGACAAACGCTCGCATTCGGCGAGCAATGAACATGGATTTGGGCAAGGGTTTCATCGGTTGTTTCCTTTCATTCGGTCCATCCCAGATACGCTGTAGGGACGTGGAATCTTGCAAATGACTTTGATTTTTCATCGCGCGCATCGAGTGCGGCTCTTCGCAGCACGGATGCCAACGACTCGTCCTCCGAGTCGCTCCTGACTGCCAACGCCCATAATTACTGGGTGCGCGGGTGATTAGAGTTATTTGAGTGCAGCGATGACGGGACAACGGGGTGGTGCGTCGTGCGGGGGCTTTGACTACTTCGTGGACGCCGGGTTGAGTCACGAACTCAATCTTCCCAACAGAACCAACGATGGCGGGCACTGTCTCCATCGTTCACACACTGTCCACGCGGTTGTCACCGCGACAGCGTCCTCGCACTCCGGCGCAGCAGTCTCGCCGGTTACAGCCGTACCGCGCGGATGCTGCGGTCTTCGGGGATCAATGGCGTTTCCCCGCGCGGCCACCAGCGACCCGCGATCGCGGTCCGGCATTTCGGGCACTTTCCATCATCGAGGTGATTCGCCAGAATCTCAAACCCGTAGCGTTCGATCACCGTGAGTTTGCATTGGGGGCAAAAAGTGTTCTCGTACCGGCCGGTGCCGCCGGGGATGTTACCGGCATAGACGTAGCGCAGCCCGGCCTCGTAGCCGATCTCCGCGGCGCTCACGAGCCGACGCGCCTGCGTCCAATCCCGGTCGCGCATCTTGTAGTCGGGATGAAAGGCGGTGACGTGCCATGGGATGTCGGGAGAGACGCTGACGAGGAACTTCGCCATTTCGCGCAACTCGGCGTCGCTGTCGTTGAACCCGGGCACGATCAGCGTGACGATCTCGACCCAGAAGCCTTTCTGCTGAAGCATCTGGATCGTATTGAGCACTTCTTTTAGCTGGCCGCCGAGCTCCCGGTAATGTTTGTCATCGAAACTCTTGAGGTCCACCTTGTACAGACTCACGTACGGCTTGATGTAATCGAGCACCTGCTCCGTGGCGTTCCCGTTGCTCACGTACGAGCAGATCAAGCCCTGCGCCCGCGCCTCCTGGAAGATCGCCACCGCCCATTCGCTGGTGATGAGCGGTTCATTGTACGTGCTCGTCACGATCCGGGCGCGATGCTTCTTCGCCAACTCCACGAACTTCTGCGGTGTGATGTCCGTCGGCTGCGACATCGAGGTCGAAACCGGGTCGCGCAATGCCTGTGACGTCACCCAGTTCTGGCAGTAACCGCAATGCAGATCGCAGCCCAGCATCCCGAAGCTCATGGCCAGCGCGCCCGGGTAGGCATGGAAGAAGGGCTTCTTCTCGACCGGGTCGCACTGGAGAGCGCCGACGTAACCCCACGGCACCCGCAGTTCGCCGCCGACGTTGAAGCGTACCCGGCACACGCCCGCGCGGCCTTCGGGAATCGGGCAGCGATGTCCGCAAGCGTAGCAACGCACCTTGCCGTCGGGAAGTTTCTCGGACAACTCCGTCGCCGCGGCAGCGGTGCGTTGTTTCAACACTTCCTCAAGCGTCATATGCCGGTCCTGTAGCCGCGAGCACAAGCGAGTGGCGTGCGCCTTTCGGCCACTCGCTCGCGCTCGCGGCTACTCCTCATTGGCTCTCCACTGTTCCCACAGCCGGTCAAACCGGCTTTCGTAAATCCTGTCGTACAACCTCAGTTGATCCGGGAAGTTGTCCTCGATTTCGGAGCGGAGTTTGTTTCGTTCAATCGCGATATCCACTTCGGGCAGGTCGCTCGAGAGAATCAGGAGGCAAATGTCATCAGCACGTCGCTGCAGGTCGCGATATTCCCGTTCCGTCATCATACGTTCCCGCCCCCAGCGGGAGCGTACGCGCGACCGGCGAGCATTGCAAATCCCAATCACTACTTTTTCACGGGCGCGTTCGTCTTCGCCTGGAACAAGCTGCCAAGGTTCCGCCTGACCGTGCCGGCCACGTTCGTCACGGTGCCCACGCCGGTGCTGACGACGCCCTTCACGCCTTTTTCCAGCAAAGCGGGCGTGATGTCGCCGATCTTGCCCGCGAACGCTTTCAAGCCCGGCAGCATCACGAGGCGCTTTAATTCATCGTCGGACACGTTGTGAAACTTCTGACGGTAGTTCAGCGTCATCTCCTGCGTAAACGGCTTGCCGCCGATCATCTTCGAGTAATCCATGAGGACCACTTTCCCCACGGTCAGGTCGAGCGTCCCAAAATGGTTAACCGCTCTCCGACCATCGCTCTTGGGCATCACATCCGTGATGCGCTTGACGTTACTCTCGCCTTTCGCGTTCATCACATACACCACTTCGGCCACATTCAGTCGAATGACCGGGAACTCACGTCGCTTGGACAGCATGCTGCCGAGCTTGTACTCGACATAAACTTCGGGCGCGTCCAGCATGCGCTTTTCGGCGAAGTCGTTGGGGTTCGTGACTTTCAGATCCTGGATGGCGATCCTGCTGGAGAACAATCTGACATCGACGTCGCCCATGGATGCGTCAAAGCCAGTCAGCGTGCGCACCGCCGGGGAGACGGAGGTCTTGACGATGATATTGAGTCCGAGAAACACGATCACCAGCACCCCCGCCACGGCCACGACAAGGAGGAAGGCCATTTTCCTGAGTTTGCTCATGGTGGGCAGGCTACCAAACCTCGCGCTACTCGCAAGCGCGGCACGAATCAATGCGTTTGACCCCTCGGCACCCGCTCCGTAGTATCGCGCCATGCTCAAGGTTCTCATCGCCGATCCGCTCGCAGCGCGCGGACAGGAGATTTTGCGCCACGCCAAGGGCGTCCACGTGGATGAAAAGACGGGACTACCCGAGGCCGAGTTGTGCAAGATCATCGGCCAATACGACGCGGTCATCGTCCGCAGCGAAACGAAGATCACCAAGGCTGTGCTCGAAGCGGCCAAGAAGCTCAAGGTCGTCGGCCGGGCGGGCGTGGGCGTGGACAACGTGGACGTGGACGCCGCGACCAAACAAGGCGTGATCGTGATGAACACCCCGGGTGGCAACACCATCTCGACCGCCGAGCACACGTTCTCGATGTTGATGGCGCTCGCCCGCAACATTCCGCAGGCGCACGGTTCGGTGAAAGCCGGTAAGTGGAACCGAAAGCAATACCAGGGCGTCGAGCTGTACAACAAGACGCTCGGCGTGCTCGGCATGGGACGGATCGGCAGCGAGGTGGCGCGCAGGGCGATCGCGTTCGGGATGCGTGTTCTCGCTTACGATCCCTACCTTTCGATGAGTCGCGCCAAGAGCTTGCAGGTCGAGTTGGTCGAGCTGGCCGACATTTTCCAGCACAGCGATTTCATCACCGTCCACATGCCGCTCACCGACGAAACGCGTGGCATGATCAACAAGGCCGCGTTCGAGCAGATGAAACCGGGCGTCCGCATCCTCAACTGCGCCCGGGGTGGCATGGTCTCCGAGCATGACCTGGTCGAGGCCGTGAAAAGCGGCAAGGTGGCCGGTGCCGCGCTCGATGTGTTCGAACACGAGCCGCTGCCGGCCGATTCGCCCTTGCGGCAGTTCGACAACATCATCACCACGCCGCACCTCGGGGCATCCACGGCGGAGGCGCAGGAGAGCGTCGGGATCGAGATCGCGCAATCGGTGCTCGACGCGCTCACAGGCGGTGTCATTCGCAACGCGGTCAACATGCCGAGCCTCGACGCCAAGACGCTCGCGCTGTTGAGCCCCTATCTCAAGTTCGGCGCCAAGCTCGGGCGATTGGTTTCGCAGCTCGCGCCCAAGCGGATCGAGCATCTCATCATCACCTACAGCGGCAAGGCCAGCGAGCTCGACACCAACCCGATCACCCGCTGCATTCTCGTCGGCTTCCTCGAAGCCGTCGCCGGGAAAGATGTGAACCAGGTCAACGCGCCGACGCTGGCCGGCACGCTCGGCATTCGCGTCGAGGAGATCAAGTCCACGGAGACGATTGATTACGCCGAGCTGATTCATGTCGCCGCCAAGGTGGATGGCAACGTCACGTCGGTCGCGGGGACGTTCTACGGGTCGCTCAACAACCCGCGCGTCGTCCGCATCAACGACCTCCCCGTCGAAGCGGTGCCCGAGGGCGTGTTGTTCCTGATGGAGAACAAGGACCGTCCCGGCATCGTCGGCTGGATCGGCACCATCATGGGCAAGCACAAGATCAACATTGCCGGCATGAGCCTCGCGCGCAATCAGAAGGGCGGCACCGCCTTGACGGTGCTCAACCTCGACAGCGTCCCCGGCCCCGCCGTGATCGCCGAGATCACGCACGAGAAGGATATCACCGGAGTGAAGGTTGCGAAACTCTAGGCGGGCACCGTGCAGCCTGAGTTTGCACTTTGAGTCTCTGCCGACGTTTGGTAAAGTCGTTCTATGGAACGTGTGGTCCATAAGGCAAAGTCATTCCAGGCGGCAACCGACTGGGACATCCAGCAGCACATATCCATGTCGCCCCAGGAACGAATGCGTGCCGCCCTCGATCTGAAGCGGCGGGCCTACCCCAAGCAGACCAAGGACGTGCGCGAATGCCACCGGAACAGTTAGATGCCTCGCTGTTTTCGCGCGATAAGCGGGAGTTCATCGCGCTCCTCCACAAGCACCAGGTTCGGTACCTGGTCGTGGGTGGGGAGGCCGTCATCTTCTACGGCTACGCACGGCTCACTGGAGACGTGGACTTCTACTTCAGCGCCGACGAGGAAAATGCCAAACGGCTGTGGGCCGCTCTGAGCGAGTTCTGGCAGGGACATGTACCCGGCCTTTCCCAACATCAGGAACTGATGGAAGCCGGGGTGATCGTGCAATTCGGGCGCCCCCCGAACCGGATTGACCTGCTGAACGGGATTTCCGGTGTCGAGTTTGACGAAGCGTGGCCCAGACGCCGTGAAGTGCTGTTGGTTTCGGACGCGGCCACCATTCCGCTTTGCTACATCGGGCTGGACGACTTGATTCGCAACAAGGTAGCCGCCAACCGCCCGAAAGATTTGGACGATGTGCAGTACCTCCACCGGGCAAAGGGAACGTCGTGAGGCGAAAGGCGGTACCGTGTTGATAGTGCTCAACCTCGACGGCGTCCCCGGCCCCGCCGTGATCGCCGAGATCACGCACGAGAAGGATATCACCGGAGTGAAGGTGGCGAAACTGTAGGGGCGCAGGGCTGTGCGCCCTCCGAAAGAAAACATGGCATCCACGGAATCGGAAGGACCAACGCTGCCGTTCAGCGGCCAGCCTTCGGTGAACGCCACCCCCCGGGTGGTCGTGCCGGTCCCATCCATCAAGCGGCCCTCGCTCGATGGTTACGACGTGCTCGACCCGCTCGGCAACGGCGGCATGGGAGTCGTCTGGCGCGGTGTCCAACTGTCCACGAAACGGAAGGTCGCGCTCAAATTCCTGAATGCGTCCCACTTCGGCTCGGAGCGGGCGCGGTTGCGGTTTGATCGCGAGGTGGAACTGACCGCCCGGCTCGAACACCCGAACATCGCCCGGCTCTACGACAGCGGGATCAATGACAGCGTCCAGTACTACGCCATGGAGTTGATCGAAGGTCAACACCTCGACGCCTACACGAAAGCGGCGCGGCTCAACGACAACGAATGCGTGCAGCTTGTGATCCAGGTGTGCCGGGCGGTGCAGTTCGCGCATCAGAAGGGAGTCATCCATCGCGACCTCAAGCCGTCCAACGTCATGGTCACGCGGCATGGTCAGGTCAAGGTGATGGATTTCGGTCTGGCGAAGTCCCTCTTCAGTGAGACCGGCGAGGAAACCGACGCGCCCAGTCCCTTGACGATGGAGGTTGGCGTGGGCGGCACCCCCGGGTATATGGCCCCAGAGCAGGCCGCCGGGCGTCATTCGCAGATGGACACGCGCACCGACGTGTATGCGCTCGGAGCGATGTTGTACGTGCTGTTGTGCCGGGCGTTTCCGCACGACATGTCCGGCCCCGTCTATGAAGTGCTTCGGCGCGTTGCCGAACAGGAGCCACGGCGTCCGCGGCAGGCGCGCGCCGACCTGGACGTGGAGTTGGAGGCGATCATTCTCAAGGCGCTGGCGCACAACCCCGACCAGCGCTACGCCACGGCGGGGGAACTGGCCGACGATCTCGAGCGCTACCTGGCCGATGAACCGGTGACGGCGCGTTCGCAAACCACGATGTACATCGTGCGGAAGAAACTCACGAAGCACCGCGGGAAGGTCCTGGTCGCGGCGATGGCACTGTTGCTGTTGGCTGGTGGGGTGGCGTATGCCAACCTGTTGATCGTGCGCCAGCGCAACGAGGCTGTCGCGCAGCGAGACCGCGCCGTCCTCGCCGAGCAACAGGCGAAGGCTGCCCGTAAAGTGGCCGAACAGAACCTGGCCGACGCAGAGGCTGCCGTGGAACAGTTTTGTTCGCGGATCGGACAGGAAAGTCTGGCGAACATTCCCGGCATGATGCCGTTGCGCGAGCAGTTCCTGCGCGACGCCGCGGCGTATTATCAACGACTCACGGAGCGGTCGCCGGACAACGTTGCGTTGCGGCTGCAGTATGCCGGCGTGCTGTCCCAATTGGGGTTGTTCGGTCGGCAAAGCGGAAACGTCGCTCTGGCGATTCAGAACCTGGAACAAGCGCGGACGATTTTGGAATCGTTAAGCCGGGAGTCCCCCGACGATGAGAAGTATCGTCGCAATCTCGGCTTCGCGTTGAACGACCTGTCGTACCTGTATGATCGCAATGGACAAAAGACCGAGGCGGGGCAGACCGCGCAACAGGCCGCGCAGATCCTCGGTCAACTCGCCGCCGAGCACCCCGACGACAATCGCTACCGACAATACGAAGGCCGGACGCTCGCGCAGGCCACCACGCAGCAACGCCGCAGCGGAGACACCGACGCCGCATGGCAGACCGCCGTGGATGGCATCAAGGCCAAGGAGCAACTGGTTGCCGAGAATCCCGGCAAGCCCGGTCCGCAACGGGAGCTCGCGTTCGCATATTCTGACCTTGCGAAGGTGGAACTCAACCGCGGGCAGGATGACGAGGCGCGGCGGTTGATCGAAAAATCCGTGGAGGGGTTACGACGGCTGGTGAAACAATATCCGCTGGCGACCGATTACAAGAGTTTCCTCGAGATCGGCTACGGAACCTGGGGTGAGATCGCCCGACTTAGTGGCCGTTTGGACGAAGCGGAACAGATGACCAGGGAGTCATTGAAGCTCAGCCGGGAAGTCGCCGAAGCCAACCCAGCCGTCGCCAAGCATCAGCATTACCTGGCGCGCAATTACGGCGAACTCGCAAAAATCTACCTCCGGCAGGGGAAGGCGCAGGAAGCATTCGACTCCTCGAAGCAAGGACTGGCCCTGATGCAGAAGGTGTGCGCCGACCAGCCGCAGGATCAAGACCTTGCCTACAGTATGATTTACGCCTGTACGCTCGTGGCCGAGAGCGCCGGCGCGGCGATGAAACCCGAGGAGGCCGCCCGGGCGGCGGCTTCGGCGCGGGAACTCGAGGCCAAGCTGACCAGTCCCGCGCCCGGGTCGCGACGCCGATTCATCCTGACCGGCCGTGTCGAGTCCGCCTCGGGCTGGGCGTATCAGGTCAACGGCCAGACCGAGCAGGCGCGCGCGGCATTCACCAGGGCGATCGAATCGCTTCGTCAGTTGCCCGATGAGCGGAAGTTTCGGGCCGACCTGACGCATCTTGAGCAAACCCTCGCCACGCTTTCGGGTTCGCCTCGGGCGACCGACACCACAGTCACCTCCGCGGCTGCGGCACCCCCCGCGACGCCCCCGCCGGCATTGAAAGCAACCGACCACGAGGCGATCCGGGCCGCGGTGAGCAAGGTTGTGACGATCGAAGGCGAGGTTTCGAGAATTGGCTTGAGCCGAAGCGGCACCGTGACCTTCATCAATTTCAAGGGAGTGCCGCGGGACGGGTTCGTTGCAATTGTCCGGGACACCGAACTTGCCTTCGTGCAGGCGGCATTCGGCGGCAACCTCACGGAGTCCCTCACGGGTCGCAAGATTCGGCTGACCGGCCAGATCGTTCTTTACAGGGACATCCCCGAGATCAAGGTGACCCGCCCCGATCAGATCGAAGTGATCGCGCAATAGGGCCGCATACAAACGGTGGTTGCAATCTGTTTGGCCATGGCGTTAACTCCGTCCAGTGCAGTCCGAAGTCCAATACGATCCCAAGCTCCGAGCTCAGTTGCAGGCGGTGTTGCAGAAACGCTCCGTGATCTTCGGCAACATCACGCTCTCGTCGGGCAAGCAGAGCCATTATTACATGGATGGCCGCATGACCAGCCTGAGCGCGGAAGGCGCCTATCTCACCGCGCGGCTCTGGTTGCCGTTCCTGCGCGACGTGCAGGCGGTTGGAGGTCTGACGCTCGGCGCGGATCCGTTCCTCGGCGCGATCTTGTACGCTTGCCACGCGGAACAAATCGCGATGGCCGGGTTCATAGTAAGGAAGGAAACCAAGCAACACGGCACCATGAAACAGGTCGAAGGACCCGTGAAACGCGGCGCGCGCGTGGCGATTGTCGAGGACGTGGTGACCTCGGGCGCATCGGCATGGAAGGCGATCGAAGCGGTGAGGGCGTTGGATTGTTCGGTGGCGCGTGTGTTGGCGCTGGTGGACAGGGAAGAGGGCGCGATCGAGTTCTTCCGCGAGAAGGGCGTGCCGTATTTCCCGGTGTTTCGCAAGAGCGAGTTCAATCTTAACAAACCATGACGATGTTCCGACGTTTGCTCCCCAGCTTGCCCATCTTTCTCCTGGCTTCGATGGCGCAGGGTCAGTTCGAAGTCGAGTTAAGTCTCGACGCCAAAAACTACCTCAAGTACGAGCCGATCACAGCGCACGTGAAAATATCGAACCTCACCGGGCACACCATCGGGTTGTTCAACCACCGGGACAAACCCTGGCTTTCTTTCTACGTCTCGCGGCAGTCGGGCGAGCAAGTGGACGAGCTCGGCGTTGAGTACGATCTCCAGCAGGCGCAGGTCGCTGGCGGCGACACGTTGACGGTTCATGTGAACCTGACGCCTGTCTATAACATCCGCGCGCCCGGCATCTACCGGGTGATGGCGGTCGTCAACTCCGCCAGCTACAACCGTCAGATCAAATCCAACATCTGTCAGTTCGACCTGGCATCGGGACGACCCATCTGGCAGGAGACGGTTGTTCTGTTCCCCAGCGGTCCCGTTTCCGAGGCCGCCATTCCCGACACCATGGCCCCGCAGATGTTGAGTACCAATGACGAACGGCGGACCTATGTGCTGTTGGCGCACCGGGAGGGTCGCGGGGAGAAGCTATACGCGCGCGTCGAGGACGGCGGCAAAGGCGTTGTGTACGGCTTGCTGCAACTGGGCGTGCTGGTTGGGTTCGGGAAACCCGTGGCGCGGGTGGACAACGAGGCGAACCTGCACGTGCTGCACCAGACGGGTTCGCGTGCGTATTCGTATTCGAAGATCTCGAAGCAGGGCAAGCGGCTCGATTACAAGATTTACTCCAACATTTACTCCCGGCCCGAGTTTAAGACCCAGGGGGACGGAGGCATCACCGTGGTCGGCGGCGAGCAAACCTATCCGAACCCGGCCCTGTCGTCGTTGCCGATGGAGGGATCGCTGCCGTTCCCCGAATTGCCCGAGTCCGACACGCCGAAGGCGGAGTAGAGGTAGAACGTGATTCGTTATTCGTTGTTGGTTGGTGGCGTTGGTGGTGATTGCGGAGCGAAGAACCCGTCGTCTCAGCGCGCGAAGAAGTGCGGACGAGAGGACTCGAACCTCCACGGTGTTACCCACAGCGTCCTGAGCGCTGCGCGTCTGCCAATTCCGCCACGTCCGCGTCGGAAAGCAGGCGTACTATAATCAGCGTCGTGTCGAAGTAAACAGCTTTCTATTTCGAACTCCCCATGCGGCACAAGCACGTTGACATCGTTCCGGATTCGCTTAGATACTCGCCGCGTGACTGATCGCTCCCAGGTTGTTGCACTGCGTTGCTTCGTGGCGTTGACGATTGGCTTCTGCGCGCTCCCGCTCCATGCTCAACGTTCCACCTCCGTCACCGGCTGGTTGAATTGGCGCGGACCTGAACAGAACGGCACCTCCACGGAAACCGGCCTCCCCGATTCGTGGGAAATCGGCGGGAAGAATCACCTCTGGACATACGAACTTGCAGGACGCGGCACACCGGTGATCGCCGACGGCAAGTTGTTTGTGTGGGGCTACGCCGGCGAAGGCGCGGATTTGCAGGAGGTGCTCGCGTGCCTCGACGCCACCTCGGGCAAGACACTCTGGGAACACCGCTTCAACGATTTCCTCAGCGACATCGTCTATGAACGCTACTCCATCGGCGCGCCGGTCGTGGACAAGGATACCGGCAATGTCTATCTGCTGACCTCCCCGGGAATCTTCGCCGCGCTCGACCGCGACGGGAAGTTGCTCTGGGAGCATTCGATGATGGAGGAGTACGGGCGGTTGACGTTCCCCAACGGACGCACGGGTGCGCCGGTGATCGAAGACAACCTGGTCATCGTCCGCGGCATCACCAGCAACTGGGGGACGCAGGGCGCGGCAGCGGACCGCTTCTATGCGTTCGACAAGAAGACGGGCCAGATCGTCTGGGCTTCGACGCCCGGCACGATCCCGCCGAAGGACAGTTCATTCTCCACGCCCGTCGCTGCGACGCACAACGGCAAGCGCGTTCTCTACTGCGGCACCGGCGACGGCAGTCTTGTCTGCATCAACGCTCGCACCGGCGAACCGATCTGGCGGTACAAGTGCGCCGCGGGCGGCATCAACGCCTCGGTCGTTCTGTGCGGCAACCTCGTGGTCGTCGGACACGCAGACGAGAACCTCGATTCATCGGAAGCGGGCCGAATGGTGGCCGTGAAGCCGGATGCGGTAGCCGCTCGCGCCGAGGGCGGCGTTGGTGTTCTGGATAAAGCGGCCGAAGCCTGGCGCAACAACGAGTTGGTGTTGACCAGTTCGCCCGTGGTGGTCGGCGATGCGATATACCAGGTCAACAAGGTCGGGGAACTCTGCCGCATCGAGGCGAAGACAGGCGAGGTGGTGTGGCGACACAAACTCGGCCCGGATCAGCTTCATGCATCGCCGCTCTACGCCGACGGAAAACTCTACATTCCGATGCGCGACGCCGGGTTCTTCATCCTCGAACCGACCGAGAAGGAAGCGAAGGTGCTCAGTCATACCCCGCTCGAAGGCGAAGCGCTCGGCGCGCCCGCGGTGTGGAATGGGAGAATCTACGTTCACACGACAAAGAAGCTGTATTGCTTTGGCAGCACGAAAGACGCGAAGCCGAGCGAGTCGAGTTTGCCGAGGAGAAATCTGCGACAGGTCATGGAAGCCCAGCCTGGCCCGATCACTCAGGTTCAGGTTGTCCCGTCTGAGGTGGTGTTGCGGCCGGGACAGAAGCAGTCGTTCGTGGTGCGGGGTCTGGACGCAAACGGCGCGTTCGTCCAGGAACTTAAAAACGCCCAGTGGAAGAAGTTCGTTCCGCCAACGGCGAAGGTGAAATCCGAGATGGATGCCGAGATCAACGACCGCGGCGAAATGATCACCAAGCCAGACGCCAAGCTGTCCGCCGGTTCGTGGGAGGTGACCGCGGGCGAATGGAAGGGCCACATGCGCGGACGAGTTCTTCCCGCCTCGACGTATCAACAGGATTTCGAGTCGTTCCAGCCCGCCGAGCAGCCTGATGGCAAGCCCGGCGACAAGTTTGCATGGCCGCCGTTGCCGTGGATCGGCGCGCGGTTCAAGTGGGACATCCGCGAACTCGAAGGCGGCAAGGTCTTTGCGAAGACGCTCGACAACTTGTTGTTTCAGCGCGCATTCACCTTCATCGGCGACCCGTCGTCGAGCAACTACACCGTCGAAGCCGACGTGATGAGCGAGGGCAACCGGCGCACCATGTCGAACGTGGGCGTGATCAACCAGCGCTATGTCATCAATCTCGTCGGCAACTGGCAGCAACTCGAAGTCGTCTCGAACCAGGACCGGCTGAAAGTGGGCGTCCCATTCAGTTGGCAACCGAACGTGTGGTACCGCATCAAAAGCCGGGTGGATGTGGCGAAGGACGGCTCCGGCGTCGTGCGCGCGAAGGCGTGGAAACGCGGCGAGACCGAGCCCGAGAAATGGACGACCGAGGTGCCGCACAAGCACGCGCATCCGCAGGGTGCGCCCGGCGTGTATGGCTTTGCTTTGCAGGGACAGTTCCGGGTGTATGTGGATAACATCGCGGTGAAGCCGAATGAGTAAAATCCGAAATCCGAAATCCGAAATCCGAAACAAATTCGAACTTCAAAAATCGAAACTCCGGACTGCGATTGCGTTTCATGATTTCCGGCGTTTTGGTAATTCGAGCTTGTTTCCGATTTCGGATTTCGGATGTCGGATTTCCTGCGCGCTGGTGTTGCTGCTTCTCGTCGGGGCTGCGCGCGCCGGTGACTGGCCGATGTGGGGTGGTACTGTTTCGCGCAACATGGTGTCACCCGAGAAGGGCCTGCCGGATTCATTCGATCCAGGGAAGTTCAGGTCTGGCACTGAAGAAATAGACCTCGCGACCACCAAGAACATCAAGTGGGTCGCCAAGCTCGGTTCGCAGGCCTACGGCAACGTGACCGTCGCGGGCGGGAAGGTCTTCATCGGCACGAACAACGAGACGCCGCGCGACAGGAAGTACAAGGGTGACCACGGCATTGTGATGTGCTTCGAGGAAGCGACCGGCAAGTTCCTCTGGCAACTCGCCGTGCCCAAGCTGGGCGCCGGCAAGGTCAGCGATTGGGAATTTCTCGGCATCTGCTCCTCGCCGCTGGTCGAAGGCGACCGGGTTTATCTCGTGAGCAGCCGATGTGAGGTGTTGTGCCTCGACGCCAACGGCATGGCCAACGGCAACGACGGTCCGTTCAAAGACGAAGCGCAGTACACCGCCGGCCCCGGCAAACCGCCCATCGAGCAGGGGCCGGCCGACGGCGACATCATCTGGCGGTACGACATGCGCGAGGAACTCGGCGTGTTCCCCCACAACATCACCAGCAGTTCGGTGCTGATCGTGGGCGACCGGCTGTACGCGAACACCTCGAACGGCCAGGACTGGTCGCATCTCTACATTCCGTCGCCGCTTGCGCCAACGTTGATCTGCCTCGACAAGAAAACCGGCAAACTGCTCGGCGAGGAAGCATCGGAGATCAGCAAGCGGCTGTTTCATTGCACGTGGGCGTCGCCGGCATACGGGGAGGTTGCCGGCAAGGGGCAGGTTATTTTCGGCGCGGGCGATGGGTTCACGTACGGATTCGATCCCGTGCCCGGCAAGGCAAAGGACGGACTCGATGTGCTCAAGGATCTCTGGCGGTTCGACTGCAACCCGCCTGAACACAAGCTCAACAAGGACGGCAAGCCGTACAAGTATCCCGACTCGAAAGGGCCGAGCGAAGTCATCGCGACGCCCGTGTTCTACAAGAACCGCGTCTATGTCAGCGTCGGACAGGATCCCGAGCACGGCGAAGGCGTCGGCGCGTTGAGTTGCATGGACGCAACGAAGTCCGGCGACATCAGCAAGTCGGGCCTGGTCTGGCGCTACGACAAGCTCGGCCGCTCCATCTCGACCGTCTCCATCGCCGACGGGCTGCTCTACATCGCCGAGTATGCCGGCAAGGTGCACTGTCTCGACGCCGACAACGGCAAGCCGTACTGGGTTCACGACACCCAGGCGCACATCTGGGCCTCGACATTGGTTGCCGACGGGAAAGTCTATATTGGCGCCGAGGACGGCAGTTTTCTCGTACTCGCCGCCGGCAAGGAAAAGAAGATCATCAGCAAGACCGAGTTCCCGTCGCCCGTTTATGCGAGCGCGATCGCCGCCAACGGAGTGCTGTACGTCCAGACACACACGCATCTCTACGCGATTTCGAAACCTTCGTCGCCCAAGCCTTGATTCCGTGCTTTGACACTGGTTCGTGCCCTCGTTATACTCCCGCCATGTTGAGCGTCAAAATGCGCCCGTTGACTGTGCACGACTACCGCGCTGTCCCCGAAGGTGGTCCTCGCTACCAGCTGATCGAAGGCGAAATGCACATGGCACCCGCCCCAAACCGCTTTCGTCAACACATCTCGCGCAACATCGAGTTCATTCTGCTCAAGTACCTTGAGAAGAACCCCATCGGTGAGGTGCGCATTCATGTCTATTTTCTTCAGAAGAACGCCGAGACCCCAGCGGCGACCTGCGGCGCGAAGGCGAAGTTCAAATCACCGCTTTTTCCCGGCCTGACGTTCGACACGGCGCGGATCTTCAAGTTCTGACAGTCGAGCACTGATTCAGAATGAAGACGAGAGCGATCCTCCTGTCCCTGCTGGCTGCCGTCGTGTACCTCCTGCACCAGGATTGCTGGAACTGGAAGGAGTATCAACCGCTCATCTTCGGATTCCTACCCGTGGGGCTTGCCTATCACGCCGCCTATTCCATCGTCGCCGCGATTATGATGGCGGCGTTCGTAAAATGGGCGTGGCCGAAGCACCTGGAAGATCTCCAACCGCACAACGATGATAAACCGCAGGGCGACTCGAAATGATTCCCGCGATCGTCGTCTTCGTTTATCTCGCGATCGTCATCTACATCGGCGTCTTCGCGTTCCGCAAAGGCAAGGAGACGGGCGAAGATTACTTCCTCGCCAGCCGGGGACTGGGACAATGGGTCTTTCTGCTGACCTTGTTCGGCAGCAACATGACCGCGTTCGCCATCCTCGGCAGTTCCGGCATGGCCTACCAGCGCGGCATCGGCGTGTATGGGTTGATGGCCTCGGCGTCAGGGTTTGTGATTCCGCTCACGATCTTCTTCATCGGCACGCGGCTTTGGGCGCTGGGTAAGCGGTTCGGCCACATGACACAGGTGCAATACCTCCGCGACCGTTGGGAGTGTTCGCACATTGGCACGCTCATCTTTGTTCTGACCGCAGCCATGCTCGTCCCGTACATCATCATCGGCGTGATGGGCGGCGGGCACACGCTCGAAGCGATCAGTGGCGGTGTAGTACCGTACTGGCTCGGCGGGGCGGTGGTCGCGATGGTGGTAATGAGCTACGTGTTCTTCGGCGGCATGCGCGGCACCGCTTGGGTAAACACCTTCCAAACGCTCCTCTTCCTTTGTTTTGGCACCGTGGCGTTCTACCTCATCAGCCGCAAACTGGGCGGGTTCGACACCGCCGTTGAACAACTCGCCTCCAATCCAAAGACCGCTCCTCTGCTGACGCGCGAACGGATCTCGATGCGCGAGTTTTTCAGCTACACCTTCATCCCGCTCTCCTCGATCATGTTCCCGCACATCGCGATCACGTGTTTCACGGCGAAGAAGGTTACGCACTTCAAGAAGACCGTGATTTTCTACCCGATCTGCATCATGCTCATCTGGGTGCCGAGCGTGTTTCTCGGCGTCGTGGCGGCAACGCAATTTCCCGGCCTGAAGCCGGGCGAGTCCGACGACGTCATCCTGCGTCTGCTTTCGGCGAACACCGACGTGTGGCTCGCGGGCGTACTCGGCGCGGGCATCATGGCGTGCGTGATGGCGTCGGACACACAGATCCTGGCGCTCTGCACGATGTTTACCGAGGACGTCTTCGCGTTCTACGGCCACAAGGAACGCTTTGGGGAAAAAGCGCAGGTCTGGACGGGCCGGGCGTTCGTGGTCGGCGTGACGGCGGTGGCCTACCTGATCGCGCTCGAACTCAAAGACAAGGCCGGCATCTTCGAGCTGGCAATTCGATTCGCGTTCTCCGGCTTCGCCGCACTCGCGCCGATCATGTTGGCCGCGCTCTTTTGGAAGCGCAGCACCAAGTGGGGTGCGCTCGCTGCGGTGCTCTGGGTGGCGCTGACGGTGCTTGGAATGTGGTGGCTCCACAACCATTCCGTGGGCATCGCTCCGAAACCGGGCCAGCCGCCCGCGCAGATTTTCGCCGCGCTCGGCAACCTTTTCCTGCGCACGCCTACCGGCGTCACGGTGTACGGTTTCCTCCCCGTCATGCCCATGTGCATCGGTTCGGCGCTGCTGATGTGGCTCGGCTCACTGTTGACCAAGCCGCCTGCATCGGCGACGATCGAGAAGTATTTCCCAACGAAAACATGAGCCTCGAAGTACAGGCCGCTCGCAACCGGCTCGATGCACACGTGCGCGAGATTGTCCGCTGGCATTTCGCTCCCGAGACCGGCACACCCTTCTGGCTCGATTGGGCCAAGCGGGCAGGATGGAATCCGGTGACTGAGATCAACTCCGCGGACGACCTTCGGAAGTTCCCGCACTTCGCGGACGACTGGCTGCGCGACGAGCCGAACGAACGTTGGGTGCCGAACGCCTACAAAGGCCGCCCGTTCTATGTCTTCGAGACCGGCGGCACCACCGGCATGCCGAAACAGCGTATCAGTTGGGACGATCATAAGTTAGATTACGAGCAATTCTCCGCGACCCTCGACGACAGCGCGTTCCCGCGCGCCTCGAAGTGGCTGATGCTCGGCCCCACCGGCCCGCGCCGGTTGCGCCTGGCCATCGAGCATCTCGCATGGCATCGCGGCGGTTCGTGTTATCACCTGGACCTCGATCCGCGCTGGGTGGTGAAGCTGCTCGCGCAAAAGCGATTTGATCTCGCCAATGAATACAAAGATCACGTCGTGGATCAGGCCGTGACGATCCTGAAACATCGCAAGGGCATCCATTGTCTGTTTACGACGCCCAAACTACTCGAAGCGCTCGGCGACAAAATCAACGTTCCCGATGCCGGCATCACCGGCGTCTTCTGCGGCGGCACTTCGATGACCGCGCAAGTGGTTCGGTTCCTCTGTGAAGAAGTCCTGGAGAAGCGCGCCGCGTTCGTCCCGACGTACGGCAACACGCTGATGGGACTTGCCGCCAGCAAACCGCTCGAACCCGCCGACAATTACAGCATCACCTATTACGCTCCCCAGCCTCGCGCCATCCTGCGCGTCGTGGATCCCAAGAACACCGACCGCACGGTCGAGCAGGGCCAGTGGGGACGCGTCGAGTTGAGCACGCTCACGCAGGAGTTCTTCATGCCGCGTTTCCTCGAACGCGACGAAGCCATCCGCCGTCCGCCCTGCGCGCAGTATCCGTGGGACGGCGTCGGCGACGTGCGACCATTCGGGATGCTGGAGAAGAAGGTGGTGGAGGGCGTTTATTGACGGCGGGTATGAAACCAACGGTATATATCGAGACGTCGATCGTGAGCTACCTCACTGCTCGGAAAAGCCGGGACATTATCATTGCTGCGCATCAAAAGTTGACCCGGGAATGGTGGAAGTGGAAACGTCGCTCCTTCGACTGCTATGGGAGCGAAGCCGTGATCCGAGAAGCCACTGCCGGGGACGCACGAGAAGCCAAACGCCGGCTCAAGAGGCTGAACGAGGTTCGCGTCCTGGAGGCGACCGCCGAGGCGCGCGAGTTGGCTCAGTTGTTTCTCACGCGAAAGGTCGTGCCCCTCAAGGCGGCGGAAGATGCTGCCCACATCGCGATCGCAACCGTCAATGGGATGGACTTCATTCTCACTTGGAACTGTAAACACATCGCGAACGCGCGATTGGTGGCAAGGCTCGCCGAGGTCTGTGGGTCCGTCGGCTACGAACTGCCTATCATTTGCACCCCCGAGGAACTTATGGGAGAATAGGCCATGCGAAAAGATCCAATCGTGGAGCAGGTGCGGCGGGTTCGCGAACAACACGCGGCACGATTTCACTACGACCTGGCCGCGATTTTCCGCGACCTTAAGCAACTGGAGAAAGCATCGGGCCGAAAATACGTCCGCCGCCCACCGAAGCGCCTCAAGAAGGCACCAATACCAGCAGCGGCGTGAACCGGTGTCCCCATTCCTCGAACGCGGCGAAGCTGTCCGTCGCCCTCCGTGCGAAGAAGCGCCGAGCGAAGGCGTGTACTGACTCGCGGTTATAACATAATGACGAAGGCTCAGATTCCGTCACTTCGTTTGGGCCAAGCCTACGAGAGCCTCGACGCGGTCGAGATGGCCGACTATCGCAACGGAAACCCAGTTGCCAAAGTAAGCCACGTCAACGCCGGGATCATCCGACGCGATCTCAGGCGAATTCGTGATTCGCACGAGGCATTGCGCAGTTTGCCGTCTCGGCGGCTCATCGAAATCTGCGCGAAGGCCGGTGATCTGTTTCTCAACGCATCGCTTCCACTTGGCACCGGCACGCAGTCGCCTCAGGAATACGTGGCATCGCTTTCAGCCACGAGCGGGCTGCCCCATGCGCTCTGCCGCAGAAACATGGCGAAAATCCACGATGGGCTGACCCATATGGAGACGATTCTCCGCGGATTGACGCGCGGGCTCGATCCGTCAGTGCTCGACGCCGGGATGGGCCAACAGAACGGCGTGACCGTGAGTTTTTTCGCGGCGACCGATTCCCTTGGCGTGGTATTGCCCAGCAACTCACCGGGCGTCAACTCGCTCTGGCTACCGGCCATCGCACTCAAAATTCCGGTCATCCTCAAGCCAGGCCGCGAAGAACCGTGGACACCATACCGGATCATCCAGGCGCTCGTTGCGGCAGGTTGTCCCGCGGAAGCGTTTGGATTTTATCCCGCCGATCACGACGGCGCGAACGCAATCCTTCAAGGCTGTGGTCGGGCGTTGATCTTCGGCGACAAGAGCACAATCGAGCAGTATGCCGGCAACGCCAACGTCCAGGTTCACGGCCCCGGGTGGAGCAAGGTACTGATCGGGAACGACGAAATCGAGCGCTGGCCGGAGTTCCTCGATGTGCTCGTGTCCTCCATCGCAGACAACGGCGGACGCAGTTGCATCAACGCCTCGGCCGTCGTCGTTCCAAAATACGCGCGCGAAATCGCCGAGGAACTGGCGAAACGGCTCGGACCGATCCAGCCTCTGCCCGCAGAAGATGAAAACGCGCAGCTTGCGGGCTTCGCCAATCCTCAGTTTGCGGAGTACATCCACAACTCGATCGAAGAAGGCCTGCGCATTGCGGGAGCGGAGGACTTCACCGCCAAGCACCGGGTTGGTCCACGCCTGGTTGCATTCCAAGGGGCGACCTATCTGCGTCCGATCGTTGTCCTATGCGAATCGTTTGCCCATCCGCTGGCCAACCGAGAGTTTCTGTTTCCCTACGCGAGCGTCGTCGAGGTTTCGCAGGAACAGATGCTCGAACAGATCGGCCCGTCGCTGGTGGTGACGGCCATCACACGCGACCAGAACTTCATCCAACGGTTGCTTGCCTCCCGCCAGATTGACCGGTTGAACATCGGGCCGATCCCGACGACGAAGGTTTCCTGGGATCAACCCCACGAGGGTAACCTCTTCGAGTTCCTATACAGGCGGCGGGCGATTCAGACGGAGCGCTGAATGGAACCGACCGGCTTTGAATTCCAGCTCCGCACCCGGCTCCTATTCGGCGTGAACTCCGTCGAGCGGGTGGGCGAAATCGCCCGGGAACTGGGCGCTGCGAGAGTGTTGCTGGTGACCGATTCCGGTATCGTCGCCGCGGGTCACGCGTCGCGCGTCTGTTCGCTTCTCGAATCCGCGGTCTCGTCGGTCGTTGTGTTCGATCGCGCCGAGGAGAATCCAACTACACGCACTATCAACGAGTGCGTCGCGGCGGTCAGTGGCGCCGGCATTGACCTCATCATCGGCCTCGGCGGCGGCAGCAGTCTCGACACGGCCAAGGGCTGCAACTTCATCCTGACCAACGGCGGGCGCATGGAACACTATTGGGGCACCGGCAAAGCCACAAAGCCGATGCTGCCCATGATCGCAATTCCCACCACCGCGGGCACAGGGAGCGAGGTGCAGTCATACGCGCTCATTGCGGATGAAAAGACCCACCAGAAAATGGCCTGTGGCGACCCCAAGGCGGCGCCGCGCGTGGCGATCCTCGACCCGATGTTGACGTTGACCCAGCCGCCACACGTCACCGCCGATACGGGGATTGATGCGCTCGCCCACGCGGTCGAGAGCGCGGTCACGACCAAGCGCACCGAAGTGTCGTGGTTGTTTAGCCGCGACGCGTTTCGGCTGACCGCGACCAATCTCCCGCGTGTGCTTTCTCATCCGAACAGCATCGAAGCGCGCGCCGCGATGCAGTTGGGAGCGGCCTATGCCGGGCTCGCCATCGAGCTCAGTATGCTCGGCGCGGCCCACAGCGCGGCGAACCCGCTCACCGCCCATTACGGCATCGTTCACGGGCGCGCCGTGGGCCTGATGCTGCCGCACGTGGTACGGTTCAATGCGTCACAGTCATCCGCGACATACGAGGCGTTGGCGAGCAGCGCGAACCTGTCCGGCTTCGAGGGGCTGCTCCGCCGGCTCGACGAGCTTCTGCTCCTTGCCAGCATTCCCCGAACCCTTTCCGATTACCAAATTCCGCATTCGGCGATCCGCGAACTGGCACGGGAGGCGAAGGAGCAATGGACGGCGCAGTTCAACCCACGCCCCGTCACTGTCGAAGACTTCGAGGCGCTCTACCGGGCAGCGTACTGAGCGCCAGGTACGCGACCACCATCGCCCCGCTGGAACTCACCGCTTCTGTGTCGTCACGCTGCCGCCCTCATGCAGCTTCGGCAGCAGTTTCCAGAAACGATTCGGCCAGACGCCGAGGCGCTGGTGGTCGCCGATGATCATCAGTCATCAGGGTCATCAGGGTCAGTCCTTAGACAATTGACACAATGGTTGACGCGTTCCCTGCCGGCTTGCCGGTTACGGCCCCATAGCCATCTCGTCTTCGATCAGTCAATTCCTGCTCGCATTCCGCTGCCCTCGCCCGGCTGCTCGTTACACGGAAACGCCGCGACCAGCAGCAGTCATGAGGATCAAATCTTCAAACATCACAAACCAGGGGACGATGCGAGAGTCGGAAAATCCATTTGTGAAATGTGAAGTCCTGACCCTAATCTTGGCCCCTCAGTCGTTTGCTCTGGGCATTGAAAAACAAAACCGCCGCGTCCCGTTTTTCGGGAGCAATCTCCCGCGCGGTGCGTTCATAAGGTCGTCTTGTTCAATCCGTCTTTGGCCAACAACGTGGCCAGTTGGTTGGTGACCGGCCGTCTGTGCCGGTTGGTCCACGTCACCAGCACGGTCGCTTGCATGACGATGGCGTCGTCCCCTTTGCTTCGGTAGGGAGTCATTGTCCGAAACCCCTGAAACGTGCTGTTGCTGTCCGCCGCCACCGCACTGACAAACGTGTTCGGACAATTGGTCACCTGCTCCCAATTCAGCACCCGCAACTCTTCCAGCCGTTGCTGGAGGAGATCTGGGTGCTGCGCGTCCGCAACCGCAGGTCCGCCACGTACAAACTCGCGTGCGACATCACGCTGATCACCGACACAATCGCCAGCATCAAAATCACCGAGCTGACCAGCACCTCCGCCAACGTGAAGCCGGCCTGCCCGCCGGCGGGGCGCGGCCCCCCCGCCGGCGCGTGCGCCGCAAGGCCGGTCACGGAAAGGCTCGACCGACCGCGTTCGTGCGGCGGACCTGCGACAACTGGGGCGCAGCCTTGATCCATGTTGTTATCCGCAGGTCACCGCCATTGCCTTTTCCCGTGAAACAAGCAGCTCCCTCACCTTCTGGGCCAAGCGGGCCGGGGAGAACGGTTTTTCCATAAAGGCAATTTCCGGCCCCAACACCCCGTGTTCCGCCAAGGCGTCGTCAGTGTACCCGCTGGTGAAAAGGACCTTGGTGCGGGCCGGCAGGGGCTGCAGCCGGGTGATCATTTCTTGGCCGCCCATCTTCGGCATGATCACGTCGGTGACGATCAAATCCAACTCGGCCCGATGCGCCTGGGCCTTGGCCACGCCCTCTTCACCGTTGGCCGCCACCACCACGCGGTAGCCGCAATCGCGCAAGACACAGGCCGCCAGCTCGCGCAGCGCGTCCTCGTCTTCCACCACGAGGATCGTGCCCTCGCCCGCGGGCAACTGGTCGCCCACCGGCGTCGGCGCAGCCGTCACCACCTCCGCCGGGAAGGCGGGCAAATAGATTTTGACGGTGGTGCCATGGCCTTGTTCGCTGTAGATCAGGACGTGGCCGCCGGCCTGTTGGATGATGCCGTAACAGGTGGCCAGGCCCAGCCCCGTCCCTTGGCCCTGCGGTTTGGTGGTGAAAAACGGCTCGAATAAGTGTGCCTTCACTTCCGCAGTCATGCCGACGCCGTTGTCCGAGATGCACAGCCGCGCGTCCTCTCCCGGCGTGAACTCGTTACCGGGCAACAGATGGCGCAGTTCGTCGAGGTGGACCAGGGCGGTTTCGACGAGCAGGCGGCCGCCCTGCGGCATCGCGTCGCGGGCGTTGATGGCCAGGTTCATGATGACCTGTTCCAACTGCCCCTCGTCCGCCTTGATCGGTGGCAAGCCCGGCGTCAGCACGGTGCGCAGTTCCACGTCTTCGCCGATCAACCGCCGCAACATCTTCTCCATCCCGGTCACCACGGCGTTGAGGTCGAGTAACCGGGGGCTGATGACCTGTTTGCGGCTGAACGCCAGCAGTTGCCGGGTCAACGCTGCGGCCCGGTCGGCGGCCTTGCGGATTTCGCGCAGCTCGCGGCTGCGCAAGTCGTCCGGGCCGGCTTGTCGCGCCAACAAATCACGGTAGCCGGTAATGACCGTCAGTAAATTGTTGAAATCGTGCGCCACGCCCCCGGCCAGCCGGCCGATGGCCTGCTTCGTTTGCGACTGGCGCAGTTGTTCTTCCCGGTCGCGCAACTCAGCCTCGACCCGTCGTCGTTCAATCGCGTGGCGGATCGAGCGTTCGAGCAACGCCGGGTCGGTCTGACCTTTGACGAGATAATCCGCCGCGCCGGCTTTCATGGCGGCGACGGCGATTTCCTGGTCGCCTTGGCCGGTCAGCAGGATGACCGGCGTGTGCAGTTGCCGGGCGACGATGGCCTGCAAAATCTCCAACCCCGTGTGCAGTCCCAGCCGGTAATCCACGAGGAACACGTCGGTGTGATTCTGCTCCACCGCGGCCAGCCTCTTCTCGAAGGTGTTCACCCACGTCAGGTTGGCCCGCAACCCGGCGGCCTCGGCCAACAGGTCGCGGACGATGACGAAGTAATCCTCGTCATCGTCAATCAAGACCACGTTGAGTCCTAGCTTCGTCATGGTGACTCAGAGCTGCGGTTGCGGGACGCGCACGGTGTCGAACCAGTAGTTCACCAGCGTTTCGAGCGCTTGCACCAGCGTCTTGTAGTCGCGGGGCTTGATCATGAACGAACTCGCGCCGAGATCGTAGGTGCGCTGGATGTCCTCGACCGCGTTCGAGGTGGTCAGGATCACGACCGGGATCTGGCGCAACTGCGGGTCGCTCTTGATTTCCCGGAGCGCTTCGCGGCCGTCTTTGCGGGGCATGTTCAGGTCCAACAAGATCACCCGCGGCTGCGGGTGAGCCGGGCGGTGCGCGTGTTTGCCCCGCCGGTGGAGGTAATCGAGCAGTTCCTCGCCATCCGCGACCGTGTCCAGCGGCTGCGGCCGGCTGGTATCCTGCAACGCGTCGCGAACCAGCATCCGGTCATCCGGATCGTCGTCGGCCATCAAGATGTTGAAGGGTTGTGGTTGCATGTCAGGCGACCTCCTCCACGGTGGGAAGCTCCACAAATTCCACCCAGTACCGGCTGAGCGTCTGCATCGCCGCCACCAGGCCCTCGAACTTGACCGGCTTGGTGATGAACGAATTCACGCCGAGATCGTAGGTGCGGCAGATGTCCTCTTCCGCCTTCGACGTTGTCAACACCACGACGGGGATGCGGCGCAACTGCGGGTCGCTCTTGATTTCCTTGAGCGCCTCGCGGCCGTCCTTGCGCGGCATGTTCAGGTCCAACAGGATCAATCCCGGCAGCGGCGTCCCCGCCAGCGCGGCAAACGGCCCCCGGCGGTGGAGGTAATCGAGCAGTTCCTCGCCGTCCGCGACCGTGTCCAACCGGTTGGCGCAGCGGCTTTCGGCCAACGCGTCGCGCGTCAGCATCTGGTCCTCGGGATCGTCGTCCGCGAGCAGGATTGTGAAGGCTTGGTGGCGATGGTTCATGTGTTGTGGTTTCCTTTCGTCTGTTGCATTGGCAAAGTCACGGTGAACGTCGTTCCGCGTCCGGGTTCGCTGGCCGTGGTGATCGTGCCGCCGTGGCGTTCGACGATCTTTTTGCAGATCGCCAGGCCCACCCCGGTGCCCTCGTACTCGCCCCGGCCGTGCAGCCGTTGGAAAATAGTGAAAATCCGGTCGGCATACTTCTGGTCAAACCCGATGCCGTTGTCCTGCACCGTCAACTCCAGCCGCGGCGGCGTCGAACCGTTGCGGGTCGCCCCGGTCACGCGGATCACCGGTGGCTCGTTCGGTTTGTGGAACTTCAGCGCGTTGCCGAGCAGGTTCTGGAACAGTTGCCGCATCTGCAGCGCGTCGGCGTCAATCGTCGGCAACGGCGCGATCTCGACCCGCGCACGGGTTTGTTCGATCCGCACTTCGAGGTCGGAGAGCACGCCGCGGGCGATCTGGTTGAGGTCCACGGGCGCGAACGGCTGTGCCTTGGTCGTGACCCGCGAGAAGGTCAGCAGATCGGTGATCAAGGTCTGCATCCGCGAGGCCGCGTCGTTCATCCGCGCCAGGTAATCCGCGCCCACCTCGCCCAGCGCGCCCCCGAATTTCGCCCGCAGCCGGTCGCCGAACGCCTGGATTTTGCGCAACGGTTCCTGCAAGTCGTGCGAGGCGACGTAGGCGAAATCCTGCAATTCGCGGTTACTGGCCTCAAGCCGGGCGGTGAACTGCTGGAGTTTGTGCTCGGCGGCCTTGCGCTCGGCGATCTCGGCTTTCAAGCTTCGGTCGCTTCCTTCGATCTGGCTGAGCATTTCGTTGAAGGCGTCAATCAGTTGGCCCACCTCGTCGTCGTAATACTTCGGCGCGCGCAAGGAGTAATCCTTGCGTTCCGACACGGCGCGGGAAGTGGCGGCCAGAATGAGGATCGGTTCCACCACCAGCCGCAGCAACAGCGCCGACAACAACGCCGCCACGACCAATGCCACCACCAGCACCCCCGCCCCAATGCCGGCATACCGGACGAGCCGGTCGCGCATTTCCTGGCCATCGGCCAGCAGATAGACGGTGCCGATGCGTTCCTGTTGATGGACAATGGGCAGGAACGTCTGCAGATTCGCGCCCACAAACGCCTGGCCGTCCGCCGCCAGTGCGGGTGCGGTCCAAGACTCGCGCGGGGAGCGCTGGAACGTGGCGAACACCTCGCCGGCCGGCGTGTAAATGGCCGCGGCGATCACGCGCGGCTCGGCCCGCAACGCGCTCAACACGGTCGTCGCCTGTTGCTCGTCTTGGAACAGCAGCGCCGCCGCCGTGTTGGCGCCGATGATCGTGCCGAGCGTGGTTTGCTCCTGAGTGAGCGCCCGTTGAAACGCCAGCCACTCGTACGTGATGAACGAGGCTGCCGCCAACAACAAGCCGACCACGCTGGTCAGCAGAATGATCAGCATCAGCTTGCGTTTGATCGGCGCGCGTTGGAAGAAGGGCAACCTCATGCTCAACCCGCCTCCCGCGCCGGCACCGCCAGCGCCAGCAGTTGCGCGCTGAGCCGCAGCCCGGCCTGCTGCGCCACCGGCTCGGCAATCGCAAACCGCAGTTTCTTGTCCGCCACCAGAAATTGCACCATCCCGCCTGCCCGCAAAAACCCGTCGCCTTCCCCGACCGTCAACACGCCCCGTGCGGCGAGCGCGCGCAACGCGCCGGCCTGTTCAGCCTGCGCCGCCCGGCTGACAAACACCAGATGCGCGTCCGCCAATTCCTCCGCCCGGCTCGCGTAGCGGACGGTGATCGGCCGGCCATTGACGGTGCGGCCGGCGACGGCCTGATCGAGCACGTCGCCAAACGGATTCGCGCCCAACACCGCAATCACCAGCGCCACCGTGTCCGAGGTGAACGCCTTGGGCGGCCACTCCACGAACTTGGTGAAATTGAACAGGCAGGCCGCCTTGAGTTTGTATTCGATCTCGACAGCCTGTTGGTCGGCGCGCGCCCCGGTCACCACCAGCGCCGCGAGCAAGGCACCGCCACAATATTTTCGGAATCGGGTCATGGTCAGAACCGGCAGGTCAGTTTCACGCGGAACTCCCGGCCGTTCTGTTCCACCACGGTCGGGGTCGTGTCCGTCGGGTCGTCGTATTTCGTGTCGAAGACGTTATAGAGGCTGGCCGACGCTTCCCAGCCGCGCCAGAATTTGTGGGCGAACACAGTCAGGTTCACGATCACAAAGTCATCCAGCCGGTCGCCGGTCGTCGCGCGCCGGTCGCCCGTGTACTGCACCTCCAGCCCGGCCGACACGCGGTCCCGGTAGAGCGGGGCGACGAGGTTCAACTTCGCCAGATGGCGCGGCGAATTGTCGAGTTGCCGGCCGTCGTCGTCTTCGGTCTCGGCCAGCGTGTAGCTGAGCCGGCCGCGCCAGCCGTTGGTCCATTGGCCATCGAGCGCAATCTCCGCGCCGTAGGATTGGGCGCCTTCGAGATTCTCGTACACATCGTTGCCGGCGGTGTCGGTGGTCTGGGTGATCAGATCCGTTACCTTGTTATAGAAGCCGCCGATCGTGGAGCGCAGGTTTCTGCCGAGAGCCTGTTCCCAGATCAATTCCGCGCTGGTGATGGTTTCGGGATCGAGGTCGGCGTTGCCGGCGTTGACGTTGGTGGTGTAGAGCCGTTCGTAGGCGTTGGGGGCGCGAAACGCCCGGCCGCCGATGGCCTTCAACGTCGTGCCTGGAACCGGCTCCCAGATCAACGCCAAACGCGGGTTGACCGTCGCGCCGAAATCTTCGTAGTAATCAAACCGCACCCCGGCATTGAGCAACAGCTTGTCCACCACGCGCCATTCATCCTGCGCATAGACCGCCAGCCAATAGGCGTCGCTGCGAGTGTCTTGAAAGGTCTCGTCGGGATCTACGTCGTAGTTTTTCAGCCGCAGCTCGAAATCGGAATGAAACTCCAGCCCGGCTGTCACCGCGTGCCGCTCGAGGAACGTCCGTTGCGCCCGCAATTCCAGCCCCGCTGATTCGGCGGTCTGATCGTCCCGATTGATGACCACGATGCCCAAGTCGTCGTCCGCATAGGGATAGTCGGCCAGATACGCATAGTGGTCGTAGTAGCCACGCGCCAGCAGTTTGGTGCCGTCGCGCAACACGTGCTCGTACCGCAACTCGGCATACGCCCGCTCATCCTGTATTTGGTAGCGCGGATCGCCCAACACGGTGCCGTACAACGCGTTCGGCACCTGCTTGTCTCGCAACACATAACCGCCCTCCAGAGTCAGCCCCCGGAACGCCGCGCTGGCAAACAGACTGGCAAACTGATCGTCATCGGCCCGCTTGACGGTCCCGCCCAGCTCCGGCACGTCCAGACTGCGGGGGCCGCGGCTGTCTTGAATGCTGCCGGACACGACCACTTCGACGTCATTGCTGAACATCTGCCCAACCGTGGCCCGGCCCCGGTACGTGTCGAAGCTGCCGGCCGAACCGGCCACCTCGCCATGCTCGAAATTCCGGCCGCGGCGGGTGATGACGTTGATGACCGCAAAGAACGCGTTGTTGCCGTACAGCGACGAACCGGGGCCGCGAATCACTTCCACCCGCTCGATTAAATCCACGTCCAACAGAAAATCGGTGGCCGGGGCGGCGCTGCCGTAAATCGCGTCGTTGATGCGGTGGCCGTTGATCAACATCAGCACCCGGCCGCCGTAATCGCCGGGCCGGTTGAATCCGCGCACGCCGATGAACCCGTAGCTGCGGTCATACGTCACATAGAACCCCGGCACCGACCGCAGAATGTCCGCCATTGTCCGGTACCCGTATTGCTGAATGTCCGCCTGCGTGATGATCGTCACGTTGGCAGGCGCTTCGGTGACTTTCTGCTCATGTTTGGACGCGCCGACGACGGTGGGAATCTCAATCTGCATCAGTTGCGCCAAGTCCAGGTCAGCGAGGGCGGCCACCGACTGGTTCGTGGCCACTTGGTCGGCCCGCGCGGCCGACACGACGAGCGCTCCGGCCAGAGCCAGTGCCGACACCCGAGTTCCGCCCCCCCCTGACGCACTTCATTGTAGAACGAATCAGCAACTCGGATACCGGGCGGTTTGTTCACCGAGAAACTGCTAAAAGCCGTGAATAATCGTTCCTACAGACGGCGACTTGACAGCAGCAAGACTAAAAAATGTTCTATTCGGAGGCTGTCTTTTCGGAACTATCTGGACAATTTGGTGACATTGAACCGCGTTTACCCTGAGCGTTCAGTCAACCGTCATCGGGGTCATCGGGGTCAACTCTGGACACTGCCACTCTCGCTTTGATCTTCGTTAGTTTTGCACGCAACTCGATGTCTCACGCGCTGCGTTGCTTCACCCGTGGACCACTTCCAAGTCCCGGTCCTCGCCGATGGACAGCAAAAATAACGCGCTAAGAACCGGGATATTCACGATCACTTCTTCCGCCGGAGAATGATCTGCCCCGGTTTCAGCTTACCGGTGGCCGCCGCTGGTGACCCCGGCTCGACATTTTTCACCTGCATCTGGAAGGCCGGTTGCACGAGGTTGATGCCGATCCCCACCGGCAAAAGGGATGTTGCCGAAGCGCGCGAACTCCGCTGTGGATTTGTGCCGCGAAATAGTTCTCGGGCTGCACCGGCGAGGAATCCACGCGGCGGCTAACGGCCGGTGGCGGAGCGCCTTCCCATTTCATCGGCGCCAACAAAACTTCGTTCAGCGGGAAATAAGGCGGCGCTTCCGTCAGGTCGCGTGAAACGCCCAGAGTTCCGAGTTCGAGATTCACAGGCCAACGATAAGGCTTGCCCGCCTCACCGTGGCCGAGTTCATGCCAAAAGCGCCGATGCTCCTCGAACTTCTCGACCACCTGGCTGAAGTGACCGGCAAAAATCTGCATCGCCTCCCAGTAGTGGACGAGCCGCCGGCAATCGTAGAGTTCGCCCGTAAACCGCACCTTGGATCAGTTCATCAGGGTCAGTCCTTGACAATTGACAGAATGGTTGACGCGTTCCCTGCCGGCTTGCCGGTTCCGGCCCCATAGCCATCTCGTCCTCGATCAGTCAAAAAGGGAATCAGGGTCAGGTCTAAATATTCAAGAGTGTTCTTGATTCTTGGGGGCTGGCTTCTGGCAGACGGAGGCTAAATTATTGAAAATTGAGACCTGACCCCAATGGCTCGACGCCGCCCCGTTGGTCGCGAAGCGGCCAGCATGGTCCGTCTGCACAAAAGCGCGGGCTTCGACCTGATCCTGTGGAAAGTCTTCAAGGTGGTCTGCGAGTTCGACACGAAGGTCGGCGTGCGTCGCGACATGGGTGTCCCCGACGATACATTGCGCCAGGCGGTGGACGAAGCGAAGCAGATCGGCATTGACCTCTACGGCTGGTTCCGCGTCAGCAACGAAGACAGCAAACCCGGCAGCCTGTTCGGTCCCACCACGCCGTTTCATCTCGCCCACCCCGAGAAACGTCAGGTGACCAAATCGGGGATCGTGCGGCCGCGCATGAGCTTCGCGTATCCCGAGGTGCGCCAGCACAAGATCAACATGATCCGCGAGGTCGTCGCATACGGCCTGGACAGCATTCTCTTCGGCCCGCATCTCCCGACGCCGGAGTTTCCCCCTGCGGATCTGGAGTTGGGCGAATATGTTGCGAAGGCAACAGACCGCGCCGAGGTGTTCGGACAGGTATGGCGGTATGGATCGTTTGTGGCTTCCGAACTTCTGGCAAAGCAGCTCTACGATCAAGGAGTCCACGGCGCAGCAATCTATGAGTCGGAAACGGCGGTGCAACGGCCCAGCTTCTGGGAGCGCGCATGGCGTTACAAGTGCCCTGATTGCCTCGCAGGAAGATGCTGAGTCGTGCCCGTCTGGGTTAGTGGATCGGCTTGGCCGGTACTGTGGCTACTCGATCACAATCACGTCGGCGGCGGCGAGCGCGGGCAACGTGACGACGACACCATCGCCCTCGGGACGCATTGGCAGGCCCTTTGGATAGAAGCAGGACCAGGCCTTCTTGGGAGATTTCAGATTTGCGATCTGGAACTTCAGATCTTTCTGATTCCCGCTCTTCTGTTGCGCGAGGTTGACGACCGTGATGACCGTGGATTTGGCTGACTTGAGTCGCCCGGTCACGACGCCCCGCACGCTCGGCTGCACGTCGGGCGTGATCTTCGCCAACTTCACCGGATAGAGAATCATTCCCGCCGCGTTCGCGTCGTAGTCCACGCCTTCCACCATCCACGGACTCGACTGCGTGCCGCCTTTGCCGCACGGCGTGAACGGGATCGCCGGCTGCAACCAGGCTTGGCCGGGCAGCGTGCCTGTGTAGTAGCCGCGCGCTTTCTCATACACCTTCTCGATCCAGGCCGGCTTGCCGTCGTTGTACCGACCGAGCACGTTGACGTTATTGGCGGTCTCGAAGGTTTCTCGGCTGCACAACGCATTCACCGATTCACCTGTGTTGAGCTTGATTTGATCGACCGGTTTTTCGAACAACAGCTCCAACCGCGCGCGAAGCGGCCCCTTGTATTGCTGATAGCTGAGCTGTTTGCCACGACCCAGCACGGGATCGAGTTCTGTCAGCGGCGCGTCGAACTCGTCCTTGCGCGCGGCTCCCGCGGTGGCGAAGATCGTGCCACCATTCTTCGCCCAGTCCACGATCGCTTTCGCCGCCGTGCGCTCGAGGTTCTGTCCGCACACGTAGAGCACGGCGTAATTCTTCAGCAACCCCTCCGAACAATCGTCCTCGGTCACAAAATCCACCCGGTAGCCGGCGTTCCGAAGCGCGAACCAGATTGCCATGCGCTCTTCCTGAGAGACATTCGTTTCTTCGCCGCCGGGCTTCACGTCCCATTGTCCCTTCCCGTTCAGTTCCCAGACATCGCTGGACTCACTGAGCAGCATCGCGATTTTCGCAGGTTCGGTGCGCGCCGGCAGCAGATGATCCTCGATCAACCCGGCCATGCCGGAGATGGTGCGGATCGCTTTCCACGTGGGCAACCCGCCCCGGTAGGCCACGTAGTTTTCCGTCGCCCACATGTCGGGCGATACGGCGAAGAAGTCGAGGTCCTTGACGTTCTGTCCCCATTCCATGACGGCGCATTGCAGCAAATACTCGGGCGTGTTCCCCGGCCAATGCGGCATGCAATAGAACATCATCGGCTGGTCGTGATAGCTCGCGCCCTTGCGCAGATAGGACGTCTCGAAGTCCACCACCAACCGCGAGCCCTGCGGCATGCAATACGTGTAATCCTCGCTCCACGCCAGCGACATCGCGTGATGCTTGAACGACTCGATGAACGACGATTGGTGCATCCAGTAGAACGGGTGCATCCCGCCGAGGTTGGCCGAGGTGTGCGTTTCGTTGCCGAGCGCACCGCGGATTTGTTTTGTCTTCTCGGCGAACGACGCGATGCCCTGTTCGGTGCGAAACTTCAGGCTGTACCAGTACAACCGCTTCAGGCCGGCCAGACTCGCCGCGTCACCCTGCTTTTCCTTCGGCAACACACCGATTTGAACCGCCACGTCGGCGGAAAGCGCGGCCAGCGGCTTCACTTGATCTTCCGAAGGCAGGCCGAGGCTGGCAGGCGTCTCCCCATGCCGTTTCACGAACTCGCGGAAGGCTTTGACCTTCGCCTCATCTTTCACATCCACCGCCGGCAGGCCGATCTCGTCGCCGTAGGAAACGTAATAGAACTGTTTCTCGACGCCTCCGTCCTTGACCCACTTGATCACGGTCGCGGGCTCCGTCGTGTGGTGATACGACAGCGACCGTTCGACGATTCCGCCATGCGCTCTGGCCCAGTCGAGGATGGCGGGGACTTTCTTCGGCTCGGTGTTACCGGGAATCGTGTTCAGCCCCATCGCTTCGCGGAATTCCATCAGCGTAGGCAAATCACTTTCCGCGGGTGGCCAACTGACCGCGCCCGTACCGCCGAAAAGCCGCAGCTTCTTCGGCAACGGACCGAGCCGGGGTTCCTTGTTGAGCGCCGCAGTCACCTCGCGCAACAGGTCGGCGATCTTTTTCGTGAACTCGACGCCCTCTTTCCGATGGAGGTCGGGTTGAACCAGAATCGCGAGCGAAGCTTCGCCTTTGGCAAGCTCGAATGACTTCACGATCTTCTTCTCGTTCGGTTCGAGCGCGATATCCACGGCGATCGGCGCGCTGGGATCGGTCGGCTTCGCGCCCTCGACAAGACCCCGGATGTCGTAGGGCGACGTGCTCTCCGTGTTCATCGTCGGGCCGAGGTCGTACCACGGCGACTCTTCCCCGGGGGCGATCGCCTTCGGCCAGTCCCCGTTCTTGCCGCCCTCAATCGGGGCACCCTTCGCGTCGTAGAACTTCACCAACTCGCGATAAAACGGCGAATAGAAATCGTTGTAGCGATGGTTCCAGTGGTTCCAGTGAACCCGAATCGGTGCGGACGCCGTCTTTGGGTTGCGGAAGCGGAAATAGACGTGGTTCGCCCGGCGCAGTTCGTCGAGCAACGGGTACCGCGGAAACTTCGGCGCGGACAACGGCGAGAGATCGCTCGTGATCAGGATTGCATCCACCGAACGCGCGCCGGCGGGAGCGGGATTTTTCGTCTTGGAGAGAGTGACCTTGTATTTCCCCTTCGACAGCTTTGCTTCGTACCCCTCGGCGGCGTCGTGATCGAGTCCCCACGCCCAGTACAGGTCGCCGGTCGTGAGTTTGTCTGTAAAACAAAAATGCTTCGCCGACTCGCGCAAGCCGTACGTCTTCTCAAACACCGTGGCGGCTTTCCCGTCCGTGAGCTTGATTCCGAACGCGTAGTTGAAAAACGGCGGGCATTCGTACTTCACCCACACCTTGTAGGTGCCGTCTGCGGGCACTTCGATCTCCGCCGTCGCCTCGTCGAGCGCGTCGGATTCGTCCGTCATCGCATGGCGGAGTCGGCTGGCCCACACGCCACCGAAGATCATGTTCTCGTACAAGTCGTGTCCCCAGCGTCCGACCTGCCAGCCCTTCCCCGGGCCGAACTTGTTCTGCGCGACACCCTTCATGTCCTCGCACTCGATGATGATGCGGGTGGGGTCGTTGGTCTGGGCAATCGCCAGTGAAGTAGAGAGAGCGAGCAAAAGGGCGATTTTTGAGTTCATAGGCATTGGGTGTGGATGCTAGATGCTGGATGCCGGATGGCAAGCCTCCTTCTCGCTGGACGCGCAGGGTTTCTCCGTCGAGAATCGGGCCAACGGCCATGAACTTCCCCGGCTACGCCGTCGTCTTCGTCGTCTCCGCGGTACTCCTCGCGTACGAGGTCTTCCTGCTGGGGTTGTTCGCGCTGATCCAATGGCATCATTTCGCCTCGATGATCATCAGCGTCGCGCTGCTCGGGTTCGGCCTGAGCGGGACGGTGCTCGCGATCCGAGCAGGCTGGTTCGTGGAGCGGTGGTCGCGCGCGTTCTCGTTTTCGGCAATCGGCTTCCTCGGCACGCTCGCCGCGGTGACGCTGATCCTGCCGCTCATTCGGTTTAATCCATTCCAACTCATGTGGGATGCCGGTCAACTGCTGCACCTGCTCGCCTACTATCTCCTGTTGCTCGTGCCGTTCACACTGGGCGCAACGGTCGTCGGGCTGGCGTTCGTGAAGCCGGGGGCGGTAATCCCGCGCGTGTATTGCGCCAACCTGCTCGGCTCGGGCGTGGGCGTGTTCGCCGGCTTGCTGCTGGGTTTCGTACCGACACATCCGCCGCTGTCGGAGTACAAGAGCCTGAGCAAGTGTCTGTTGCTGCCCGAGGCGAAGGTCATTGAAAGTGCAGCGCATCCTCTCGGACGAATGGACGTGGTGGAAGCTCCCGCGTTGCGGATCGCGCCCGGCCTGAGCCTGGCGTATCGCGGCCCCATGCCGCGACAGCAGGCGATCTTCGTCAACGGCGACGGACCGAGTGCGTTGCTCCATGGTGAACCTCAGAGCCCGGAGATGGGATTCCTCGATGGGATGCCGAGCGCCGTGCCGTATCACATGGCCCGGCGGTCCCGGGTTCTTGTGATCGGCGCAGGGGGTGGATTGGACATGCTGCAGGCGATTCGGCTCGGTGCAACCGAGGTAACGGGACTCGAATCGCATCCTCGTGTGGCGGACCATATGCGCCGCTGCGTGGCGATTCCCCTCGATCTGCGCCCGGCTGAAGCGCGTGGATTCGTCCGCTCGACGCGGGAGAGATTCGATGTGATTCAGATCAGTCTGCTTGAGTCCTCCGGTTCGGGGGGAGCGTATTCGTTGCAGGAGAACTACCTCTACACCGTCGAAGCGATGCAGGATTACCTGGCGTGCCTCGGCGACGAGGGGGTGCTGGCGATCACGCGCTGGCTCAAGACACCGCCGCGCGATGAA
Organism: uncultured Verrucomicrobiota bacterium; assembly: GCA_964582645.1. Classification (GTDB taxonomy): domain Bacteria; phylum Verrucomicrobiota; class Verrucomicrobiia; order Palsa-1439; family CAZOTB01; genus CAZOTB01. The sequence goes on along the minus strand of CAZOTB010000018.1, from coordinate 3,164 downwards.
ATCCGGCTCTTTGCCACCGCACTGCGGGCACTGGAAGCCGCAGGCGTTCGCAATCCGGGAGATTATCTGCTCTTCGCGCGAGGGATGCAGACCGGTACGATCGCGGTGAAACGATCGCCGCTGTCGGCAACCGAGATCGAAGCGGCACGACGATTCTGCGACGAACGGTTGTTCGACCTCGACTACGTTCCGGGCATGCGACCGCAGGATGCCAATCGCCACCACAAGGTGGCCGACAACCTCTACGTGGTTGCGTTCCGTGAACTCCTGCACGGCGACCGCGCTGCGTTTCTCCGCAACTACGCATTCGACGTGCGTCCGACGACCGATGATCGCCCGTTCTTCCTTCAATTCTTCCAGTGGCGACATGCGTCCGAGCTGTGGCGGCTGTTGCGGACGCAAGCGCTGCCGCTCGTCGAATGGAGCTACCTGGTCTCGCTCGCGACGCTCGCTCAAACGATCCTCCTGAGCGTGATCTTGATCGGCCTCCCGCTCGTCCTCCACCGGCCACGAATCACGTTTCACGAATCACGTTTCACGATTCTCACCTACTTCGCGTCGCTCGGACTCGGGTTCATGTTGCTTGAAATGGCGATGCTGCAGAAGTTCGTTCTGTTCCTCGCGCATCCGATTTACTCGGCGGCGGTGGTCATCGCGTCGTTCCTCGTGTTTGCGGGAATCGGGAGCGCGACCGCGTGGATGCGATCGCCGTTCGCGCCGCTGTGCGGTGTCATCGCCATCGGCGCGTTGGAAATGATTTTCTTACCGAAGTTGTTCCCGCTGGCGCTCGCCGCGCCGCTGCTCGTGCGCGTTCTCATCGCCGTCATCGCCATCGCGCCGCTCGGATTCCTTCTCGGAATGCCGTTTCCACTTGCTCTGCGCCGGGTTTCGACCAACGCACCATCGCTTGTCCCTTGGGCGTGGGGAATCAACGGATGCCTGTCCGTAGTGGCTGCGTCGCTGGCGCCACTGCTCGCGAGCCATTTCGGATTCAACTTCGTCATCGCGCTGGGCCTCGGTTGTTACTTCATCGCGGCGCTGATGTGCGATCACGGCGCGGTATTTCAAGGAGCGTAGTTTCACTCACTTGCAATCGTGCTTGTGAGTTGTAGGTTGCTGCGGAGGGCCGAGAGACACCTCTCAGCAATGTATCAATGGGCTGGCAAAGCCTACTCCCGAGCCAATCGGGACGATTGGAATTGGGGAGTGCGATCCTCGGCCCTCCACTCTCATTGCTACAACACTGGATGCAATTTAGAGAGGGGATGGTCATCATGAGTGAAATCCAGGAAGTCACACGAGACACATTCGACCGGGAGGTATTGGCCGCCACGCTTCCCGTCGTGGTCGAGTTCTATGCGGCACATTGCGGCGAATGCAGCGCGCTCGAGCCGACGCTGCAGCGCCTGGCGGCGAAGTATGACGGGCGCATCAAGTTCGTGCGCGTGGACGTGGATGCCGAGCCCGTGCTCGCCGCGCGGCACATGATCAACGCTGTCCCCACGCTGATGTTGTTCAAGAACGCCACCGACGTGGACGATGACATTGATTTCGTCACACCCGGCAACCTCGAAGGCGAACTCGAACACGCCTGCGAGAACAGCAGTCCTCCTACGGCGGGTTGTGGCCGCCGGTAGTCCTACGTCGGCAGCTTAGCGAGCGTGTGCCGCGGCGGGTGCCGCGCCCTCCAGGCACAAGAAGCAAACACATCTCTTCGCGGACACGGCTCGCGCGGCGCCGCGTAAGCCATCACTGGCAGCCCGAACCTCTCTCGCACCCTCGGATAACCGCTCCCTGCTACTTCTTGGGTTTCACCACCGCCACTCCGAAATCCGCTTGATGTTTGGGTAGATCGAAGGAGGCGGATGCTGCTGAAGCGCCGCGGGGAAACGCGGCCACCGAGGAAAGCCCGGCCCACGACAAATCCTTTGCAGTTCCCGTCGGTTATGCTAACTGCTGGGCGTGCCGACGAGGAAACTGAATCCAACACTACGCGCACGCATCCGACGCGTGAAATGTCTGCTGCTCGACGTGGACGGCGTGCTGACGGACGGCAAGCTCTACGTCAGTTCGGACGGGAGCGAGGCCAAGACTTTTGACATCCGTGACGGCAGTGGTGTAAAGTTGGCGCAGATGGCGGGGTTGACGGTGGGCTGGATCACCGGGCGTGCGTCGCCGGCCACCGCCCAACGCGCCCGGGAGCTTGCCGTGGATTGGCTGATTCAGGGATCGAACGACAAAGCCAGTGGCGTGCTCGAAGTCCAACGCAAGGCAGGCGTCGCGCCCGAGCAAATCTGTTACGTGGGCGATGATCTGCTGGATATTCCCGCGCTCAAAGTCGTCGGGTTTCCTGTTGCCGTGGCCGATGCCCCGGCGGAGGTCCGGGAGCGGGCGCGATATGTCACGCGCGCGAACGGCGGGAACGGTGCGGTGCGCGAAGTGGTTGAATTGATCGTCAAAACACAGGGATTATGGGACAAGGCGCTCGAAGCCTACTGGAAACATTCGTCGTCGCCGCGGCAATGATGGTCATGGCGACACAGCGTTCCTCCGTCGCGGAGTCCACGGGCAGCGAGGCCACAATCAGCGGCTTCTCGATTCCTGAAGTGGACGAGAATGGCGACATGAAATGGCGTGTGATGGGCGAATCCGCCCGGCTCAAACCGACCGGTGGCCCGATTGATATCACGAAAGTGCGCCTCGAGATGTACAAGAACGCCAGGGTGGACATGGTGCTGACGTCGCCGCGCTGTCTGTTTGACCGCGAGAAGCGCGAGGCCGAGACGGACGCGCCGGTCGAGATCACCGGACGCAGTCTCGTAATCACGGGCGACGGCTTTTTCTGGAGCGGCACCAACAACCTGCTTGTGATTCGCAACAACGCCCGGGTGATCGTCAGCGACATGAGAGCGATCACCGCGCCGGGGACCCATGCCCCAAATCAGTCCCCGAACACGGAGACACCGAAGTGAATTGGAAGCACGCTTTCGGCACATTCTTGATGCTGATCGGCGCGCATGGGTGCCCCGCCGCCGCCGAGCAGACAACGAGCGCTCCTCCCACGAGCGTCACGCTTACGAATGAGACCACGGAAGGCAGCGCCGGACAGAGCAACCGCACCGAGATCACCTCGAAACAACTGCGGATGGACACGGAAAGGAAAG
>CAZOTB010000017.1:12529-55983 GCA_964582645.1 uncultured Verrucomicrobiota bacterium | reverse complement strand
GGCGAACAGTTGGTTGCGCACGGCGAGCTTTTTCGGCGCGGAGTAATGCACAACACGGCCGCTCTTGCTCGGCACGGGCTGGCGGACGGCGATCTCGGCCCGGTCCCACGTGTTATAGACGATGAACGCCTGCCGAAACATCGCACCGGTCAGTTCATGCTTCACCGAGAAATCGGGAACGAGGATCGGACCAGTGTCCACCTGGAAACGCCGGTCACTCGGCCGGGCGTTCATCACCGTGACGGGATACTCGCTGATCACGAGCGTCTCACCATCGTCGCCGACGAATTGGGTGCGACCCGAGATCGGTTCGTTTGCGATCATCGCATCGTGCACCTCGCGGTCGGTCCGCAGTTCGCGCACCGACGGGAAACGGCGCATCGTCACGTCCACGCGGGCAATGAGCGAGCCCTTGCCGTCCTTGGTGGGAACGACCTCGCCGACGCGGTGCGCCATGCGCAGTTCGACCGGATCGTCGGCGTGGACTTTGACGTGCATGAATTCCTTCCCCGACTCGCACACCATGTGGAACTCCGCCACAGGCTGATGGATGAGATTGTCGGCGACGTACATCTGTTCGCCCGCGCACGGGTGAGCGAGGAAAAACTCCCGCTCGGTAGCGCTCTTCGCCCGCAGCCGGCAACTGGCGTGGACGGTGCAGCGCGGGATGTTGTCGCGGCTGCTGTCCCACTGGATGAACGAACGGCTGTAGTCGTAGCTGAGTGGTGTGGCGATTGGTTGTAGCGTCATGGTGCTCCTTCTGTTGTTACCAGTCCCAACGCGTCCGCGGCTCGCGGAGCGGAGTGACTTTGATGTTTGAATATGCGCCTTTGCCGTCCTCAACGAATACGCCGAGCCTGCCACGCCGCCGTGGCAGGGACAACTCGGAGATCGCGAGACGACGGTTGACATTGAATTCGATGTTCGGCCCGAATGCAATCAATCGTAGCGTGTATCGTCCGTCGGCGCTCGGAATGAAGTGATACCGCTGCACCACGCTGCGTCCGCGCCACATCGAGTCGGGACCGTTGCGCCGATTGTAAATCTGCTTCACCAGTTCCACGCTGCCGCGGCCGGGCACGCACCGCGCGTACATCGCCTGATCGCCGGTTTCGTCGGCGCGGAAGACAAAGCCAAACTCACATGCGCTGCCGAAAGGGGGACAGTCCCCCTGAGAAAAGGGGACTGTCCCCTTTCCGAGTTGCAGATCGGCGGTCAACTCGAAGTCCTCGTACTCGCGGCACGCCAACCAGTTGGCCATGCCAAATTCGCTGTAACCCACCAGCCGATCGCCTTTCCATTGCCACTGGCCACACGCGCCTTTGCCCTTTGTGATTCTCTCGGTGCGACCGGCGTGCAGCGCCGACCAATCGAAACTCTCGACGACCAGCGATCCATCCCGCTCCGCGCGCACGCGCTTTGGGCTGGCGATGCAGGCGAATCCCGAGCCCGAATGCGCACCCCAATCACGCTGGCCGCGATTCCAGTGGAACAAGAACGTCTTCCCCCGCCACACACACGGACGCACGGACATGTTCCACTTCGGCATCAAGCTGTCGTCGTGCAGCCGACGGTACGGTCCTTCGACGCGATCCGCGACCCGGTAGGTGCCGCGATCATGGCCACCGTGGATGGCGACCATGTAATAACGCCCGTTCAACTCGAACACAGACGGGCACTCGTAGTCCCAACAATTCCTCGGCGTGCAGGCCGGCGGCTGGACTTTCCAGCGGTAGCCGTCGGTGCTCGTGAAATAACCCGCGCAGCCGCGATGGTTGAGCAAGCCCTTGTTTTCGCGCGCGCAAAGGAAGGCGTGGATTTTCCCGTCGCGCACGAACATGTGCGGGTCGCGCCAATCTACACGGTATCGCCCGCGTTGTTTCGCTTCGTACCAACGCGGGTCGGGCTGAGCGACCGGATTCTTGTCATATTTCTTCCAACGAATGAGATCCTTGCTCGTCGCGAGGCCGGTCACCTGATAGAGGCCGTTCTTCAGGTTGGCGGTGTACAGCATGAACCACGTTCCGCGGAACTTGCACACGCCCATCGTCCAGATTTGATCGCTATCGAACTCGCCCGGGTCGCCCGTGCGGATCGCGGTGGGCAACGGTCGCCAGTCAATACCGTTGTCGCTGACGAGATGGCCGACCGCGTCGTGGCTGTCGAGCGAGAGATAAAAGATGTGCAGTTGCCCGTTGTTCTCGACGACCTCGAAGTCGCCGATCTCATTGGGGACGATGCCTTCGTTGAAGTACATGCGGCGATTGTGGCGAAACGGTGCGTGATGGCAAATTCAATTCTCTCGACAAGATCATCAATGGCAAAATGATTCTGCCCGTAAATCATTCTGCCAGCAGATTCCGCCCGCTCGTTTCCGCGTGGCGGTTCAAGCCAAACCACAATGGCAAAGAAGTTGTCCTCCTTCGACAAACTCTTTGCCGACCGCCGGCAGCGATTGTCGCAAACGGGCGCAAATCAATGATCGCTCATGCTGGCACGGCGTAAGCAAAGGCCACCGCCAACGATTCGTGCTTGTGTGTATGCGATCCGATTTCGAACGTTGGCTGCGACTCTCGGCGACCCGCCTCAAGGAGGAATATGCCGCTCCGCTTATTTCGGCGCAGCGATTCCGATCAATGTTTACGCGGCTTTTCTCGCCACTCTTGTCAAGTTCTACTTTGCTTCGATTTTTCGTGGGTTTTTGCTCGCTTTCCGGCCGGCGATTCGCATACTCCGCGACACTTCGGTCTCAGGTCCCGAAGGGGACGACAGCGATGACTGCAACAGGGACGAGGTGACAAGATTCCTTCCAACGCGACGAACGTGGTTCGCTGCCAATACCAGGGCGGTGGATTGGCATTGCTTCAACTTTTGCTGCGCTCGACTGCATGGTTCGATTCAGGCACCGATGGGCGCTGGCCGGAACCGGAAAGGTTGACTGCCATGAAAAGAACACTGTGCCGGATTGTTCGCCTGCTTGTGGGCGTGGGCCTCGCAGCTCTGCCCCTATTAACTGAGACAGTTCACGGTGCCGGAGTGACGATAATCACCCATGGCTTTTTGTTCGACCAAGCAGAGACGCCAATATGGATGGACGAAATGGCGGAAGCGATAGCAAATCGAACAGGCGATCCGAGCGCAGTCTCGATCTATTCCGTAACAATTACGTTCAACATCTCCACTCAGGATTTGGAAGTTGCGGAACACTTGGATGTGGAACCTGAACCTTGGACGAGTGGCAACCGGAATGGCGAGATCATATTGAAGGTCAATTGGACTGATCTCGCAAACCTTCCCCTTCCTTGGAATGACTTAGAAGCCGCGTCCACCGAGCATGTAGCTGCGGTTCTTGTCACTTATGTGCTGAGCTCTCCCCACCAATGGCTAGAACATCCCCTGCATTTCATCGGACACAGTCGCGGAGCGTCGCTGGGGTGTGCATTTTCTGAAATGCTTGCAACGCGAGGTGTGTGGGTGGAGCAATTGACAACGCTTGATCCACACCCAGTAAACAACAATCGAAACATTGATCCAGTTCCTGCTATCGATGCACCTTTGCGTATTTACGAGAATGTTGTTTTTGCAGACAATTACTTCGAGAACTTCGGATGCACGTACCCTCACGGTCAAGACATTGGAGCTGCGACCAACCTACATCTCAACGAGCGCTTTGAAAACGATACGCTTCCGGACGACTGCGAGGAGTTGAATCTTCCCAATGATAACCACGGTCGAGTCCACGACTGGTACCACGACACGATAGACCTGATTGCACCAACGGAATCAGCTTGGTACACCGACCGCGCTCATGAGGGTTTCTATTACTCCAGGATCGCTCAAGGCAACCGCCCCTCATCGGGTCTTGCCTATTACCACGGCGGGTCGGAGGGGCGCTTTCTGGTGACACACAGCGGCTCGCAGTGGCCGAACGTCTCTCTCGCCAACGTGGACAACAAGTGGGCTGTGACGAACGGCCAGCCGGTCAAGATTCTCACCCGCTGGAGCGATACCGACAGCACGAACATAATCACCTATGCGACGGACAATGACACGAATCCCTATAACAATTCTCCAGGAGATGTGGTTTCTGTGGTAACTAATCCGCCATCTGCTGGCGGTTACATTCCGAATAGCCCCGTGAATTTCTGGTACCCGAATCTCAGCCAGAATGGCCGGTACTTCTATGCGAAAATCACCGACCAGGTACACACGCGATACTTCTACCTTCCGAAACCTTTTTCGGTGAGTTCGGGGCCACCGGAGCCACCGCCCGCCCAGCAAGGCAATGATCTATCCCGTGACGCGACTCTGGAGTGGGATGACCGGCGTCCTCCCGGTGACGGAGATGGGATACCTGAAGCGGGCGAGGCGTTAGAGATGAAAGTACGCCTGCGCAACAACAGTGGGTCAACTGTCCGCAACGTCGAAGCGACGCTCACTGTGACCGCAGGCAATGTGACCATCACCGACCCGTACTCCTTCTACGGTGATCTTGCGCCTAACGGCTCCTCGTTGGGCAGCGACTACAACATGGTGCTGAACTTCACATCTACAACTTTGGTGACGTTCCGGTTGCGTGCAACCTACAGCAAGAATGGCGTGGATTATTTCCAGGAATTGCCTTTCAGCGTGACTTTCTATCCCAACGGGGCCACGGAACCCAAGTTTGAAGTGGACCATGTCGTATGGGATGACACTCCCCCACGAGGGAACGGGAACGGAAGTCCCGAGAGCGGCGAGAATCCACTTTTTTACATCCACTTGAAGAACGTCGGCAATGCGAATGCAGTGGACGTTCGCGCCAAGGCAGTCGCAGACGCCCCTTTCATCGCGGTCAGGGATGAGTGGATTGATTACAATGATTTGCTGGCCGGTGCCGGCCCACAACCTCCCCGAGGGAGCGACAAGTATCACCTCGATCAGAACATTCCCATGAATTTTGCAGGGCGCGTCTCGGCGGATATCCACGTGATCTACGGCCAGAGTCAGGTGGAACAGGTGATTCGCGATTATCCTCTGTTCGATGTCGGAACGGCAGCATGGCTGCAGGTACTTCCGTTTGAATCCGACTTTGGCCTCAGTTCCACGACGCAGGATGTCACCGTCGTGACAGCGGTTCAAAACCTGGGTTCGCGAGACTTGCCAGTGACGAGCGTGACGGCGACGAACGCCGATACCACGTGGACTGGAAATGTGTTGCAGGGTTCAATCCCACCCGGCGGTTCGAGAACGCTCAATGTCACGATTCATACAGCCGCGCTGCAAGGACCCCTTGAGCGAAGCGTCGTGATCAACGTGCCACCAGAGGTCAGAATTCGAAAGCCTGGTAAGGATGATCGCATCGTGATCACTGGAACCGTGGGCGACAGCCAGCAATTCTCCGAATTTCCGGTGGGAGGGAATGTGAGCGCGGTAGATATCTCTGTGCCGTGGATTGTTTGGAACGACAGTCGGAATGCAAACCTCGACATCTTTGCCTACAATCTCGGTACAGGTGAAGAACGTACCGTCTGCGACGATATCGCCTCTCAAACCGGTCCGAAGATTAGCGGAAACTTGATTGCTTGGACTGATGCGCGTAACGAACCTCCGGGCGGACGCAACAAGGATGTGTATGCTTACGACCTGTCTCATCCCGAGCTCGGCAACTTCGTCATTACGAATGGTCCTGGTAATCAATATCTGCTTGGAGTGGATGGCAATCTCGTCGCCGTGGCCAGTGAGTTTGAGACGTTGGTGGACCCCGAGGGAGGGCCTACGGCGTCTGCCCTCAACCTGATTGTGTACGAATATCGTGGCAACGCCCAGTTCGTGGAGAAGTACAAGACAACGTTCACCCCGCAGGGCGGCACCAATCCACGAGACACCGTGGACACACGGGCTGACTTTGGTGAAGGGCTACTGGTCTTTGAGCGGGAACGCTGGGAATATGACAGCAACAACGGATGGCATACCACGAATAGACGGGTTGAGATTATTGACTTCGCGGCAGGAGAAATGTCTCCACGCACAGCGCTGAATTCCCAAGGAGCAGTGTATGCGGCGGCGGCGCACCGGTTCTCCTACGTTGACGAAGATGGTAACGATGTACCTCAGCTTTGGCTCTGGCATTCGGATGGCCAAACCGATCAACTGACAACAGAAGACCTCGAGGTTGAAGACAACTTTGTGGGCCTTGGTGGTCCCCTCGACAAAGAGGCTGTCGTCTTCGAGTATTGGAATGGAGGCAGCAACCCACGACCTGGCCTTTACTGGCTGGACCGCGAATCCGCGTCACCGCCGACTCTGCTCGTTGCAGACGATCAAGTGGCGAATCTGCGTCAGGACGGTATGAGCGTGGTATGGAGTCGCGAGCCAGCGGCTGGGGATCCGGTCATTCGTTATCTCTTTCTGAAACAGGGCGACCCGGCGATTAATGCTGCCAACATCACCTTCAGCGATGACCACCCAATCGAAGGCGCGCCGATGCAAGTTAGTGTAACAGTACAGAACCTTGCCGCGCACGATTACTCGGGTGAGCTGGCCATCAGACTCTACGATGGCGATCCTGATATCGTGACCAATCCTATTAGCGCGGCTTTGGTCATAACCAATGGCCTGCCAGCTCACGGACAAGCCGTTCTTCAATTTAGTGGCATCTTGGCCGGTGTTGAGGGTACGCATGACATTTACGCCAAATTGTCTCCGCAGTTTCTGGATAATCCTTCCAATAATAAATCCTCGAAGCAACTTGTGGTTCTTGACAGCGATTCTGCCGGTCCACAGGTCGAAAACCTGACTGTCGAAGAGTATCCACTAAACGACGGCACGCTTCGGTCGGATGATCTGGCGCTAATTTGCTTTTCGTTGTTCGATCCCAGCGGCGTCGCTTGGAAGCAGTTCCGTTTGGACGGAATCCTTCAGAACCCAACGCTCATCAGCAACCGGTGGTGCATTACTCTGGGTCCATTTAGGATTGGCGTACACTCAATTGATATCGTCTCAGCAGATAACGATACCAGCAACGCTACAAATTCGTTCCACACAACTTTTACTGTCACCGTGCCTCCAAATTGCTCGTTTCATCCAGCCGATACCGACAGCGACGGACGCATTACTCCTCGAGAGGTAATTCGATATGACTTCTGCCGAGTTTATCCAAGTACTAACTGCGTATGGTGGCCTCAATCTATTTCTGCCTCGTATGTTGTAAATGCAGATTTTGTACGTTACTCGACCGCGAATGGTGCCTACTGCTGCGATTCGAATCGAGCGTGCCCGCTTTGCTGGATATCGTGTTCGACTACCACGGAGTTCGTGCAACCGCAGGCGCTTGAATTGTCCGGCGGTGCACTGAGCAGCGTTGAGAGCGCTACACGAATCTTGCCCGATTCGTACACACCGGGTGTGCCGTTGAGTGTTGTGATTCAGATTTCGCCAAGCCCGGAGGTAATTTCGTATGCGGTGGAGGAGACGCTGCCTGTTGGCTGGATTGCGACGGATGTTAGTGATGGCGGGATGTGGGATCCAACGCAAAGTGTTATTCGTTGGCCGCTCTTCAATGGTCCAAATTCACCCAGCCGTACCCTCATGTACAAGGCGCGTCCACCTGTGGGAGATAGCGGGCCGAAGGCCTTCCGGGGAATCTATGTCGTAGATCCCGGCGTGGAATTCGAAATTGGCGGGGACACGATAAGCAATGACTCGCAATCGAGGCCACACGACTTGTCAGTTGCAACGGTGAAAGTGCCAAAGACGGTCAACCTCACGGCTGCCAAACCTTCAGTGACCAAGAGGTTGATTGTGCAAATCCAGAATCTCAGCGATCACGACGAACTCATCTCTGACTTCGACACGTTAGGTAGATTGTTACAAGTCACCGTGACTTCGCGAGGCGAGTGTGCCGCTCCGTCGGCGGTGTTGGTAGCTGGGCCACCGAACACCATTCCGGCGACGCTCGGTCCGGGCGAGAAGATGAATGTGTTCTTCGATGTGACGTTCACTCGGGAGTGCATGAACGATCCCCTGAAGTTCAACAAGAGGACCGGCGAGGGAGCGGACTTCGAATACACGGTGACGGTGAACCACGCCGCGTTGTACGGTGAGGCGGACACGAATCCTGACAACGACGATTGTCCACGTGATCCGAACCCGGCGACCAAAGACAAAGGCTGCGGCGGGAAGGGCCCGGATGGCGCGTTGCTAACCGATGTGGTTGAAAAGTAAGAGTGCAACGACAGGCACAGAGAAATCTGAGGATCGAGGCCCAAGCTCGTGCAGCAGATTGAACGAAGGGTGTAGGCGATGATCCACATCCTTCCCTGTCATCCTCTCTTCTACCTCTGCCAGCTTTACTCGTTCGCGCTCGGTGGCTTCCTATCAGCGATCACGTCCGACGACAATGCGTCGCTTGCGAAGTTGGTGGTGGCGCCGGATTTCATTCTATTTCATCTTCCGGTGGTGGGACCGTCTGTGTTGGCCGTGCGGCGTGGTCGAAGAGGCAAATCGGAGATGCTCGGCATGTCGAACACGGCCTGGGTCATTACCTCACCTATAGCCTACACTTTCGCGTTCGTGGCAATCAGACTCATGTGATCCAGCCGGAAATCCGATTCAGAGAAGTCAACTGCGTATTGCTTCACCACAGAGGCACAGAGAACACCGAGGTTTCTTGGATCGGTCAACCTTTGTGACCTTTCGCGCTCTTTTGCGGCGATCGAGTCCGTGACCTCCGAGTCTCCGTGGTTCACCCCAGTTCCGTTCCAGACCGTTGCGAGTTAGTAGAGTGGCAAAGTCACGTCGTGCCTTCGAGCATCGCGGCGAGCACGTTCAACTCCTGGCGAACTTGGCCCACCAACGCCAATGCCTCCTCCCGTGTCACGGCCTGAAACCGCAGCGAATCCCCCGGGATCATCTGGCCGAACCCGTCCAGGTCCGCCGCGATCACGGTGCCGATCTTGGCGTAGCCGCCGGTCACCTGGCCGTCGCGATGCAGAATGATCGGTTTGCCGTCGCCCGGCACCTGGATCGCGCCCAGCGGCGTGGGATCCGAGATGATGTCCGGCCCGTTGGCGTGTTCGATGGGGGGACCTTCGGTGCGGAAACCCTGCCGGTCCGACCGCGGACTGAGGGAGTAGGTGGAATGCAGGAACGTGTCGAGCCCGCGTGATGTGAAGCGATCCGTTTGCGGTCCGAGGATCACGCGCACGGTATGTTGCGACGACAACGCAGGACGCAAGTGTGCGGGCAGGGTGCGTCGCGGTACCGCAGTTCGCGAGCGGAACCCGCCGACGCTCAGGACGTCGTTCGCATTCAACGGCGCTCCCATCCGTCCTTTGGGGAACGTGGACTTCGAGCCGAGGAATTCTTCGGCCTCGAAGCCGCCCCGGACCGCGAGATACGCCCGGCAACCGCTCGCCCGCTTCTTGAACGTGAGCCGGTCGCCGCGCGCCAGCGTCAGTGTGGTCCAGAGCGGAGCGGGCTGATCGTTCACGTGCGCACCAAGATCACCGCCCGTGATCGCCACGACCAACTCGGTGAGCACCTCGACCACGAGCCCTTGCAGCGTGACTTCGAGCGCGGCGAGATGCGGGGCGTTCCCGACGAGCACGTTGGCGATGCGATAGGAAAACTGATCCATCGCGCCCGAAGACGGTATGCCGTACCGCCGCAGGCCGGGACGCCCGGCGTCCTGGATCGTCGTGTACGATCCCGGCTTATGAACGTGGAAGGCCTTCAACGAGACACTCTCCGAGGGGACGCGCTTCCCACCGTTTCGCTTCCTGCTCCGACACGCCGCGGCATTCGACGAAATCGCCGGGCCGAATCGGTGTAGGTGGCGATTGATGCGGATCGTACATCGTGACGAACGTACGCCCGATGTAGTGAAAGCCCGACGGTTGATCAATCGGCAACACGACCGCCTGCGCGCCCGCGAACCCGACCGATCCCGACGGCAGCCACGTGCGCGGCGTGGTCAGGCGCGGCAGACGGAGTCGTTCCGGCACGCCGCCCATGTAGGCGAGGCAGCAGAGAAAACCGAGGCAATACACGGGATAGCGTTGCGACGAAAAGAGTCGTACCACTTCCTCCGGCGTCATGCCCGTGGTGGTCGCCACGCGTTCGAGGTCGGGGCCGTACGCTCCGCCATAGACCGTCGGGATCACAAACAACCGCGGCGCCGGCAACTGGATGTCGCGAAGGTGCCGGGCATGTTGCTCCACCCACGCGCTCACGCTCGGTAATTCCACCTGTTCCGCGTCGAAATACACCATCAATGACCGATAGGCGGGAATCACCTCACTCACGCCGTCGAGGCGCTCTTGCTCCAGCCCGAACGCGAGTTGCCGGACCTTGCGGTTGATCTCCGGAGAAATCTCCGGCTCATACTCGACGAGCAACCCCTCCTCGCCAACGGGGGTGAGAACGGGATAATGAGTTTCAGCCACAGTTCTTTGGGGCAACGGTTGGATCGAAGACGGACATGAACTTGCCAGCCTCACTGGAGCAAGATCGTGAACCCCGCCTGCTCGAAATGGTGATCACCGGTCAGCACTTCCTTGAGGCCCTCGGCTTCCATCACCTGAAGTAGAACGTGTCAGCAAACACGGCGCTCATGGGCGCTTGGTTGTGCCGTGGATGTAGTGGTCGTGGTTCTTGGCAAAGTCGGCAGGCAAACCCTTGAAGATGCCGACGAAATCACGAAGCGTCTCATACAACGTCGCCCCGGGCTTGCTCTGGTCGTTGTCGGGTTGCGGCGCGGCGACAGGAGTAACTTGCACCTTTGCACCCTCAGGCAGTTTGGCCTCGGGAGGCAGAACAACGACCCCGTCTTTGACTGTGCCTTCGTAACTCACAGCATATCCTTACCTTGATTTCGTCCCGGAAGCAAGAACCCACGCTGGCGGTTTAGCAGTTTCCCAGTTGGATCGCGCTCTCCACCAACTCCGACATCGGCTTGATCACAACCCCGCGCTCGGCGCACACTTCGCGGATGAGTCGCACGATTTGCAGCGCGTCCTGGGTGTCGCCATGGACGCAGATGGAATTGAACGCCAGCGGGATTTGTTCGCCTTCGATGGTGGTGACGGTGCCGGTCTCGAACAACTGGTTCAGGCGCGTTCTGATCTGTTGCGCATCGTGAATCACAGCGCCGGGTTTCTTGCGTGATACGAGCGCCTTGTTCGGATGATACGCGCGGTCGGCATAGAACTCCTCGACCACCTTGAGTCCAAACTCCTTCGCCGTCGCCGCCGTCGCGCCCGCCGGAGTCAGCCAGATCAAATCACCTCCTGCCTCGCGGGTTGCTTCGCACATGGCGCGCGTGATGGACTCATCGGCCAGCGCCATCTCGAACAGTGCGCCGTGCATTTTCACGTGTTGCAGCCGGTCGCCCGCCGCCTCGACGAATGCGCGCAGCGCGCCGATCTGATACAGGAAATAATCCCGCACCTCTCCCGGGCTGGCCGCCATGCGTCGGCGTCCAAATCCAAGCAGATCGGGCAGACCCGGATGCGCTCCCACTCGCACGCCGTGGGCGCGGGCCAGCTCGACCGTGTGACGCATCACGTGCGGGTCGCCCGCATGGAAGCCACAGGCGACGTTGGCCGAACTGATGAACCGGATGACCTCGTCGTCGTGGCCGAGCCCGTACCGCCCAAAGCTCTCGCCCATGTCGCAGTTGAGATCAATCGCGCGCGTCGTCACAACGTCCTCCACAGGTGCGATCGAGACTCATCGTCTGCATGGCTTCTCGAAACCGAGTTGCTTCTGCGCCTTGCGATATTCACGGAGCACGTCGTCATCGGAAACAAACAGCTTATACACGAGCCGCATTCGCAACTGGTACTCGCGCCCCACCCGGTATTCGCAGGCCGGGATGATCCATTCGAAGTCCCACGCGGGACAGAATTCGCCGATGCGCATGCTCGTGCCGCCGCCGCTCGGCGAACAGAAGAACCGAATCCAACGCGGCTGATCGAAAATCAGAATCAACACCATCTTGCCGACCCGACCGTAGTAGAACGGCTCGTCGAATCGGTCCCGAATCCGATCCCAATGGAATGGCTTCCGATCTTGCTGCGGCGGGAGCGTTTCCAGGTCCGCGTCGGACACATACGACGGGGCGATGTTGCTGCCGACGCCATGCAACGGTGAGATGTAGCGGTACCATTCCCCACCCGAACGAAAATGGATTCGGGAATCTTCAGGGCAGTTCATGTAGCAACACCACGACACTTCGCGAAAGTCCGCCCCGGGATACGTGCGGCTCGACAGTGTGTTCTCGCGATCCGTGAACCGCAAAGCGTGATCCATGTAGTACGGCGCTTTGACCTGGTAGGTGGCGCGCACATCCACGGGGCGTTGGTTCGTGGCAGGTTTGACGAGCGCGCAGGTCGTGGCGTTCACGATCTCCAACCGCGGCGACTGCCCGCGAATCTCACCCGGAAGCAATCCCGCGTAGCTGTTTCCGAACGCGTTGAAGGGCCGGTGTTTCGACGTGAGCGACCACAGTCCTGCGTACTGCGTGCCGCCGATGCCGTCGCGCGAGGCGTCGCCCACGATGGCGGTGAGTTCTCCCGCCTGGATCATCTGACAGTGAAGGATCGCCTTTTCCACGGGCAGGTTCATACCGCGCAGCAACACGGCGGCGCAAGCTCCGAGCGGCAAGGTAAGAGCCGTTCCCCGAGCGGCGACCTAGCCAGATCGCGCTTCGGGGAAGCGCTCCTCCGATTTGAAAGCGCAGCGACAGGCTTGATTCCGAACGGCTTTGTTTGTTCAATCTGCGCAAAGGTTTCTATGTCACACTACCAGCAGCAAATCCTCGCAAGCTTTCGCAAATCGAGGCCGCGATCCTACACGCCCCGTTTCCACGTCGAACAGGAACGGCTTGGCTGGCGGTTGTTCGACGGCGAATCGCCCATCGGGTTGTTCCTCAACAACGGCTGGCTCGCGTTCGATCTCTGGTCGTTCTCGCCGTTCGAGCCGCCCGTGATGGCCAACGTCCGTCCACCGGGCAAGGTGGTGGACTTGCACACGATGCACAACACCACGCTGAATCTCCCGATCACGTCCGCGCGCGAACTGGTCGAGGGCGTGACCGATCCGTTCCGCCGCCTGAAAACGAAATGGGTTGCCGGTCGCGGCAGCAAGCTCGACCTCGAAATCAGCGGCGAGTTCGACAGGGGACAACGCGTCGCCTACCACTTCCGCGTCGCCTACGATCCGAAGTGGGCACGGTACCGGTTCTTCCTCGATGCCGACGTGTGGAAGCTCACCTTCGAAGGACTCGAGCCGATCAACATGATGATGGCGGGCGCACTGGCGAGTCGGCCCGAGCGGGTGCGTTGGACGCATTCGGTCTGGGAAGATCCGGACGGCAGGCTGAAACGGTTCGTCCACTCGAACGCGCTGTGCATGGCCACCGACTACGCATCGGGCGGGGCCGGCGAGTGGCGCAGCAAGAATGCTCCCTATCACGGCGCATGGATCGCCTACGCGGCGAACAAGACATTCAACCCGGCCATGCTGATCCACGAGACGAGCGCGCCGGTGTACTTTGCGACGTGCAGCCAGTTGTTCGACGAACACATTATCTGGCAGAAAGCCGGACTCGATCAACTGGACGAAGGCTTCTTTCATTTTCGGATGCGGACGGAGCTGGTGAATCTCGACTCGAAACTCGCGCGCAGGCTGCTCGACCGCGCGACCGATCCGCCGCGACCGAAACGATGGCGTTACGCCAAGATCGCGTTGCCCTTGCGCATGGACGAAGTCAATTCCTTCGAGAAGTCGCTCGATCCGTGGCAGCCGGAGGATTGTCCCATCCTCGTGGTGGATGCCGCCAACTCGGGCGAACCGATCTGTTGGGACACGACGGTGGGCCACGGCGGCGGATGCAGCATTCGCATCGAGGGAACTGGTCCTACGAGATGGACGGCGTTGTATCCCACGGGCGCGGTCTGCGACGTCGAACCGCACACGCGGTACCGCTTGAGTGCGTGGGTGAAGACGAGAAACGTGGATCGGTTCGCGCGCATCGAGTTGGCCACGTACGAGTACACCTATGACAGCGTGATTGACTGCGCTGCCTCGGCCAAGCTGGCCGGCAGCCGGGATTGGACTCTGTTGCAGGTCGAGCTCGATACCGGCGACGAAGCCTACGTGATGCCGCGCTTCGCGATCTACGGCAGCGGCACGGCGTGGTTCGACGATGTGAAGCTGGAGAGGATTGCTGGGGTCTGACTGCGCGCCGTTGGCCAGCCTGAATAACTGAGATGCGTCCTCCTGCCAATCTGGCCCGGCCGTGGCGTGTTCGCGCGGCGCAACTCGATCTCGCACGGCAGCGCGAGACGCTCGAGAGCATCGGCCAGTACATCCGCTTCATCCAACGGTGGGGGTACAACTCGCTCCTCCTGTACCTCGAAGGCGTGGTGCGGACAAAGAGCTTCCCATACCGGCCCGCGCGCCAGTCGTACGCACCCGACGACATGCGACACATCGTCCGAGTCGCGGAACAGGCGGGGATCGAGGTCATCCCGTGCGTCTCCACGCTGGGGCACGTGGAGCATTTCCTTGAATGCAAGCAGCTCCAGCAGCTCCGCGAAGGACCGAGCAAGGGCAGACACATGTTCTGCCCCTCGAACCCGACGGTGTACGAGTTCCTCGAGCGATATCTCCGCGAGATTGCCGCGCTGTTTCCATCGCAGCACTTTCACATCGGCTGTGACGAATCGTGGGCGCTGGGAAGTTGTCCCGTCTGTCGTGCGCGGATCCGGAAGGGCGAATCGAACGAAGACCTCTTGCTGCGGCACATCCTGCGTGTTCGTTCGATCCTCGAACAACTCGGCAAGCGCACGTGGATCTGGGACGACATGTTCGAGAACGCCAGCGAGGCGAAGCTCCGGGAAATCCCGCGCGATGTAGTTTTGTGCGCGTGGCATTACGGTTCGGAGCTGCTTGACCAAGGCAGCCTCCCCGGTCATTTCAACCAGCTTCGCCGCCGCGATTGGTTCACATTTTACGAGGCGAATGGGTTCGACGTGGTCGTGTGCCCGTGGGCGAGATCCGTCGAGAATACGCTGGACCTCACGCGCGCTGCCCGGCCCCATCGCGTGCTCGGCGGACTGCAAACCGTGTGGGAACTCGGTCATTCGTTTCTCCCCGGCATCCTGCCCGGCGTGGCGCTGGCGGGAGCGCTGTGGTCGAATCCGCGCCGCCCGAGCGAGGAAGTGTTCCAAGAAACACTCGCGGAACTGTTCCCGAGCGCGGAGCCGTTCGTCTTGGATGTCCTACGGAGCGCGTTGACTGATCCGCCCTGGCAGCAAGCCGCCGGCCCCGAATACCACCTGCGCGGCCCGCTGACGTTGGAGGAAAGGCGCGCGTTGCACGGGCTGGTCGTGTCCGAGCGGGTGATCGGAGAACAACTCGATGCGAGCGGCGCTTGCATTGAACGCGACATGTTGGAAGAGATGCACGTCCTGCTGCGGCTCCAGCTTCTTGCCGGCCGTGAACGCGAAGTCCTGCCCGCGCTCGTGGATCCGCGTGTCCCGGCGGCCGACCGCGCTGTGCTGCGCAAGCAAGCTCAATGGTGCATCCGGGAACTCGGGGACCTCGCCGGTCTGCGCGCGAAGCAATGGAAACGGCATCGCCCCGGCATCGGACCGGACCGTGCATCCGCGCTGTTGCGCGATCGCAAAAAAGCGCTGGCCGCATTTCTTCGCGCCGCGGAGCAAACAACCGCCCTGCTGAACGTGCGGCTCTTCCTCTGGGATTCGTATTCGGCCCCGCGGCTGCGGATCGAACTCCACGCGAAGGAGGGATGGCAGGCCGTGCGCGACACGAGCTTCAAACCCGTCAACCACCGCGACGCGCTCTACATGCTGCAGGTGCCGATTCGCTGGAAGGGCGCCGATCCCAGGCGTCTCCGCTTCACCGTCTCGGGCTTCGGCGGCCAGGGCGTGAGCTACGGCGAACTGCACTTCGCCGATCGCACCCTCGTCCCATCGGCGGTCGGGACGAAGCACGGCCGCGTCTCCAATCCCCGCGCCATGTTGAAGGACGATTCGTCCGTTTGTTTTCTCGGCCACACCGACACCGTTTCCACGCTTCGCCAACACCGCGACAACGAGGAGTCTTCGATCGAGGTCGTTCTCGCCCGCAAAGGAACGCTCTCCGATCCGCAGCCATGACACCGCCCTTCCTCGGGTCTCATTTCGACATCGCGCGCGGCTGTTACATCAAGCCGGACGTGTTCTGCGATGCGTTGCGGCTCGCGGCACAATCGGGCTACACACATTTTTTGCCGTACTTGGAGAACATGATCCGCCTCCCCTCGATGGAGAAAGCCTGCCCATCGTGCGCCTACACCGCGGACGACTGGCGACGGTTCGACACAGTGGCGAACAAGGCGGGAATCGAACTGGTCCCGCACTTCAACGTGATCGGGCACAGTGAGTTGATCGCGCCGTCCTACCCGGCACTGTGCGTTGCAAACGCGCCCGGGCACATGGAACTGGATGTCCGACGCAAAACCACACGGGCATGGACGCTTCGGTGCCTCGACGAGTTCTGCCGCTTCTCGCGCAGCGAGTATTTCCTCATCGGCGGCGACGAATGGCAGCCACCTCGACGACTCCTTGCCCGGCGTGATTTCGACGTGGCGAAGACGTGGGTCGGCCAAATCAACCTCGCAGTTGATTTCCTGGCGCGACGCGG
Organism: uncultured Verrucomicrobiota bacterium; assembly: GCA_964582645.1. Taxonomy (GTDB): domain Bacteria; phylum Verrucomicrobiota; class Verrucomicrobiia; order Palsa-1439; family CAZOTB01; genus CAZOTB01. The sequence goes on along the minus strand of CAZOTB010000017.1, from coordinate 39,288 downwards.
ACGCAGGCCAATCGTGTGGCACGACATGCTGATTCATTACCCGGTTGCGCTGGAATCGTTGTCGCGGAAAGCGGTGATCGCGTTCTGGTTTTACGACTACGACTCGGATTACCCGGCTCTCGCCACGTTCAAGCGACACGGATTCGAAACGCTCATGGCCTCGGCGGTGTTCGACGGAGGCTCACCGCGATTGAGTCGGCGGAGCTTGGACGGGCTGCGTTGTGCCACGGCCGCGGTGGAACGTCATCGCTGCGACGGAATGATCGTGACGACGTGGGAGTTGACCCGGTGGGAGTTGCAGGCGGCGAATATTCCACTCGCCGCGGAGGTGATCCGGGGCAGGCGACCGGCTTCAGCGATCGTGGGCGCGCTGACTGACGTCGGAGCCTGGATCAAACTTCCGGCCTTCTCAACCCTGGCTGTACGGCTGCGAGATCGTGCGCTGAAACGCCTCGACGATCCGGCTTGGAAACGCTGGCCGGAGTTGCGAGCGGTGCTGCGGGCGCAACTCCGTGGGCAGGTCGCCCGGAGCGTGGCGTCCTACAAACGCTTTCATTATCCGCAGGGCCGGATTTTCGATTCGTTGTCGAAGAAGCCGGTAGCTGCGAGCGTGAGCGAGCGAACGAACTCGCCACTCGCTTACGCTCCCGGCTGCCAAATGCCCTTCGGCCTTGAGGTCGAGAAACACCCGAAGGCGGGCGATGTTCTGCGCTTCACCAACGGCGCCGAGAGCTTCGTGGTGTACCCCCAGTTCGGCGCAAGCCTCCAGGACTGGCGGCTTGGCAGCGACGTGATCATCTTGGAAGGAATGACGCGGCTTCTCCAGCGAGACGCCCTGCCCGGTGGGTACCGCAGTTATGCTGCCGCGGGAGGGTTTCGTCCAATCTGGGCGCTGGGCACGCATAGCAACCCGTGCATTCTCTGGCAGCACCCGTGGCGTTGGCGAGTGGCCAAGCAGACCCGGAAGAATGTCATGATTGAACTGCGACTCCAACTCCCGCACGGATCGTTTCTCGTGCGCATCGGCATGGAGCGCGGCCGGTCGGGCTTCTCGTACGAGGCTGGCGCGATCAACCGGCTCGAACACAACTACGGCGCATTCAATTTCAACCTGCCACTGCCGTTCACACTCGAAGACGTGGCGGCGTTGAAACTGATCGGCAAGGGCAAGCCGGTCACCATCGCATCGAAGTCGCAATCCGGTTTCTGGCTGCCGGTCCGCGGCAGTCTCACCGTGCAACGCCCGGCGTGGACGCTCCAGATCGAAGCTTCGCCCCACCAGACGGCGGGGTACTTTGTGGATTGGGGCATCGGTTTCATCACGCCCGACCTGCACGGCGTTTATCGCAAACTCAAACCCGGCGACGAGACCATCGCACGATGGCGGTTTTCGATTCGCCCCTGATTCGGAGGAACCTCCCATGAATGCAAGACTCACTTCCATGCTGCTCTCGCTGACAACGGCATCGCTGTTGTTGGCCGAACCGAAGCCGTCGCCCAATGGCGAGTACGTGCTCACCGATTTCGGCGATGCTTCGACGCCCCAAGCGGCGCAGGCCACTCTTGACAAGGCGGCGGCATGGATCGTTGCCAACGGCGGCGGCCTGCTCGTAATCCCGCCCACGGCGGCGCCCCAGTGGGAGGTGCGCAACATCGTCCAAAAAGATCGTGAGAGCGGTCCGACCGTCACGATCGTGGATCGGCGCAAAGGCTACGAGCAACGACACGTCCCGAGCGTGGGACAGGTCACGCCCACGGGTTGGTACGGACAATATCTGTACCGCACGATCAACATGGAGGGCCACGGCCTGCCGTTCCAGGGCAACCACGAGATCATGGGCGTCCGCAACGCCGTGGTCCGCGGGGCGTCGTCGTACATGCAGATCACCAGCGCGCCGGTCGAGAAGGGCAAGGACCGTCGCATTTACGTGCCCACCATTCGCAGCATCTTCGTCGGGCAATACCTGACGCTTACCGGGAAGCGATTCACGTACGAGCCGCCTCTGGATCGCCTGTGGGTGAAGGCGATCGGCTGGGACGCGGAGAAAAAGCTGCATTACCTCGTCGCCGACCTCGAACACGACCATCCTGCCGGCGCGATTCTCTACAACAAACACGTCACCGGCAGCATCACCATGGACAGCACCGCCAACTGCGACAACCAGACGATGGAGTTCCAGGTCACGCGCCACCAGTACGCGCACGGCGATTCGTTCCTCATCAGCGGCAGCTACGTGTATCAAGGCGACGTGTTCTCCGGGCTTGGCGACGAGCGCGGCGTGGTGCTCAACGCCGAGGTCATGTTCGACGCTGATCCGTTCCACAGCAAGGTCGAATCGGTGGATTGGAGCCGCGATGCCATCGTGTTCGAGCCCGGCGTCTGCAACGTGCAGAAGCTCTCGACCTCCCGCGCCATCATCAACATGAACAGCAACAAGTGGCTCACCGCCGGCACCGTCACGATCGTGCCGCCGGAGGATTGGGGCGGGCACGTCATCAAGAACCCGGCTTTCAGGGCCGAGGACTGCATCGAGAACGGGATCGAGTTGAGCCGGTTCCCGATGACGTTTGAGCGGGACGGCAAGACCGGGTTGAGCATCACCACCTGGAACGATCTGCCGCTGAAACAATTCAAGTACACGTACAAGGGCAAAACCTACCCGAGCATCATCCACGAGGGAGTCAACTATCTCGGCGGCTATATCGAGGCGACAGCGGACTGTGGATGGGGACCGGAAGTCGTGGGACGCTTCTTTGCCGTGGCCGACGAGGGCGAGCGCCTCGCGTCGGACGACAAAGTCACCGGCACGTTTTACCACGGCGGGCTCGTGCGCCCGCAATTTCGTTGGTACCTGATCAAGCAGTTCCGCAAGAACGCCGACGGCACCTGCGCGATCAAGATCGAGCGTATCCGATGGGCCGCTGTGGACGCCGGCGCGCCGAATCTGTACAAGATGGACAACTACACCTGGGATGGCCACGTTCGTCCGCTCCGATACATCATTGCTCCCGGCGCCTACGCCTACGACGTCGGCGACGGCTGGAAGGATCGTGTGGGCGGCGACGTCTCGAAGGCGGACCCGCGCACGATCCGCGTCGTGCCGAATGGGGACCGCGGGACGAAGTTTGATTTTGCCGCGGGCGACCCGATCGAGCAGGCGATTGGTGCCGACCCGGCCATCCCGGTGCCCGAGCGCGTGCGGATGTTCAACCATGTCCCCGACACCCTCGAACATGCGGCGCTGGAGTTGAGCAACTACGGCCGCGTAGCGATGCACACCGGCCTGGGGATCGGTGGCATGGGACACAACCGCGACGAACTCGCGAACCGCATGGACCGGAAACCGTACTACGGCACCGGCGTCAACATCGGTTGCGTCGTGGGCGCAGGCGTGCGATTTGGCGCCGACGTGACCGAGGCGGCGTTGTTGTTCGAGCAACCCAACCAGCACGAGCAGCCGATCAAGTGGCTGCACGAGAAAGGCGAGACCAGCCTGGTCGTTGACCCCGCGAGCGGCGACATGAGCGTCCGCGGCAGCGCGCTGCAGATCGAATCGGTCAAACAACTCGGTGGCATCTCCGCCACCGCCACCGGCGCGCGCAACCTCCGCGGGATCAACGTGGCCGTGCCGGCCGGCGCGCGTGAAGTGGCTGTGAAGTTCGCGACCCCCGAAGCAGATGCCGCCTATGCGCTCCATGTTCAGCCGAACTGGCTCACCCAGGACGCGGTGAAAGAAAAAACCGCGACGGGATTCACGGTGGTGTTCTCGACTCCTGCGAACGAAGGGGCCGCCGTGGACTGGCAGCTCGTGCGTTGAGCGCCGACCACGATCTTGAAGGTGCTGCTACCCCAGCCGCTTCACAATCTCGTTCCCCATCTGGCTGGTCGTCAGCTTGCCGCCGAGGTCGGGTGTGCCGAGACCTTCACCGAGGGTCCGTTCGACGGCTGTGCGAATGCGGTCGCCGGCATCGCGCAGCTCCAGAAAGTCGAGCATCATCGCTGCGCTCAGAATGGCGGCCACCGGATTGGCGATACCTTTGCCGGCAATGTCGGGCGCGCTGCCGTGGACAGGCTCGAACGTCGAAGGGAATGTGCGCTCGGGATTGATGTTGGCGCTCGGCGCGAGGCCGAGGCCACCCGCAATCACACCGCCGATGTCAGTGAGGATGTCGCCGAAGAGATTCGAGGCAACCACGACATCGAAGAATTCCGGCGTACGGACGAAATTCATCGAGGCGGCGTCCACGTGCTGTTTGTCGGCGCGCACGCCCGGGTACTGCGGCTTGATTTCTTCCAACACCTCATCCCACATCACCATCCCGTGCTTGAGCGCATTCGACTTGGTGATCATCGTCAAATGCTTCTTCGGACGCTTCATCGCCGTTTCGAATCCGAAACGCAGGATGCGCTCGACGCCGTGCCGGGTGTGGATCGCGGTTTCGAGCGCCGACTCTTCGGGCGTGCCCCTCTTGAATCGTCCGCCGAGACCGATGTATTCGCCCTCCGAGTTTTCGCGGATGACAACGATGTCCACATCTTTCGGGCCTTTGTTCGCCAACGGGCATCGCACGCCCGCATACAACCGCGCGGGACGCACGCACGCGTACTGATCAAAATTCTGCCGCATCCGGATGAGCGGTTCGATGGTGAGATGGTCCGGCAGCTTCGCGGGCCAGCCGAGAGCGCCGAGCAGCACGGCGTCGAACTGTTTCAGTTGCGCGAGATAGTCCTCGGGCGCGATGCGTCCGGTCTTTTCGTGAAACGAGACGCCCCACGGGAGGTGCGTCCATTCGAGGTGAAAGCCGAATTGCTTCTGTGCCGCTTCGAGCACGCGCAGCGCTTCATTGATGACGTCCACGCCGATCCCGTCGCCAGGATAGATTGCGATCTTGTGTTGTTTCATGAGGAAAGCACGCACCCATAAGGGTTGCGGCTACCTGAATTCAACACTAAACAAGTCGGCGTTGCGGAGACGGAAACGCAGTTCGACCGCCGAGCCATCGTGGTGCCCGAGGTCGGTCTTGCCCCGCCAGCTCACCGCACGATCGAGATGATCGCCACAGAGCGGATCGCAGTCGGCAAACGAACGACCCTTCAACACCTTTCCACCCGCCAACGCCTCGACCTGCACGTAGCCGGTCATCGTCGTGCGGACGTTGAGATGAACCGTCCGCCCGCGGAACAGCAGCGGCCACAATGCAAACGATCCTTCGAGCGGACATTTCAATGCCACGAGCCGTCCCTTCGGCCACCATGCCCACGCCAACCCGCCGAGCGGCGGCCGACGCGGGTACTTGTGCGGGACCGGCGTGCCGGCGTAGAGGATGCCGATCTTGTCCCTACCCCATTCGGTGAGACCTTTGCCGGGCGCGACCACGCCGGCGTCCCATGTACCGGGTTCGCCCGGTTTGCACACGGCGCCGCCGGGAACATGACTCCAGAGGAGGTTGTCGGTGCTGACCGCGAGATGCAACTCGAAGTGGTCAGTCGGCAGACTCCAGCGCATCGGGAACATGACGTGATACTCCGCCGCGCCGGGCATTACGGTCTTGCCATTGCAGTACCAGGTGTCGTACGGCGCCTGCGTGGCGTCGGGCCAGATCACTTCGTCCGGCAACGAGAAGCGGCGGAAATCGTCCGACATCACGCGCCCGATACTGCGCCGGTGGAAGAACCAGGTGCGAACGTAGCCGACGTACTTCTGCAACACGGGATCGTACTCGCAGATATTTTGGGTGTCGCTGTACAGCGCGACCAGGGTTTCCGGAAGCGCCTTCCAGCGCAAACCGTCGGGCGAGATGGCGCCAAACAGCGCGTGCGTTTTCCCATCGCGCTGGAGGACGGACTCGGCGAACGGGTCCACCTCGCTCGGGCGTTTCCGACGGTAGGCGGCGAACGCGCGGCGGTCGAGCAGGCCGAGGTGGAAACACTTGTAGCGTTCGTTCTTCGGCGCGAACCGATCCACAAAGACAGTTCCGCCATGAAAACCCTGCACGGGCGTGTGATGCGCGCCATAGACGATGTTCGACTTCGGTTGCCTCCAGTGAAGGCCGTCGTTGGATTCGGCGTACCGAAGCGCGTTGTATTGGCCTGCCTTTCCTGTCTGAAAGTTTTCCTCGAGCCACGACTCGTACCACAAGCGATAGACGCCGTTCTCCTTGATGAGCGATCCGCCGAACAGTACCGCGTCGCCCGTCGTCTTGGCGTGCAACACGCACTCGCTCTTGCGCGCGGGCTGCGCTTCGAGCGAGATGCCCAGCGGCATGTTGCGATACTCGTAATGCATCGGCGGCACCGGGCCCGGGCCCATCATCGGGACGCCTTCGCCCTTCGGGCCAAGCCAGGCGTAGGCGCCCGTGTTTACGTAGCGCCAGTCGTGGAAAAAGACGATGTTCGATCGCAGCCGATAGGGCGGCAGCAGGTTGTGATAGGGGCTTTTCATTACGGATTGAAGTCTCTGACGGTTAACCGGTCAGGTGCAAGCCTGATTCACCGGCACTACATTCTGAACTATGGGACGTAGTTGTGCGTAAATTGCTCGCGCAGAATCCAGCCAAGGTTGTTTTACGATGTGCGTGCCATCGGCGAGGCGCCGCTTTCGGCTGGCTCGCGCCGAGAATTCTGCCGCCCGGCGTGGATCCGGGTTCGTTTTCCGAATCCACCCGCCGCGCGCTGGCGTACATGGAGCGATTCTACATGATGCCGGTGGAGCTGAAGAACGTGGCGAGGCGGGCGGGTCTCAGTCTGTATCATTTCTGTCTTGTCTTCCACCGCGAGACGGGGATGACGCCGATGAAATATGTGAACTGTTACCGGATCGAACAAGCGAAGACCTTGCTTGCGACGACGACGAAACCCGTTCGACAGATTGCCCAGATGGTTCGGAGGATGCCCGTCCCAATTACATCCACAAGATGCACTTCACTTGAAGCGATATTTTTACCTTGTGATTCAGCACGGACGGCGAGGCTGTGGGGATCACTCTGCCTCAAGCACTCACCGCGTATGCAACACAATCACTTCAAGTGAAGCGAGGGATTCGTCATTTTGGTTGACCGCCCCCGCGTCGGGATGGTAGGAGGCGTACCATGAGCGCCAAGATTCTCGCCGAGGAAGTACTTCTGCTGATGACCTATGCCTTCGACCTGTTTGCGATGCCCACATTCCGCAAATGGGATCAGTCCTATGAAGGCTGGCTCTATGCCAACGGGTTCTTGAAACGGGTCCAATACCTGGAACGGCAGAAGTTCCTCGAACGGGAAGCGAAACGGGACCGCAAACGGATGGCGCGGGTCTTCCGCGTGACCGAGGCCGGCCGGCAACACGCCTTGGGCGGTCGCGACCCCGAGCAGTACTGGCAACGCGAGTGGGATGGCGTGTGGCGGCTGATCGTGTTCGATCTGCCCACGGGGCAACACAAGACGCGGTCGACCTTGATCCGCTGGTTGCGGCACAATGGTTTCGGATATTTGCAGGACAGCGTCTGGATCAGCGCATTCCCGGTGCCTGACATGGCGAAAGTCGTGAAGGGAGTTCGCGAGGACGCGGAAATGTTCACGCTGCTGAAGTGTCAATGCGAGGAGGGTTTTTCGGACGCCTCGCTGGTGCAGGGGGCGTGGCCGTTCAAGGCGATTCACGAGGCCTACCGGGCGTATCGAGATTTTGCGCGCGACGCCCGCAAGCGGCTGGGCAAGCAGAGATTGCATCCCCGCGATCTGTTTGCGCTGCTGCGGGACGAGGGGGAACGTTGGGCGGCGGCGTTTGAACCGGATCCGCTGCTGCCGGAATCGCTCTGGCCCTCGGACTACAATGGTCGCGCCGCCTGGAAGGACCGGACAGACCTGTTGCGCGCCGCGGCCAGCCAGGTGAGAGGAAAGTGACGGCCTGCGTTAATGGTGACGATTGCGCTTCAAGTGAAGCGAATTATTCGCAATTATCTCCCAACCGTCATACCATTGGATTGACGACAATGTTCGTGACGTAGCCGCACGGCCGGTGGTTGCTGCCGAACATCGTCGCCGTGGAAGTCACTCGAGAACGACCATCCGAAAGTCGTGCCGTTTGATCGGAAGGGTCACTTCGCTATTTGTCACGGGAATGGGTTCCGCGCTCTCCGCATCGCGCGCTTGGAACTCAGGCTTGAGTCCCAATGCTTTCGCATCCGGTCGGAGCCGCAACTCACCGCCGTTGCCGAAGTCGGTGACGATGATCATCGCCTTGCCGGCGCGGGCGAGGACGAGGGCTTTGACGTTGCCTCCGGTGATCGTAACCGGCTGCGGCCCGTTCCAGTAACGCCAGACCTTGCAGTCGTCGAGTCCGTAGCCGAACTCATGCAGCTTCCGATAGGCTGATTCGATGGCCCCGGAAATGTACGCGCGCCAGATTTTGATTTCGTGAACGGCGGCCACGCCGAAGTGCGTGCGCGACGCCCATTCGTATTGTGGGCCTTGCTCCCCGACCACGCCGCCGAGCGTGATCGGCACCAGACCGGCCTGGAGACCGATCGATTCCGCAAGCAGGAAATCGGTTGAGAATTTGTCCTGACAATCGGCGAGGCCGTACTTGTCTTCCCAATCGAGCGCGATCGTTGCGAACGACAGCGCGGGGATGATGTTCCCGTTGGTCATGTGGACGACCGTCAGTGGCTTCTTGCCGGCTTCGTGATACATGATTGCCGTGCGCTTGATGAACTCGCGCATGTTCCAGAGACCGACGCTCGGCTGGACGCGCCCGTCGGCGCGGACGTACGCGCTGCCGGCAATGGGGTCCGAGTTCGCGGTGAGATAGGTGTTGTCGTAATAGATGCCGTCAATGCCCGTGTCCATCATCTTCTTGAAATAGAACAACGCGCAGTCCTGGAAGGACGGCACCGGCTCGTTGTTAAACCCTTCGGCGGCGAAATAGAGGGCTTCGCCGCCGTCCACAGCGCCGCCGCGCGCGTTGGTGTACGGGATGAGTTTGCCGCCGCTCGCAGCCTGCGACAGGCCGTAGCTCACGTCGCCCCGGTATTCGTTGGTGCGCGATTGATCGGCGTAACCTTTCAGCCAGCCGTCCAGGAACGACCAGTCCACGTTGCCGGTGCGGCGTGCCTCGGCCATTTTCTCGAAGAGGGTGAAGTCTTTGCGCCGGGGATACACGTCACTGTACGCCGTGGCCGCGCCCCAGTATTGGCCCTGGCCGAGTATCCGCACCGCCTGCTTTGGGTCTTCACCGAAGAAAGACCACCGCCGCCAATCGGCCGGCAGCGGCTTGACGGGCGTGGCCTGTAAACCGAAAACAATCCGACGCGGCCGGTCGAGTTTCGTCGGCGTGTTGAACAGATGCACGCGCAACGTGACCGCATTGCCTTCACGGACAATATCGAGCGCGGGTTTGGAATCGTCGAGTGACCAATCGCGATCCGTGTCGGAGAAGAAGCAGATGCCGCGCTCCGGCCCGCCGAGCCAGATGTAGGGAATCCACGTGCCGAGCGTGTTGTAACGGACCGTCTTCGAGCTGTCCCATACGACGCAGTCGCCGGCGGGGATCGCGCCCGTCGGATTCGCGCGGATGCCGTCGGAAGAAGCGTGCATCAGCGTGGCGATTTCCTTCTTCAGGGGGATTCGCAATCTGAGCGCATCAAGCGTTTGATCGGTCTTGGCGAGATCGAGCGTGACTTTCATCATCCCGTCATAGTCCCATTCCGAGGTGACGTTGGCGCGGATCGAGCCGCCTTCGAACGAGGACTCGGCCACGACGTGATCGGCCGCCTTTTGAACGAACCGCGGCGCACCGCACTGTAATGCCAACAAACTCGCTTCACTTGAAGCGTCTTCCTTGTAATCCATTTCAAAGCGGATTGCGCGGGTGAGGAGCGGTTCACCCTTCGACACAACCTGATCCCACAAGCCAAAACCATTCATCGTATGCGCGCGGAGAACTGGCTCGACGACGTTTCCGTTCACCTTCAACGGCGTGAACGGCGGGACGACCATGCGCGATTTGCCGATGTGGTTGTGTTCCCATTCCCACGTCTTGTGCTCGAAACTCTGGGTGAATGTCGCCGCGCCGGATAACGACGCCGTCACCTCATACCGGCCGTCCGCCAGCTTCGGCAATTCGAGGATCGCCTGGCCGGTGCAGTTCTTGAACTCGGACACGCTTGCGGTCGCGAGTTCCTTTCCCTCCTTCGCCACGGCAAAGTCCACCTTCGCGATCTTTGCGGCCATCTGTTTCTCCATCAACCCGGTGAAATCCACCTTGGCCCGCAGCTTCCGATGGTACGGATAGTACGCGACGGTGAAATCCACCGGCTTCAGTTCCTTGTTCACCATCTGCCACTTCGGGCCGGTTGCCGGCTCCCAGGCGAGCGGACGCCGGTAGAAAGTCTTCGCTCCATCGGCACTGGTGACGAGGATTTCGCCGAAATGTTTGCTCGGCCCCATGTTGTCGCGCTTCAGGGCGACGGCCTGCTCCTCGCCGGGCGCAAGCGTGAGTTCCTTCTCCTCCTCGAACCACGGCTGATTGCTGGGCTGGGCTTCGATCTTCACTTTCAACGCCAGCGGCGAGTCGGTCGGATTACGCACGGAGATCTGCGCGTCGAGTTTGTTCGCCGTTACATCCCCCAGCGATCGCACCTGAACCACCGGCGCGCCGGCATCCCAGCGCACGCGCGTCATGCAATCGGGGTTTTGAAACCCGCCCGTGACGGCCCACGACCACGAGGTGTACTCCAGCGGCGAGCGCCAACTACGGCAGACATGCACACGCCATTCGCGCCCCAAGTCCTCCGCCTCCGCCCCGATGGACGCCAGCGACACGCTCGCCTCGCTCTCCCACCAGCCATCGGCGATGCGATTCTTGAACTCCCAATCGCCGTCCCATGCCGATTGCACGTCGGCATATGCCACGTCGAACCAATAGCCCGCCGGGTTGCCGATGAACTGAAAGTAACGTCGGTCGCCCGATGTCCGAGCAAATCGCGGGTGCAGCCAGATTTCGATCGCGTCGTCGTTGAATGTCGGCCCGTCCTTGCGGTCCGCCTTCGCTTCCAACTTGCCTTCGGTCGGCAACTCCGTGCGCACTGCCACATAGACACGCTTGCCGTCGCACCCGAACCAGAACCGCCCCTGCCGGGGATTGAGCGTGCCGAGCTGGTAGGTCATGAACCCGACGCCGCTGGTCGCGTCGCACCATTCGTCCTCGCCGATGACACCGTCAATCTTTGGCGCGGAAGCCATCAAAGGAGCGATCAGTTCCGCGGGTCGCTTCGGATCAATCTGCTGAGCCAAACAGAAGCTGGAAACAACAAGACTCACGAGCACGCAGGGGATCGGTTTCATTGGAGGAGGATCATTTTGAAATCATGTTTTGGTATGGTCAGGGAGATGTTCCGAGCGGTGACCGGCAGCGCCTCGCCTGTCTGCGCGTCTGTGGCAACGAACCCCTTGGGCAGACGAAGACGAGGAACGTCCACGCGGAGATGGTATTCTCCGCCGCCGCTGAAATCCGTGACCACGACCAACGCCTTGCCGGCCCGCGCCAGCACGAGCGCTTTGGCATCGCCGCCTGTGACGCGCACCGGCTGTTCAGCGTCCCAGTAGCGCCAAACCCTGCAGTCGTCTTGACCGTAGCCGAACTCGTACAGCGGCCGGTTGGCGCGGTGGAGTTCATCGGAGTCGAAATAGCCCCACGGTTTGATTTCATGCACCAATGCCACGCCGAAAAATGTCCGTGAGATGCGCTTGAGTTCAACGACATCATTCGTAATCATCCCGCCGAGCCCGGCCGGCACGAGCCCGGCTTGCAGACCGATGGATTCGGCGAGGATGAAGTCGCTCGAGAACCGATCCTGGAAATCCGTCACGCCATACTTGTCCTCGAAATCGAGGCCGAACGTCGCGAATGAAAGGATCGGCGAGATGGCCGCGTTGGTCATGTGCGCAACAATCAACGGTTTCTTTCCCATCTCGTGCATCATCGTCGCAGTGCGTTTCATGAGCGCGCGCATGTTGAATATGCCCATGCTCGGTTGGAGCCGTTCGTAGCCGCGAGCGTCAGCGAGTGGCTGGCCCGTCTGCTCGCTCACGCTCGCAGCTACGTACGCCTCGCCCGAGATCGTGTCGTAGTTCGCTGTTGCATAGACGTTGTCGTAATAGACGCCGTCCACCGCGTTCGTGGCGATCATCTTGCCCAGGTAGAACAACGCGAAGTCCTGCCAGCTCGGCACGGGTTCGTTCCATTCGTTGTTGAGAAGCGGACGAGGGTTGTAGTTGAGCGACTCCGGCATGAGCAGGCTGTCTTCGCCGCCGCGCGGATTGAAATAGACGATGACCTTGTCCGCGCTGCCCGCGGTCGAGAACCCCGAGATCACGTCACTGCGATACTCGGCGCGCTTCTTCTGGTCGGAGTAGCCGTCGAGCCAACCGCTGCTGTCCACCCACCCCATGTTCATGTTGCGGGCTTTACGTCCACGCGCCATCTCCTCGAAGATCGAGAAGTCGCGTTTGCGCGGATAGACCGAGAAATCCGGCTCCTCGCCGCCCCAGATTTGGGCTTGAGCGAGGATGGAATGGACGACGGCGTTGGTGTAACTGAAGAAATTCCATGCGCGCCAGTTCTCCGGCATCGGCTTGACCGGCGTCGCTTGCAATCCGAACACGATCCGGCGCGGAAGGTCGAGAATGGTCGGTTTGTTGATCAGATGCACGCGCAACGTCACCGCGCCGCGTTCGCGGACGATTTCGAGCGCCGACTTGTCATCATCGAGCGACCAATCGCGGTCGCTATCGGCGAACCAGCAGATGCCGCGTTCCGTTCCGCCGAGCCAGACGTAAGGGAGGAACGTTCCCCAGATGCCGCCGTAGCCCAACTCTCGCGGAATCGCCCCCTTGCTCTGCCAAACCACGCCTTTGCCGGGAGGGATGCGGCCCGTCGGGTTTCGTCGAATGCTATCGCCGCTGATGTGCATCAAAGATGCGATCTTGGCGCGGAGGGGGATGGTGAGTGCGAGCGAGTCCACCCGCTTGCCCGTCGCCGCGAGATCGAGCGTCACCTTCATCATCCCGTCGTAGTCGAATTCGGAGGTGACTTGAGCGTGGATCGGACCGCCCTCGAACACCGATTCGGTCGCGACACGGTCGGCCGCTTTCTCAACGAACCGCAGCGTACCACGCTGCCACTGCGACAAGTTCGCTTCACTTGAAGCGTCTTTGTTGGCTTCTACTTCGAGGCGCATCGGCCGGGCCAGGATTGGTTCGCCTTTCGCCACGACCTGACTCCACAGTCCAAATCCATTCATCGTGTGCTCGCGCAGCACTGACTCGACGACGCGACCGCGCACCTTCAGCGGAGTAAACGGTGGAACGACCCCTCGCGACATACCAAGCTGGTTGTTCTCCCACTCCCATTTCGTCCGCGTGAACATCTGACGGAGCGGGGGAGCATCGTCGAGCATCATCGTTACGACGTAATTGCCCGCCGGCAGGTCCGTCGTGTCCAGGATCGCCTCCACGAACCGGCCTTCGGCGGGTGATTTGTCGGCGCGGCGAAGCGGAAGATTGGTGACGATGCTCGCAGTGGCCGAAGCCAGTTCGTTTGTGTTCCCCTCAGCGATCAACACGACGCGAGCTTGCGCACCGGGTTGCGCTGCAGTCAGGTCTGTGACGACAGCCCGCGCCCGGAGTTTCTTGTGATATGGATAGTAGCCGACGTCGAGTTGAGCTGCTCCGGCGCAGGCGATGAGAGTCAGCCAGAGAAAAAGCACGCGCCGATTCATCTCAGGACAAACTCCACTTCGACCTCACGCAGTCGTTCGCGGCTTTCCAACGCAAGGTGATGGCATGCGTTGCCGTCTTGCTGGTTGCTGTACGACCAAACCGTCAACGTGTCGGCGATGGATTCGGACAACGGCGTCGTAGAACGCGCGAGACGAAGCTCCAACGATTCGTTTCCGCTCAGAATTCTGAACACTCCGTCGCCCACGCGCGTGATGGGATGACTGCGATACGTATGAAAGAGCCATGTAAACAAATTCGCTTCACTTGAAGCGACTTTTTCGACAATGCGCATCCGTCCGTCGGGCTCGAAGAACCACTCGCGCGTGTAGCTGGTGAGCCCTTCATAGACGGGCGCGAGCTGCATCCGCACGTAACCGACGCCGGTGCGCGTGTCGAGCGCGGCTTCCTCGATGCGCTCGTCCGTCCACGGCACGTCGGGGTAACCCATCGCATAGGCTTCGTCTTCAAGCTGACCTTTGCCATCCACGAGGAGGATGTTGCCCAGCTCGGTGCGCATGCTATATCCGCCCTCGGCGGTCTGAATCAACGGCAGGCCGTGTTTCGCGATGGCGAAGTTACCGGCCATGGGCGCGAAGTTGATGCGGTCACAGGGACACGGAGCATTCTTCCAACTGGTGCGGCTGTTGGAATTGCCGAGCCGGGAGGAGAAGACAATGCCGCGCGCGTCGTCGCGGAAGAGGATTGCGCCCGAGTCTTGAAACCACCGCAGGCGACGCGGCGGGCGAGCAGGCTGAATGTGGGAGGCCGTCTCCGACGGGCGACCATCGGCATCCTGAACCACGTTCGCGGTCGCCCGTCGGAGACGGCCTCCCACATTGTTCTCTTCCCAGAGTAGCGATGCCCAGAGCGTATCGAGATGGAATTTCCCGGCCTTGTCGCCGGGAAGCCTCGCCGCGGCTCGAATAACTTCCCGCGCCAACCACGCCGCATCGGAATCGCCAAACGTCCGCGCCATCTGATCCAGGAAGGCGTGCCCGGCCAAGTGCTCCGTGTAATCTCCGCGCGGTGCCGCGTGCCAGAACTGACACGTTTCCGTCAGGTACGACTCGACCAGGAACTCCGGCACCTTGCGAAACGCAGGCCGATCGTAGATGTCCTCGCCCGTTGCCTGTCGGTGCAGTTCCCGCAACACCGCCAAGTGTCCCACGTGAAGATCGAGCCGGTGATACGAGGTGCTTGGGATCACGCCGTCGGTCGGCAACGCACGCCAGGAGCGTTCCATGCGCGGCAGACAGAACCGCAACCAATGCTCCGCGCGCGGCAGCCAATCGAGCAGTCCGTAGGCGGCGGCGGTGAACAATTGAAAGCTGATGAAGCCATGTCCCTGCAAGATCGAACCGCCCCAATAGCCGTGTTGGAGGAGGGCGAGGTCCATGAAGATTTCGCATTGCCGTTCCAGTCTCGACAAAATCTCCTTCACCAGCGGCTCCCCGAGTTCGTCAGCGAGAAAGTTTACCGCGAACGTCAGGTCGAAGATGATTTGCGCCACGTTCATGTCGCCGTTGTGGCTGTAGCCGCCGGGGTTGGGGTTTCCCCAAGCCGGTAAGGCCAGCGTCTTCGAGATGATCTGCCGCGTCCGTTCCAGCGAAGCTGCATCGTGTCGGAGCCGGACGCTTGCGGCCAAGATGGGCACCGCGATGCTGGCGTCCTGCTTGAACGCCCAATCGAACGTTCCGCGTAACAGCGCGCCGTACGGAAACGCGGGATCATCGAGGTTGCGGCGGAGCCGTTCCCAGCAGGCCGCGTCGAACAATCGCTGCAATCCGCGGTCCGCTTCGGATCCGAAAGGAAGCTGGTCGAGCAATCGGTCATCCGGACTGACGCGAAACTCCGTCTTCGTCCACGAGACCGTGAACTTGCGAAACGGCTCGAAGCGAATTTCGTAGTCACCTTCGCGCTCGATCCAGAACTGCGCCTCGCCTTTGAATTGTTTCGCGCGAAGTTGCCGGACGCTGGGTCGGTTGAAGAACCACAGGCCGAGCTTTCGTCCGTTGAGCCAAACCCAGTACGCGGGCACGACCGGCGGCAGGCCGCCTTCGAGCGAGAAGTCCCACGGGCCGGTGCGCCGGTTGAAGTTGCCGAACTCGTTCAGGGTGAAATAGAGGCTTTCCCAATCGAAGTCGCGCCCATCCGCCTCGACGGTGAGTTTGTACAGCCCGGGAGCGAGTTTCCTTTGAATCACCGCGTATTCCTTTCAAGCACCATGGTTGCCTCGGCCACCTCGCGACGCGATGCATCCAATACATCGGGCTTCAAGGCGGGGATGTACTCGTGCAAGCGTCCGGTGATGGACTCGAACCGTGTTGCGCGCACCCTGCGGGCATTCGCCAGCGCGTCTGCGAGACCGGCCCCGGGACTCGGTTCTTTCAACCGACGCTCCACCTTCGCAATGGCGCGGTCGAGCGCCTGCAAGTAGCGCACGTCGTCCACGCCCGCGCGAAATCCCTCCCACGCGAGCGACGGGATTGGTTGCCCGAACTCATCGGGATACGCGACAGCGTGCAACCAATCGTTCTCGTCCCAAATGCGATGATCGGTGAAATCCTGGTACGCCCAAGGCGCAGCGCCGAGGTAGCCGCAGCGGGCGTTGTAAAGTCCGGCGAGCGCGCGATACCAGAGCGGATAGTGAGTTGAACCCATCCAGTAGGAAACGGGAACGAATCCTCGGCCGCGCGCGTACAACACGTCGGTGTTGTCGGGACCGCTGAAGACATTCATCGAAAGGACGGGACGATCCACGACGTCCTTGACCGCTTCCCACCCCTCGCGGCTGTTGATCGCGGCGAACATGTGGTAGCCGTTCTTGGTCCGCCATTCGGCCTCGCGGCGACAGACGGCGATGCGTTCGCCGGCGGGTTCATCCACGCCGTAATGATACAGATCGGGAAAGCCCATCGCCTTCGCCGTGGCCATGTCGTGTGGGCCGCGGTCATCGGACGACGGCCACGGCATGAGCACGGGCGGTTGCGTCGTGCCGGCTTCCTTCGCGTAATGGAGCGTGCGTCCGTCGCCGTACAGAATGGCGGCGTTGCAGCCGTGGCGCACCTGGTCTTTGAGTTCAGCGGCATAACGTTGAGCCGAGACCACATTGCCGTCGAGTTTCCGCACCTCGGGCGGGATCGGGTGTGAGCAATGATAAATGGTGTAGTAGCCTTCGACCGGCTTGAGTTCAATCGGCAGCACCTCGACCTCCACTGGCAACGACATGTTTCGAAACAAAGTACACCAGAGACGGATCGTGCCCCGGTAGATTCCCGAGGGAGAACCCTGCGGCACGTGAACGGTAAGCCAGAACTGCCGGCTCTCGTGCACGGGGATCGCCGTCACACATCGTCCGCCGCCGTAGCCGCCCTGCTTTCCCTTCGGCGGGATGCCGGTGCGGTCGTCGCGCAACAGCAAGTCCGGCAGCAACACGCCTCGCGCGACGGTTTCGATGATGCTCAGCGTGCGCCGGCGCAGATGAACGACGCGCAGGTCTATCTCGGCGGCACCGATGCGGATGTGGTCCGACCCGACAAGTTGCGAGACCGTCACGGTAAGCGGTTCGGTCGCGCGCAATGCGCGCACAGTGAATGTGCCGTTGACGTACTGGTTTGCTGCGCCCCAGACACGGAGCGTTTGGAGGAGCTGGTTCGTCGTCGGGACGGCATCGTTCAGCATTTCCTCGTATGACGAGACCGAACTCACGACAAACCCTCGGCGCCCGGCAGCGCTTCGTAGGTGCGAATCATCACGATACCGGCGCGGTGCGCGAAGGAGCGGATTCTTCACCGGCTCGGGCAACGAATCCTTACCGGGATCGAACGCGGCGTTGGTGGTGAAGACAATCGCATCGAACATGCCCTCAATGTCGAGATCAACGTGGTGCGATCCTTTCGTCACGCGAACCCGGCCGAGTTGCTCCCAGCGGTAGCGGTCATTGGACTGGTTATCCACGATCGTCCAGCCTCTGCCGCCACACACGAGCGGACCTTCGTCAATGGTGACGTTCACGTGTCCATATCCCGCGTAGCGCCGTATGAAGATCGTGTAGTCACCATCCTCAGGAAACTCCGCCACCCAAGTGAGTCTGCCCGCGCGCCACGCGGAGTATTGGTCGAGCGACCTGGTGCCGCCGTACGTCTCGCCGTTCGGGTACAAACCCCAGCCCGGCATCAGTGCGCGGCCGGTAGTCCAGAATATTGTGTCGGCTGCACCTGCCGACCCGGCGAGCGTGAGCATTACCACGGCAATCACAAGCTGCTTCACGACCCCCATCTCCGCTCGGCGCGAAACCCTGCGGGCTTCGCGCCCTACAATCTGGTGGCGATCACAATTGTAGGGCTGGCAGCCCAAAGGGTTGCCAGCCGCAGTCGCTTCCAGCACAATCCGGATCCTCATCGGCCGGGCTCGATCCACTGTTCGGGTGACATCTTTTCCAGTGCGGCGAGACTGATCGCGTTACGCGGCGGAAAGTTTGACTTCTTACGCGTGCAATCGAAGCCGACCTTGCCGCCGATTCCCTTCTCTGCCGACGGATCGAGATCGGTGCCGGGCTTGCCCGACTCGACAATCATGTCGCGATCGCCATGAAAGGTCGTGGACATGGCCCAGAGCACCTCGCGGTCGCTGTCCACGTGCACGTCGGCGTCCACAACCCACGCGTGTTTCAGGAAATGATCCATCATGAACAACCCGCGGATCAATTCCTTCACTTGGCCGCGCTGGACCGGGCCGACCGACACCACCGCGTGCAGTCTCCCGCAACCGGAAAGTGGAAGGCGAACGGCACGTACAAATGAGAACTTTGCCCGCAGCCGCGCCTCGATGGTGGCCGCTTTCGGGATGCTGCCCATGAGCAGATGCTCGACGCCACCGCCCATGATGTCCTGGAAGATCGGCTCGCGCCGATGGGTGATCGCGGTGACTTGGATGACCGGCTTGTGGGTTGCCGGCATGGCGTAGCCAGTGAACTCATCGTAAGGCCCCTCTTCTTCGAGCACGCCGAGCAACACGCGACCCTCGATGACGATCTCGGCGTTGGCGGGCACGTCGAGCGGAACGGTTCTGCATCGCACGAGCGGTATCGGCGATTGCAGCAGCGCGCCCGCGCAGGTGTATTCGTCCACGCCGAACGGCACCTTGGCGAGCGTGCCCAACGCGAAAGCGGGATGATAGCCAAGGATGACGGCCACGGGCAGTTCCTCGCCGCGTGCCACGGCGTGCTGCCAAATCTTGTGCAGATGCAACCCCGGCGCGGGATGAAACGTGAACCGATTTGGTCCACGCACCATGAGCCGGTTGTAGCTGAGGTTGCGAGCGCCGCCGATCGGGTCGCGCGCGACGACGATTCCGCCGCCGATGTACGGCGCGGTGGTGTTGGCCGAGGGCGTGAGGATCGGAAGAGCGCGGAGGTCGGGGCTGCTCGCTTCTTTCACCGGCCCGGTGCTGACCAATACCGGCTCGATCGGTTTCTGGATGCGCTGCTGATATGTGGCATTGATCTCAGCCGGGGAAACGCCGAGCGCAAGCGCGAGTCGTTCCCGGGTGGCGTGGACGTTCATCACCAGCGGGATCGCGGAATGGCCAATCTTGTCGAACCACACGACGGGGTGACGTCCCTCCAGTTCGAGCCGACGGAGAAGGGCGGTCGGCTCCTGGATCGCGCTGACAGGTTTGTGAACACGGACGAGGTCGGCGGGACGCTGCTGCTCCAACAAGCGCAGAAAGCTGCGCAGGTCTTGGCTCTCGGAGTTCATCACGGGAGACACAACCGGTCGGCGAGCAGATCGGTGATGAACCCACAGCCGGGGGCGTGCGTGATCATGAAATCAATCTTCGCCGCCAGCGCTGCTTCCTGCGGCGTTACGCCACACGCCCAGAACACGGTGGTCAACCCTGCCGGGAGCGGAGGCACGGTCGGACCGAACAGCGGACGGGCCAGGTCCGCGCCGATCAAGGCCGGGTCGCCGACGTGAATCGGCGCGCCGTGACATTGCGGAAACCGGGCGGTGACCTGCGTGGCAGTGATGGCCTGAGCGGGCGTGAGCCAGCGCATCGTCGCTGCGAGCGGCCCGTGAAACCGGCCTGCGGGCGCGGTTTCAATGTTGGTGCGCACCACCCAGCGCGTGCCACGGGTTGGCACGCCCGCCCGTTCCAACGCGCCATCGAACGACATCCCCGATCCGATGAGGAACGCCACGAAATCATCCTGCCACAAATCGAGGAGGTCGCTCCGGTCGGGTTCGCGGACGCCGTTACGATAGATGGCGTAGCGGGAAAGATCGGTGCGCAAGTCGGCGCCGGGCGCGAGATGATTCGGTTCGTAGCAGCCGGGATCGGTCACTTCGAGCACGGGACACGCCTTCTGATTGCGCTGGCAGTAGAGGAGGAACTCGAACGCCAGCGCCTGCCGCACGATCACAAGATTGCAGACCACGTAGCCGAGCGCGATCCCGTGCGTTGTGCCCGTGTGGCGTTTCTCGCGGATGTCGAGCCGGGCTTGTTGAGCGGGGGAAAGGGCGTTCATGGTTTACCGGCATCCCGCCACTGCCGGTAGAATCGCACCTCGTCCGCCAGCGAGGGCACGTAATCCGGATGTTCGCCCGATGGGTGCGGCGGGTAGTTGCGATTGTATTCGCAGTGCACGGAGAGCGGGCCGGTGAATGCAACTTGGCGCAACGCGCCGAAGAATGCCGGCCAGTCCACCTGACCGCGTCCCGTTTTGCACAACATCATCCGGTAGCCGTAGCCGACCGGGTTCTGCTCTTTGCGCATGTCTTTCAAGCCGACGATGGCCAGGTACCGCTTCACCATGTTGACGGCGATGGCGGGATGCTCGCCATCCATCAAGAGGTGGCCGGGGTCGAGATAGACGCCGATCCAGCGCGGGTCGAGACCGTTGACGAGGTGCATGACGGCGGCCGCGTTCATGCCCATGCTGGTCGGGCCCGAGTGTGTGTGGTAGCAGATTTTCACCCCGAAACCTTCGCCGAGCTTGGCCCAGCCGGCGAACGTGCGGCGAATGGCATCCACCTTCTCCCAGTAATCTTCCGTCGCCGAATTGATATGGAAGTAACCCAGCTTCAGCAACCCGACGCCCGCCTCCTGCATCGCGGCGAGAATCGGCTCGGCGGTGGAGTCGCTCGGTTCGAGCAACGATCCTTCGCCCGTCACCATCGGCGCGACGAGCCCGGCGCGGGCGAACTCCTTCACCGCCTTCGGGAGCGCGGTGCGGACGTTGTCGGGATTGACAGCAAAGCCGGCACGGCAACAGATGTCGTACCCTTCGAAGCCGACCTTGTGCGCCAGCGCGATGAGTTGTTCGACGTTCAGCGAGCGAAACGATTTCGGAAAAAAGACGAGTGGTAGTTTCTGGTTCATCGGTGTCCTTCGATTCTTTTCCACCGCCGCTCCAGCGGATGATCGCGGTGTTCGAGCGGCAGTGCAACCCGGTTCCCGCCCTGAAAGTGAGACTCGAACGCAGCGTGGATGATCTCCAGCGCCGCGCGACCGTGCTCGGCGTCCAGTGGATGCGTTCCGCCGCCGGCGAGCGGACGCGCGGCGGGGTTCGCCAGCCATTGCGCCCAGAGATCGTAGGTGTAGGCGTTGTGTTCCTGTCCCCACTTGTCCCACTCCACCGGGATCGGATGCCATTGCGCGGCGGGGTCGTTCGGGTCGGCGTACGGCTTCGCGCTGAGGAACGGCTGCGCCGCCGCCGCGCCAACGGGTACGTGGATCACGCCTTTCGTGCCCTGCACCTGCACGAACAAGTTTGAGGGCGCGTCCAGGAACTCGGCGTGCAACACCGCGCCATTCTCGAACCCCACCAGCGCGTGCACCCGCTCTCCGACGACCGGCCCAGATGGCAGGCGACCGACCGTGCGGCTGTCCACGATGTCGGTGGCGGTCGCGGGTCGGTTCTTCATCCAGATTTCCGAGGCGACCCAGCGCGGCGCGCCGGCGAAAAGCATCGCGATGCCGAACAGGTGGGTGCCGGACTCGACGAGTTCCCATCCGCCATGCCGGCCTTTGGCGGCGCAACGCAGCGCCCGCATCTCGCCGATAGCGCCCGCGCGCACCATCCGCAATGTCGCCTGGGTGCGCGGATTGATGCGAAACTGGTGGTCAATCAACAGCAACCGCCCGGTCTCACGCGCGGCGGCGAGCATACGGTCGGCTTCGGCGAGGGTGATGGCGATGGGTTTCTCACAGAGCACGTGCGCTCCCGCCCGCAACGCCGCGATGCTGCACTCGGCGTGGAATGGCGCCGGCGTGGCCACGATGACAAGCCGGGGCTGCTCCTGGCGCAACATCTCGCTCGCGTCGGGATAAAGTCGAATGGTGCCGGCCACCTTCTGCATTGCGGCGCGCGCCTCGGGGGCCGGGTCGGCGGCCGCCACGAGTTCGAATCCGCCAAACGTGCGCAGCGCCGTTGCGTGGGCGCGGGCCATGCCGCCGCAACCAATGATGGCGATTGGTGGTGTCATCATGGGTCCGCTCCTGCGCTATGGTTTCGCGTGTGGCTCAATGGTGATGCGGAGCTTGGGGGACGGGGAAGGCACATCGTCGTCGTGGTAGCTGATGGTGTTGAGTCGGTAACCTTCGATCTGTGCAGGCCAGCCGCCGAGCCGGTCGGAGACGTCGCGGCCTTCGGGTGTCGTTGCATCCTTCAACAACGCCTTTCTTCCCGGGCCGATGACGAGGGTCTGCCCGTTGGTGAGACAGCCCTGCCAGAGAACCCGGGCGTCGTCAATGGTAAGACGCGGATTCGTGGTGGCGTCGCGCAGGCACTGCACCGTGATGGTGGTCGGCATCTCATCGTTCGTCTTGAAATGATACGCGGGCCATGTCCACCGCTCGCCCGATCGGCGCACCTCCCGAAAAGGCGGCGGCTCGATGATGGAACTCACCGTCTCTTTCGTCAACTCCACACGCGGGCAGTTGTCGGCTTCGAGCACCAGGCGAACGGGTCTGTCTTTGCCGATGCGGACATCCTTTCTGGCGCGCGCCCACCACATGATGTTCATGACCTGGTCGGCCTCGATGTCACCCATTTCGACGGTGGCGGGGAACGAGTTCATCGGTTCGAGTGGAAGCTCAGACGGTGGTTCTATGGTGACCTTGACGCGTTTTAGCGTGAGGTCGTCGGGCTTGAGATGCCACGACGAGTTGCGGACGTTGTGAACGAGCAGGTTGAAGAACACCCAATCGCCAGGCTTTGTGGTCTCAGTGTTGTACTCAAGTTGCAGTGTCGGGACGAGGCTGCGCTTCACGACATCCACGCCCACGTCTCGCTGTGCCGTGAACCGCCGAACATGCGAAGGGATGCTGGCGGGACGGAAGTTGTCGTCGTCGGGGATCGCAGGATCGTCGTTGAACGCACGACGGTGGCAGTTGCCTTCGCAGTAGAAGAAGTAGCCTAGGTTCTGCGGCAAGTTGGTGCTCACAAGTCGGACGGACTCGTCCCACGATGTGGAGAGTCGCATGACGCCCGGGTGCGCAAGTTGGGAGAAGAACAACCAGTTGTTCTTGGTGGCGAGGTCAGTGTAGCGCTTCCAAATCGCGGCGTTGTTGGCGTAGGCGAATAGGCCGTCGGCGAGGCCGGGCTTGATCACGTCCTTGTAATAGAATGGCAGGAGATTGGATTGGTTCAGGTCGTGGCCGTCGGGGTAGTAGTCGAGGATGTCGTGGTTGGTCTGGATGTACACGAAGACCCGACGCCCGCCGGACTCCTTCTTGATATGAGCGTTGATCTCGTTCACTACCTGGACGAACTTCCCGCCCCACCAACGCCGCGCGTCGGCGTCCCAACGAAGCGGTTTGCCGCGCTCACCTTCGATCTGTTTCTGATAGTGCTTGAGGGCCCAAGGCAGCTTGTCGGGATCGGTGCTGGTCAGTTCCTCGCCCGTGAAATGCATCGGCAGCTCTTCGAGGAAGGTGAACCCGACGACGTTCCCGGGATTCTCGATGGGATCGAGGATGGAACGAATCTGCCGCGTCGTCTCCGCCAGGAGCTTTTCCTTCACGCCATCCGCGTAGAGGTAATCAAGGAAGGTGGCCTGACCGCGGTTTTCTTTCTGGCCGAGGTTCGCGATGGGCCAGAGGCGCACGACAATCTTGAGTTTGGGGTTGAGCTTCAGGAGCCGGTTGAGTTCCTTGCCGGTGGTGTTGTGGCTGCCCAGCATCACGAACACCCAGTCCATCCGCGCGCGGTCGAGGTCGGTGAACCCAGACCATGTGTCGTCCGGTCCGCTGATCGCGCCGTACGAGCCGACGCCGAGTTCCCAGTAGTGGGACTCGGCCGCCGCCACGGTTGTGCTAACGAGCAGGAGTGTCGCGAGCCACGGTGAGAGTTTCATTTCGTGACGCTGCCGGGCTTGGACCAAAGACGGGCGATCAGTAGGTGTAGATGGCGCTGATCTGGTATTGCGGCCAGGTGTCGGCCCAATTGAGGTCGGGCGTTCGATACCAGCGGACACTGCCATCTACGAACAGGATGTTCGAGCCGTTGCGATGGGCCACCTGTCCGGGGAAAAAGGCCGGCCACCATCCAAGCCCGTAAGGCCAATTGGTTGCAGTGTTCACCGCGGCTGCGTACTGCCATTCTCGAAGGAGCACGACGTTCGCAGGCCTCTTGACGTCCTGGAACTTCATGCCGCACAGCGGACACTCATTCACGAGATACTCGTTCACGTAGTAACTCAGTTCATTCTGGGTCTTGTCGGTGGAACAACGAAGCACGGCCTTGTTGTTGGAGTAATACCGTCCAAGCATCGCTGCGCCATTGTACGGACTGTTTAAGACACTGGGGTTACTCACGGCAGGGAAAAGACCGTTGTGGTCGTCCTGGTACATTTGGAAGGCGAGGCCGAGTTGTTTCAGGTTGTTGAGACAGCTCGTGCTCTTCGCCGAATCTCTTGCCCCCTGCAACGCCGGCAACAGCATCGCCGCGAGGATGGCAATGATGGCGATGACAACCAGAAGCTCGATGAGCGTGAAGGCGAAGCGATGCTGGATTCTGGATGCTGGATTCTGGATATCCAGCATCGAGCATCCAGCATCGAGCATCTGTTTCCTTGCCCTCATCGTCGCCGCCAGAGTAACAAGGCGCCGAGCGAAAGCAACGCCACCCCCGCCGGCTCCGGCACCGCGGTGTAGATCACGTCGTCCATCCACACATCGCCGCTGTTGGCGGAGCTGTTGGGAGCGGGTAACCCGCCGATGCCCCAGGAATCAAACTTGGCCCCGATCGCGCGGTCCGCGGCGGTCAGGTCAATCGTGAACGCGTTCGAGGTCGAGGCGTTGGTGACCGAAAGCGACAGTTGACCCTGTCCGTTGACGCCGCCCGCAGGATTGTAGGTGTAACCAAACCAGTAGTCCCCGTTAATAGGAAGATTCACGAGCGTGCTGAGGTATTGCGTTCCATCCGTCCGAATCACCGCCGCGCCGACCCGGAAGTAGTTGCCGAGGATGTTCGGTTCCATGACAGCCATGCCGACAAACGAACGGTCACTCAACGCGTCGTTTCGATGACCGATGCCCACAACGTTGTTCATCGTGGAGACATTGGCCGAAGTGAGATCGAACTTGCCCGAGCCTTCGAGCGCGTAGCCGAATGTGAAGTAGCCGGTGCCCAGCCCGCCCAAGCCGAAGTCAGCGTAGTAATCTTCGTGGTTGCGTCGCACGAAGCTCCCGCCCACCTCGCCGGTTGAGCCGCCCGCGTTCGCAGTGCCGGCGCTGTAGCCGTAATTGTTGCCGAACGAGGTGTTGAACGAACCCGCCCAGCCGGGGTCGGTGTTGAAGTGGTTTGTGATCAACAGTGCCTGGCTGGACCGGGTACCGGCCGCCACCAATAGAACCAACGCCGACATCATGGTGAGCAACGACTTCATATGTTTCCCTTTCTTGGTTGTGACAATGTGCGGTTCAGGCTGTTGCCTCCTTCAACCGGCCGCGAATCGAAAACGGCAAATCCGGGAGCGGCTCGCCCATGATCCGTTTTGCCAACAGACCCAATAGTTGTTGGGCGATCTCCCGCGTCGAAAATTCGTACCGAGCCACCGGCAAACCATAGTGGATGGCCACGCCATCGTTGGCCTGCGAATACACCAGCAATCGCTCGGGCACTGCGATTCTCACCTGCATCAGAGCCATCGCCACGGCGCGCATCACGATGTCGTCGTTCACCAGTAATGCGTCGGGGCCGAGGGTATTGGGATCGCGGTCGTTCCACTCGCGCATCAATCGCATCGCTCGCTGGAACGCCTCGCGTTCCTCCTGCCCGGCCTGACCGGTCAGTTCCATGGATTCGATCCGGGGCTGCGGCAGACCGAGTTCGCGTACGGCGTCGAGCAAGCCGTCCAAATCATCGGTCTCCTTCGATTGATGCCAACGGGAACGCAGATAGGCCAGCCGGCGACGCCCCTGGTTCGCAGCATGGTGGGCGATGTCCCACCCGAATCGGTACCAATCAAACTCGACGTCCGATATTTCGCTGGAATGCCACACCGTGAAAGGGAGATTCGCCCTGCGAGTAAGTTCCTGCAACCAACGAAGCTCGGGCGAGATGATGATCGCTCCCTTGAACGTGCAGTTCGTCAGGTCCTGCAAAAAATGTTGACGCACGTGCGCCGATTGCGACTCCGTTCGTCCTTCTGCTGCAGTCAATCCGTCATACGCGCGACAGGTCCAGCCGTGTTTGTCCGATTCCGTTCGAAGCGACTGAAGTACGGCGCGGTAAAAGTGAGCACACTCGTCCGACAAGCTCGGCCCGAACAACACACCAATGGACGCTTTCTCAGTCGAGGGACGGACGTAAGTGCCCCGCCGAGGCGCGCGCGCGAGCAATCCCTCACTGGTCAATGTAGCCAGCGCGCGCTGCACCGCCGTGCAACTGACTCCCCACTTGCGCGCCAACTCCATGTTGGAAGGCAACCGCTCGCCTTGTTTCAGTGCGCCCGCGCGAATTTGCTGTCGCAGATAGGTCTGAATCTGCTTGT
>CAZOTB010000017.1:0-12519 GCA_964582645.1 uncultured Verrucomicrobiota bacterium | reverse complement strand
AGTTCGCTCGATCTGTAATTCCAGCGCCATACAGTACCGTATAATACTGCCTCGTCTTGTAGGGTATTGTATGCGAATTGTCAATCACGAACTGCTGGAAACCCGCCCAATTTGCTGGCTCAGGACCACGCCACCTCGCACAAGGCGGCTACCTCCGAGACCTCGCGCCCCCCGATCCAAACGCGCCGGACGCGCAGCGAACGATCCCAAGCCACCAGATCAGCAGCGCCGCCCGGTGCGATTCTTCCCACCTTGGATTCCAGACCCAGCGATGCGGCCGGGTTGAGCGTGACGGCGCGGATCGCTTCTCGCGGGGGCAACCCGGTGACGCGGAGAAAGTTGCGGAACTGATCCGGCAACATCCACGTGCTGCCGACCAACCGGCCTTCCATCGTGCGGGCAACGGGGCCGGCCTTGACGAAGGTGCGTCCGTCCTCGGCCGGGAACGGGCCGTCGGCGCAACCGGCTTGCGGCTGGGCGTCGGTCACCACGCAGAGATGCTCGATGCCGCGCGCCCGGAGACAGAGTCGCACGAAATCGTCTTGTGTGTGGCATCCATCGCAGATGATGTGGATGAAACGAACACGGTCATCAATGAGCGCGATTTCCTCCAGTGTCGGCACCCGGCGGCCTTCTTCGTCGAGGCGACCGCGATTGTTGCAGTTGAAATGACCGAGCACCGACGTGCCGGCATCGAGACAGCGGCGCGTGCGTTCGGCGGAAGCATTCGAGTGCGCCATTGAAACGATCTTCCCCGCCGCCACGCACGCGCGGATCGCGTCCACGTCGCCGTCGAGGCCGGGCGAGATGTTGATCATCGGGAACGTGTCACGGGCGGCATCGAGAAAGGCGCGCACGTTTTGCGCCGTCGGCGGAATCGCGTTCTCAGGTCGTGCAGCGGTCAGCTTTGGATCCAGGAACGGGCCCTCGGGATACCATCCCAGCAGGCGGGCAGCCTCGGGTTGGTCCGCGCGCATCGCCTCCCGGATGCGCCGGGCGTACTCGAGGTTGGCTGTCGCGCCGAGCATCCCACCGCAGAACTGCACGCTCGTCACACCGAGTCGCGCGGCACCGCGGAGAATCTCCGAGGGGCCTTCGCGGGTGATCGTGCAGCCAAATCCGCCGAGCAACATCAGGTCAATCAGCCCGGGCGAGAGAAACGCGCCGCCAAGGTTGACGACATTCAGAGTTCCGCCTTCAGGCGGTCCGGGCCGGTTGCCGCCTGAAGGCGGAACGCTGAACAGTCCGTCGCCCACCTCCGCGATCGTGCCTTCGCGCAGGACCACATGTCCCGCAAACTCCCGCCCGTCCCCGGGCCAGAGCACGGCGTTGTCGAGCACGAGCGTCTTGGCAGCATTATTGGCCATGTGCCGAATTTCAGACAAACCGACTCCAAAGAAAAGCCTCTTTCGCGTGATTGAATTCCCGGTGGTTTGGGGTTAGACAGGGCGACGCGCATGAAGGGGAACCATCATGGACGTTAGACTGCCACGCTTGGGCGAAGGGGCCGACTCGGGCTCGGTCGTCAACATCTTCGTCAAGGAAGGCGATCGCGTCCAAGCGGACCAGGCGGTGCTCGAACTCGAAAGCGAGAAAGCGGTCGCATCCATTCCGTCGCCTGTTGCCGGGACAGTCACGAAAATCCACGTCCGCGCCGGGGACAAGATCGCGGTGGGACAACTGATTCTTTCACTGGCGGAGGAAACAACGGTTGCAGGAGGACCGCCGAAACCGACTCCGGCGGAGATTGCTTTGCCGAAATTGCCGCCGGTGACGGCGGCCACTACAACCCCACCCGCATCGGCGTTTGGCCCCGCCGCATCACCGGCGATCCGACGATTGGCGCGCGAACTAGGGATTGACCTGACGAAAGTCCCCGGCAGCGAGCGCGGGGGACGGATCGTGATGGCGGACCTGCGGGCGTATATTCAGCGGCTGCAAGCCGGGGGCGCTCCCACACCGGCAAAGCCGGTCACAGAGAGCATTGATTTTTCCAAATGGGGACCGATCCGCAAAGCGAAGGCATCGGTGTTGCGAAAGACCATCGCACGGCGGATGACCGACTCGTGGACGACGATCCCGCATGTGACGCAGTTCGACGAAACCGACATCACGGCGATCCTCGATCTGCGGAAGAAGCACATCGCCGCGTACGAACAAAAGGGCGCGCGGCTTACGGTGACATCGTTCGTGTTGCGGGCGCTGGCGACGACGCTCGCCAAACACCCGATCTTCAACGCCAGCTACGACGACGCGGCCGGGGAGATCGTGTTCAAGCAGTACTGCCACATCGGCATCGCCGTGGACACCGAGCACGGCTTGATGGTGCCGGTGCTGCGCGACGTGGACAAGAAGAGCATCCTTCAGCTCTCGATCGAGCTGGCGCAGTTGGCGGACAAGGCCAAGGAGCGCAAGATCACCGCCGATGAAATGAAAGGCGGTACGTTCACGATCAGCAACCAGGGCGGCATCGGCGGCGGGCAGTTCACGCCGATCGTCAACAAACCCGAGGTCGCCATTCTCGGTCTGGGCCGCGGCGCGGTGAAAGCGGTTGTCCGGGAGGGCAAGATCGAGCCGCGGACGATGCTGCCTCTCGCTGTCTCCTACGATCACCGCGTGATTGACGGCGCGAACGCCGCGCGATTCATCGCCGACCTGGTACAGGCAATCGAGAACTTCAGCGAAGCGGACGTGAGGATTTAATGGAAGCGACCAAGACCGAAATTGTCGTTGTCGGCGCCGGCCCGGGCGGATACGCCGCGGCGTTCTATGCCGCAGACAAAGGGCGCAAAGTCATCCTCGTCGAGCGCGACAAACGGCTCGGCGGAGTGTGTTTGAACCGCGGATGCATCCCGTCCAAGGCGCTGCTGCACGCGACGAAGCTGATCCCCGAGGCGAAGGAGTCCGCGGCGCGCGGCATCACCTTTGGCAGCCCGAAAGTCGAGATCGAAAAGCTCCGCGCGTGGAAGGAATCCATTCTCGAAAAACTCGGCCAGGGAATCCGGGGACTCGCCCAGAAACGCGGCGTCGAGGTATTGCACGGACGGGGTCATTTCGAAAGCTCAAAGCAGTTGCGCGTTGAGACCGAGTCGGGACAGAAATTCATCGAGTTCGAGAAGGCCATCGTGGCGGTGGGATCGAAATCGGCAATGCCGAAAACATTCGATCTCGGCAACCCGCGCGTCATGACCTCCCGGGAAGCGCTCGAAATCGAGGACATCCCCGAGAACCTGCTCATCGTCGGCGGTGGCTACATCGGAATGGAACTCGGCACCGTCTATGCCGCGCTCGGGAGCAAGATCGTCGTGGTTGAGGCGCTGCCTTCCATTCTCGCGGGTGCCGACGCCGATTTGGCGCGGCCGGTGATCCGATACGTGGAAGAACATTTCCGGGAACTGCGCACGAACACGAAGGTGTTGAAGATGGCGACCAGCGGCAAGCAGATCAAAGTGGCGATGGAGTTCGGCGGCAAGCAGGTCGAGGAACTCTATGACCGCGTGTTGGTATCAGTCGGACGCGTCCCCAACTGCGATGATCTCGGCCTCAAGAACACGCAGGTCCAGCGCGACGAAAAAGGGTTCATCCAGGTCAACTCGAAGCAGCAAACCAGCGACCCGGCCATTTACGCCATCGGCGATGTCGCGGGCGGGGTGTTGCTCGCGCACAAGGCGTCGAAGGAAGCACGGATCGCGGTGGACGTGATCACGGGCGAGGAGACCCAGTTCGAGAGCATCATCCCGGCGGTCGTGTTCACCGAACCCGAACTGGCATGGTGTGGACTGACCGAAGCCGAAGCGAAAGCGAAAGGTATCGAGGTCAAGATCGCCAAGTTCCCGTGGGCGGCTTCGGGCCGTGCCTTGACGTTCGACAAGACCGATGGTGTCACCAAGCTCATCATCGAGCCTGAAACCGAGCGCGTGCTCGGAGTCGGCATCTGCGGGCACGGCGCCGGTGAGTTGATCGCGGAGGCCGTCCTCGCCATCGAGATGGGCGCGACGGTCCGCGACCTCGCCGAGACCGTGCACCCGCACCCGACGTTGTCCGAAACGATCATGGAGGCGGCCGAGATATTTTACGGCACCGCCACGCATGCCTACATAAGAAGGAAGCAGTAGCCCCCGCACGATCAGCAATCCGACAGAGGTTTGAGTTCTACCCCGCGGACGGATGGCGGTTCACGTCCTTGTAGTAGATGTAACTGGCGGGAGTCTTGCCCGAGCACACGAACCATTGCGGACAGTACGGCGCCATCCAGATCACATCCCCCGCCTGCACAGGATGCCAGTCGGCGTCGAGACGATAGACACCCTGGCCTTTCAACATCATCAAGCCGTGCTCCATGATATGGCTCTCGACGAACGGGAGCGTCGCGCCGGGCCGGTAGGTGAAAATATTCACCGCCATGTCGAATGCGGGTGTATCAGGCAACAGCGCCTGCAACCGCGCGTCAGGATCGCCGAGGAAGGGCTGGCCGGGGATTTTCGATTCGTGTCCAACGATGACTTCGCTCGGCGGCGCGATACCCGCAAGCGGCTCGTACTGCTTTTCGAAGAGCAACAAGCGCGTGCCCGGCCCTTTTGACTCGAAGTGAAACTCCGTCCGTGGTGGCAGGAACACGAAGCTCCCGGGCTTCAAGAGCTGTCGCTGTTTGCCGAGACGGAAGAGGACGAACCCGTCCACGAGATAGGCGAGGACTTCGTTTGCGCCCGTGTCGCCGTGGCCGGTGCCGTTGCGCTGAAAAGTCACGAGGTGCTGGTTGAATCGTGCGCCCATCGCGGGGCAAATGAGGACGGTGAAGACGCAATTCGTCCAACCCGGCATCGCACTGGGCACGAAGCCGGCGGGGTCGAGCAGGGCGTATCGCGATTTGATGACGGTGCGGCTGAATCCGAGCGGGTACGTGCTCATGTTGATTGCCGCGTAGGTTTGACCAAACGCCCGATGGGTTGCGAGACAATTTTGCCTTCGAGGAAGACCATGCGTCCGCAGGCAACCGTGCGCAGGATCTTGCCTCGCGCCTTGCGTCCGATGTACGGGCTGTGTTGGTGGCGATAGAGCAAGCCCGCCTGCTTCACCGTGACCGTTTCATCGAGACGCAACACAACGAGATCCGCGTCCGCGCCGACGGCAATGCGGCCCTTGTGCGGAGCGAGGCCGAAGCGGTCGGCAATGCTGGCGGAGGTGAGCCGGGCGAGTAGCTTCAGGTCGAAGCCATGCCGGTGATGCGCCTCCGAGAGAAACAGCGGGAAGGCATGCTGGCAACTGGAGATGCCTCCCCAGACCTGGAAGAAGTCGGCCTTGTCTTTCAAGTCCCACGGCGAGGGCGAATGATCCGAAGCGATACACTGGATCGCGCCTGTTCGCAGTTGTTCCCAGAGCAGGTCCTGCTCGGAGCCGGGACGCAACGGCGGCGCGCACTTGGCCACTGCGCCGAGCTGCTCCATGTCCCGGTCGGTGAGCAGAAGATAATGCGGGCAGGTTTCGCAGGTAACGTTCACGCTTTTCTGTCTCGCGTTCGTGATCAACTCGACGCTCGATCCGGCGCTGACGTGGACGATGTGCAACGCACAGCCGGTTTCGCCCGCCAGATCGAGTGCGACGCGGATGGCTTCGTGCTCGGCTTTCACCGGACGCGACTCCAGAAAATCACGAACGGTCTTTCGCTCCAGCGGCGGGCGTTTGATCATCGCGGGCCACTCGGCGTGGACGGCGACAATCGAGCCGAGCGACGCAACGCGTTTCATTCCTTCGTGAAGCTGTTTGTGGTTTACAGCTTCGAACTCCGGCACGCCGCTGTCCACCATGAACGCCTTGAACCCGATCACGCCACGTTCGTGGAGAGGCGCGAGCTGGTCGAGGCTGCCGGGAACGAGTCCGCCCCAGAGGCAGAAATCCACGAGCGACTTGCCGCGGGCCGCAGAAAGCTTTTGATCGAACGCCTCGGTTGTAGTCATCGGGGGGATCGAATTGAGCGGCATGTCGAAGAACAATGTCCCGCCACCCGCCGCCAACGCGCGCGAGCCGGTCTCAAACCCTTCCCAGTGCGCGCGCCCCGGTTCGTTGAAGTGGACGTGGGCGTCAATGTAGCCGGGGAAGATGTGCAGATCGCGCGCGTCCACTTCCTCCTGGCCCGAGCCGCTCACTGCGCCGATGGCAGCGATTGTGCCATCGCCGATGGCGATGTCGGCGCGCTCGATCTTTTCGGACGTGACGATCGTGCCGCCACGCAGCACCAAATCGAAGTCGCTCATGGTCGAGCAAAAGACTAGCAAATCGCCGCTCCACTGCTACTCTCAAACTGCACGGACGAAAGAGAGGAGCACATGCCCGATAGCATCACAGTCAAAGGCGCGATAAACAACGACTTCGCGGAGATTCTCACGACTGATGCGCTGCAATTCCTCGCGAAATTGCAGCGAGAATTCAACCCCATGCGCGAGACGTTGCTCGCACGCCGGGCCAGACGGCAGAAGGAGATGGATGAGGGCATGTTGCCGGATTTCCTACCGGCCACAAAAGCGGTCCGCGACGGTGATTGGAAAGTCGCGCCGGTGCCGGCGGATTTGCAGGATCGGCGCACCGAAATCACCGGGCCGGTGGACCGCAAGATGGTCATCAACGCGCTCAACTCAGGCGCGAAGGTGTTCATGGCGGACTTCGAGGATGCCAACTCGCCCACCTGGCAGAATAATCTCAACGGCCAGATCAACCTGCGCGATGCCGTCCGTCGCACCATTGACTTCACCAGCCCGGAGGGGAAACAGTACCGGCTCAACGAGAAGACGGCGACGCTGATGGTGCGTCCGCGTGGCTGGCATTTGACGGAAAAGCACGTGCTCGTGGATGGCAAACCGATGTCCGGCAGCCTCTTCGATTTCGGACTGTTCTTCTTTCACAACGCGCGCGAGCAACTCCAGCGCGGCACCGGGCCGTATTTCTACCTGCCCAAGATGGAGAGCCACCTCGAAGCGCGCCTCTGGAACGATGTGTTCGGCATGGCGCAGGAGGAACTTGGTGTCCCGCGCGGCTCGATCAAAGCGACGGTGCTGATCGAGACGATCCTCGCGACGTTCGAGACGGAGGAAATCCTCTACGAGTTGCGCGATCACTCGGCGGGGCTGAACTGCGGACGCTGGGATTACATTTTCAGCTTCATCAAGAAATTTCGTAACAGGCCGGACTTCGTGTTGCCCGACCGCGCGCAGGTGACAATGACCACCCCGATGATGCGCAGCTATTGCCTGAACGTGATCAAGAATTGCCATCGTCGCGGCGCGCACGCGATGGGCGGCATGGCGGCGCAAATCCCAATCAAGAGCGACCCGAAAGCGAACGAGGAGGCGTTGGCGAAGGTGCTGGCCGACAAGGAGCGCGAGGCAACGGATGGTCACGACGGCACGTGGGTGGCGCATCCCGGGCTCGTGCCCGTGGCGTTGAAGGCGTTCGACAAACACATGCCGCAAGCGAACCAGATCGCGAAGCAGCGTCCCGACGTGAACGTGACCGCAAAGGACCTGCTCGCCGTGCCGAAGGGCACGATCACCGAGGGCGGATTGCGAACGAATATCCGCGTCGGCATTCAGTACGTCGAAGCGTGGCTCGGCGGATTGGGTTGCGTGCCGCTCTACAACCTGATGGAGGACGCCGCGACGGCGGAGATTTCGCGCGCGCAAGTGTGGCAATGGCTCCGGCACGGCGCGAAGCTCGACGATGGGCGCGCCGTGAGCGCGGCGGTGTACGACCAGTTGCTGCCGCAGGAGATGGAGCGCATCAAGTCGGAGGTCGGCGAGAAGCGGTTCTCGAGCGGCCAGTATCAGAAGGCGGCGGCGTTGTTCACGCGCATGTCGAAGAGCGCGGCGTTTGACGAGTTCCTGACCTTGCCGGCGTACGAACTCATTGATTGAGCAGGGAGCCGTTGCTTACTCCGGTTCCGGTTCGAGCATCAGCCGGTCCACGGGCGCATACTGGTCGGTCAGAACAGGGACATCGTCCACGCGATACAAGCCCGTGCGCAGTCGTGCGACGCGGTTTGTGAACGCGGGCAGCGTGATCGTGCCCGATGCGACAAGTTGCTCCGCGCGATTCATCAGTTCCTCTCGACTCCACCGGTGCGGCGATTTGGGCGCGAGCATCATCGTGTTCAATGTGGTCTCGACATCCCAGGCGTACTGCGACGGAAAGACCGCGGCGATGGTGCGCGAGACGGCGCGAACCATGCGGTTGTCGTATCGGCTCAGGTACGTCGCGACGTTGAACATCAGCACGCCATTCGGCGTCAGGTGATCGCGGACTTCCTCGAGGAACTCCTTCGTGGTCAGGTGACGCGGCACCGCCAGCCCATATCGTGTCGCCGAATACGCGTCCATGATGATGAGGTCGTACCGGTGGGGTGACCGTTTTAGAAACACCCGGCCATCCTGCACATACACCTGCAGGCGCGGATCGGCGGGCAGGGCGAAATATTCTCTCGCCACCTCGACCACCACGGGGTCAATCTCGACCGCGTCCACGCGCACGTTGGGAAAATCATGCAGAAACCGCTTCGGCACCGAGCCGCCGCCCAGACCGAGCACGAGCACGCGCCGGATCTCGGGGTTGAAGAGCAACGCGCAGTAGGCGTAGTCCACGTATTCGAGAAATCCCTCCAACGGCCGCGTGGGATGCATCGTCGTCTGGCGCGTGGTGTTGAACTGCATGCGTCGCTCGACACCCGGATCCTCCGTGACCAGGATATGATTGTAGAGAGACTGGCGTTCATAGAGGACACGTGGCTCGGCCGTGACGCTCGTCGCGCAGAAGAGAAGCAACGCCAGCGTCACGCCCGGTTTGAGCCGGTCTGTTTGTTGCCCGACAACGATCAGCGCCGCCATGATCAGCAGCGTGGCTCCGAGCAGGTAGAGAATGGAGTACACCGCAAACGCCTCGATCAGGTAGAAGCCCGTCACGATCGTTCCTGCGATGCTGCCGACCGTGGAAAGCGCGGCGATTCCTCCGGCCACGCTGCCGGTTCGTTGCACCGTCCGAGCCAGCAACCGAATCGCGATCGGCGACGTCGCCGCCAACAGCAGCGTCGGCACGAAATAAATCAGCACCGACGCCAACAGACTGTGGATGGAGAGCGGCAGGGTGGAATCAAACACCGCTCGCTTGATGGGAGTGGCCAGCACCGGCACGAGCAGCACGAAGAACCCCGCGCCCGCCAGCGTACACACCAGCGTGAGTGGCCGCGGATACCGGTCGCCGAGTCGTCCGCCGAACCAGTAACCCGCGCTCATGGCCGCGAGGAACACGGCGATCACGGCGGTCATCTCGCGCCACGCGCTGCCAAAGGTGGTCGCGTTGATCAGGAACGCCAGGACTTCCACCGCCATCAACACGGCGCCGCTCAGGAATACTGCGATTCGAATCAGCATAGGTTTCTCATTCGACCATGTTGCATGCCACCGCGATGCCCGTTCACTCTCGCTCCCGACGGGCCAGTAAATCGAGGAAATCGTTCATCGTCTCGATCGCCACAGCAACGTCACTCGCTTGCACCGATTCAGCCGGGTTGTGACTGATGCCATTCTTGCAGCGCACGAACAACATCGTCACCGGCGTGAGCCTCGCCAGTTCAGCGGCATCGTGACCGGCACCGCTGATCAACATCGGGACACGTTTCTGAAATCGCCCTGCGGCACGCCGGAGCAATCCCACAAGCCGGGAGGAACATGCGACCGCCTTGGTTTCGGCGCGTGGTTGCCAATCCACCCGCACACCTCGCCTGGTGCCGATCTTGCCGGCCAGTTGACGCAAGCGCGCGCATGCAGCACCGCGCCGCCGGTCGTCGGCATGGCGGACATCGAGGCTGAGTGTCACGCTGCCGGGAATGACATTGACGGCGCCGGCAGTGACATTCAACTCGCCGATGGTCGCAACCAGCCCCTTGCGCTCGCGGGCGAACTCTTCCACGGCCAACACAAATTCTGCCGCCGCGCACAAGGCATCGTGGCGCAGATCCATCGGGGTCGTGCCCGCGTGTCCAGCAACGCCGCGAAACGTCAGCCGGGCGCGCGTGATACCAACGATGTGCGTCACCACGCCGACCGCGGTTCTGCGGCTTTCCAGCACGGGGCCTTGTTCGATGTGAACCTCGGCGTAGCCGAGCAGTTCCTCGCGTCGTCGCCGGACCTCGGAAAGCCGGTCCGGATCGCCACCGAACCTGCGGATGGATTCGGCCAGCGTAACGTCGTCTTCATCCTTGCGTTGTAAATCCGCGCGTGTGGTCGAGCCTGTCCACGCGCCGCTGCCGAGATACGCGGATTGAAAATGCACCCCCTCTTCATCCGCGAAACCGACGACTTCGAGATGGAATGGCAGCTTCCTTCTTTCACGCCGCAGTCGTTCGACACAAGCGATCCCGGCCAACACGCCAAGCACACCATCGTACTTGCCGGCACCGCGCACAGTGTCGAGGTGCGAGCCGATGAGAAATGTTTTCGCCTTGGGATTTGAAGAAGGCCAGCGTCCTATCAAGTTGCCAATTGGGTCTTCGCGGGCGGTCATGCCCGCTTCGTGCATCCAGCGCGTGACTTGGTCGTTGGCACGATGCATCGCAGGCGACCACGAAAGACGCGTAAGGCGACCGGGTTCGTCGCTGATCTTGCCGAGCAGGTCGGCGCGGCGCATCACCTTCCGGGCCAGCGCTTGCGTCGTCATGATTTCAGCTTCCCCGGTATGTCGTATAGGACCACGGCGAGCAAAGGAGCGGCACGTGATAGCTCGCGCCGGGATCGGTGATGGTGAATCGCACGGGGACCCGATCGAGAAAGCTCCGTGTCTGGAAATAGTCGCCCACGTGGAAGACCAGTTCGTACTCGCCCGGCTTCATCTCGTCGGCAGCAAGCAGGGGTTGATCGGAGCGACCGTCGGTGTTCGTGCGCACGGTCTTGAGCAACTTCGGTGGCTGCGGTGAGAGCGACCAGAGTTCGATCTTCATGCCGCTCGCAGGCTTCCCGTGGGCGGTGTCGAGGACGTGTGTGCTGAGTTTGCCGGCCATATCAATCCGCCACTAGATCCACGAGTCGCAGTCTGGCGATTTTTCCAATTTCCTCAAGCGCGGTCTCGATCTCGGCTGCGCGGGTGTGATTCAGACGCGTCTTGAACCCGTCCAGGATCGCTTCCTTGCTGTTGAGCCGGGCGCAGATCACAAACGGGAAACCGAACTTCTCGCGGTACGCCTTGTTCGACGTCTCAAACGTCGCGATCTCGTCCGCGCTCAGACGGTCGAGTCCCGCGCTGGCCTGTTCGCGAGTGGACTCTGCTGTGAGCTTCCCTTGCTGAGCGAGTTTGCCCACCAGATCGGGATGCGCCTGGATCAACGCGACCTGTTTTGCTTCACCCGCGTTCCACACGACCTCGCAGAGCGCATGATGGAGATGGTCAACCGTCGGAAACGGCCGTTTCGCCCATGCCGCCTCGGCGATCCACGGAGAGCGCTCGAAGACCGGCCCGACGATGCGCACGAATTCCTCGCGGCTGAATTGGTTGAGTTGATCGAGTGTGGGCACGGTTACGCTTTCTTCGCGCCCGGCATCAGTCCGCCCAAACCCTCCCGGATCACCTTCGATCCGAACCATCCGAGTATCAGATAGACTGCCAGCAGCCAGACGCTGTGTTTGTGGGCGTACGACGCCGTGGGGTAATGATTGCTGATCATGATGAAAATCAACGGCACCGCCATGAACGAGTTTTGCTTGGACGACTGCCGGGCGCGTTGCGCGAGCGCCATGTCGGCGGGCTTGCCTCCCGCAATCATCGCCACGATTTGTTTCTGCGCCGGGATGATGAGCAGCCAGACGTTGGCAACCATGATCGTGCCAAAGATTGCGCCAATGTGAAAGAACGCCGCGCGCGCGGGCAACACATGTTTCAATCCATGCGCCACCGCCAGCACCAGCACGTAGGAACAGAGCGAGCCGACGATTTCGTTTCGTCCCAGTGGCGAACGCCAGAGCAATTCATAGACGGGCCACGCGAGCAGTAAGACGCCGAGGCTGATTCCGATTGCAGCCCCTTTGCCGATGGGCGAATCGTCCGTGACCATCAGGCCACCGTGATAATAAACCAGTGCGAGCAGGAGGATGCCGGTGATCCACGTGAGCATGGCCTCCCACTTGAACCAGTGCAGTTTGAACGGCAGCTTGTTCAGCCCGGTCAGCTTCTCGACGACAAAAAATCCTCCGCCATGCACCATCCACATCTGCCCGGCCACGTTGTCGGGAAGTTTGGTGTCCGGCGGTTTTTCGATGCTGCGTTCGAAACGAATGAAGAGCCAGGTCTGTCCAATCCACGAAATACCGACGATGATGTGAAGCCAACGGGTCAGCAGACTCACCCATTCGTTGATGGCTGTGTCCATGAGCGCGGGGAGTATGGCAGGCGGTTGGAGTGAATGCAACCAGGCGCATCGTCCCCCAATGGCCGGCATGGTCCTACGCGGTCAGTATGGTTCACGATCGTGAAGTGTTCTGACCGCGC